>JANOHQ010000350.1:0-31090 GCA_031406595.1 Chitinophagaceae bacterium
ATCGCAGAAGGAAGCGGGGAAGATCCTTATCTGGGTTCGGAAGTGGCCAGGGCCATGGTGAAAGGGTATCAGGGTGATGACCTGTCAAAACCCAATACGATCATGTCCTGCGTAAAACATTATGCTCTTTATGGTGCTGCAGAAGCCGGCCGTGATTATAACACGACCGATATGAGCCGGGTAAGGATGTTCAATGAATACCTGCCGCCCTACAAGGCAGCGGTGGATGCAGGCGTTGGCTCTGTGATGGCTTCTTTTAATGAAGTGGATGGAATACCGGCTACGGCTAACCGGTTTTTAATGACGGATGTGTTGCGCAGGCAGTGGGGTTTTAAAGGATTTGTGGTAACCGACTATACCGGTATCAACGAAATGATCGATCATGGCATGGGTGATCTGCAGCAATCATCGGCATTGGCGCTCAAAGCCGGGATACATATGGATATGGTGGGAGAAGGTTTTTTACTCACGTTGAAAAAATCATTGCAGGAAGGAAAATTAACCCTGAAAGAAATTGAAGAAGCCTGCCGCCTGGTGCTGGAAGCGAAATACAAACTGGGATTATTTGAGGATCCGTATCGCTATTGTAATTTAGAAAGAAGTAAAACAGAAGTATATACTCCCGCCAATATTAAGAAAGCAAGGGAGATTGCCGGGGAGAGTTTTGTGCTGTTAAAAAATCAATCCAATCTATTACCGTTGAAAAAAACGGGTACAATCGCGTTGGTAGGACCCCTGGTCGATACCCCGGAAAATATGGCCGGCACCTGGAGCGTGGCTACAGATATTGACAAAAGTATAACGCTGAAAGAAGCCATGGAAAAAGCAGTGGGCTCCTCTGCGAAAATTATACATGCCCGGGGCTCCAGTTTTGAAGCCGATAGCAATCTCGAAAAAAGAATAACAATGTTTGGCCGGGGATTAAAAAAAGACAATCGTAGTGCTGCTGAATTGTTGAAGGAAGCCATACAGGTGGCAGAGCAGGCGGATGTGATCGTCGCTGCGCTGGGGGAAGCTTCTGAAATGAGCGGTGAAAGCTCCAGCCGTACCAATCTCGATATCCCGCAGATCCAGAAAGACCTGTTGGCAGCATTGTTAAAAACCGGCAAACCGGTTGTACTCGTATTATTCACCGGCCGACCACTCACGTTGGGCTGGGAGGATAAGAATGTACCCGCGATATTGAATGTTTGGTTTGGCGGTTCGGAAGCTGGAAGCGCCATTGCCGATGTATTATTCGGCGATGTGAATCCTTCGGGGAAATTAACCACCACCTTCCCGCAAAATATCGGGCAGGTACCTATTTATTATTCTCATAAAAATACGGGCAGGCCATTACCAGCAGGAAAATGGTTTGAAAAATTCAGGTCCAATTACCTGGATGTATCCAACGACCCATTGTACCCCTTCGGTTTTGGATTGAGTTATACCAGTTTTAGCTATAGTGATCTCAAAATGACCGGCGCCACGCTGACGAATAGTGGAAAGATCGCTGCAACGGTTACTGTAAAGAACACAGGCAATTATGAAGGAAAAGAAGTCGTACAATTATATATACGTGACGTGGTGGGTAGCATTACCCGTCCCGTCAAGGAGTTGAAAGGATTTCAAAAAATTTCATTGAAGCCGGGTGAGAGCAGAAAGGTTACGTTCATCATCACGGTCAATGACCTGAAATTCTATAATAGCGAACTAAAACATGTTGCCGAACCCGGGGACTTCAAAGTATTTGTGGGTGGTAATAGCAGGGATGTGCTGGAGGCAGGATTTAAACTACAATAATGTAAGATGTAAGATTAGGGGGGATTGAAGATTTTGCTGTTCGGTGAATCACTGAGACATTGATTCAATCAATCTTCAATCTCAAATAAAAAATCTTCAATATTTATTTCACTTCTTCAAACTCGAGATAGTCACCTGACTTTGGCCGGTTGCCCGGGTTGGGTGCTGAAGACTGTGGTTTGAAACCTTGCTGCTGGTCCTGCCCGGCATTACCTGTTTGTTCCTGCATCTTTTGGTGCATTTCCCGGAACCCTTTTTTGATCTTCCGGCTGGCGATATAGACCGGGATTACCAGTTTAAAGATGAACTGGTATGCGATATAGATCAGTATGGCATACAAAACGAATCTCATAACACAAAGATAAGATGGGGCTCCCGGCTGTTGCCGGCTTTTTGGCCTTGTTTGCCGAATAATTAACGCTTGTTTGCCGGTATGATCTTTAAAAAATAGCCGGGAGGGCGGTAAGACGGAAAGAGAGATGGTTTAAGCCGGTTTATTACCGACTTACCGTCTTGCCTGCAAAAATCCTTAGCTGCCTTGGAAGTGAGAATTTCTGCCTGGCAGTATTTGGTTGGTACCTGCCTTTCTCCCTATATTTGCATCGGAAATAGCAGTAAGAAGGGAACGAGGCCGTTCCCTTCTTCTTTTATACCCCATGAACGCAGAAGCACAAATACAATCATTGGAACAAAGGGTAGCGGCGTTGATCAGCGAAGATCCCGGTGTTTTTTTAGTGGAGATCAGGATCAAACCCACCAATAATATTAAAGTGTTCCTTGATGGCGACCAGGGTGTTAGTATCGAAAAACTGGTCCAATATAACCGTCGCCTGTATAAGCAGCTGGAAGAAGAGAATCCAAACGGTGATTTTTCACTGGAAGTGTCGTCAGCGGGTCTGGAAGAACCACTGAAACTGCATCGGCAGTACCTGAAAAACAAGGGTCGTTACGTGGAAGTAACAGATAATGAAGGAAAGATCATAGAAGGGAAATTACTGGAAGTAACGGAAGCTGGTATCGTGGTGGAGGAAATAAAGGGAAAAGGTAAGAAAATGGAAACGGTGCAACACAACATTTCTTTTTCGGATATAAAAACAACACGGATACAGATAAAATTTTAAATAAGCGGAGTCTTACTACCCCTCTCCTCCAGAGAAGGGACAGGAGGACGAGGCATTAAATCAACAAAAATTCAAATTAAATTTTAAAGACGGCTGCGGGCTATGAGCCACCCCGATTATATCGGGGCTACTCGCCACCCACTGCTAAAAAAAAGCAAGATGTATGTCAAGTATTAACCTGATCGACGCCTTCCAGGATTTTAAGGAAGCGGAGAATATCGATCGCCCTACGATGATGAAAGTGGTGGAAGATGTATTTAAAACCCTTTTACGGAAAAAATACACCAGTGATGAGAACTTTGATGTGATCGTAAACGCGGAAAAAGGTGACCTCGAGATCATCCGTCGCCGTATGATCGTCGAAGATGGCCAGGTAGAAGACCCATTGGCGCAGGTTGCCTATTCCGATGCCGTGAAGATCGAACCTGACTTTGAAGTAGGGGAAGAGTTATACGAAGAGATCGACCTGCTTGATTTTGGCCGCAGGGCTATTTTGGCCGCCAAACAAACATTGGCCAGCCGTATCAGCGACCTGAAGAAAAATGTACTGGCAAAAAAATATGGTGACAGGGTGGGCGAGATCATCAGTGCTGAAGTATACCAGGTCTGGAAAAAAGAGATACTATTACTCGATGAGGAAGGGAATGAACTGATCCTTCCGAAAAGCGAACAGATACCCCAGGATTATTTCAAAAAAGGAGAGAGTATCCGTGCCGTGGTGAAGAAAGTGGACATGAAGAATAACAGCCCGGTGATTATTCTTTCCAGGACCTCACCTGATTTCCTTGCCAAATTGCTGGAGATCGAAGTGCCGGAAATATTTGACGGGCTGATCGTGATAAAGAAAATTGTACGGGATCCGGGAGAAAGAGCTAAAGTTGCGGTGGAGTCTTATGACGACCGGATTGATCCTGTAGGGGCCTGCGTGGGTATGAAAGGAAGCCGTATCCATGGTATTGTAAGAGAATTGAAGAATGAGAATATCGATGTGATCAACTGGACCAGTAATATTCAACTGCTGATCCAGCGCTCACTGACACCGGCCAAGATCACGAGCATGGAACTGGACAATGAAGCCAAACATGCAAACGTGTATTTGAAACCAGACCAGGTTTCACTGGCGATCGGTCGCCGGGGCGTGAACATTAAACTGGCCTGCGATTTGACGGGTTACGAGCTGGATGTTTATCGTGATAAAGAAGGAGACGAAGTAGAAGAATTTGATATCGACCTCGAAGAATTCAGCGATGAGATCGAAACATGGGTGATCGATGAGCTGAAAAGAGTGGGTTGCGATACGGGTAGAAGCGTATTGAACCTGACGCCGGAAGAACTGGAAAGAAGAACCGACCTGGAAAAAGAAACGATCGCTGAAGTTCGCAGGGTATTGAAAGAAGAATTTGATAAAGGATAATTAAGAAGGTCATAAATGCCATAAAGGTCAAAATAGTCAAATGCCTTCGTAGCTTGACTTGTATGACTGATGTGACCAATATGACTCATTTGACCTATTTGACTTAAATAAACTGAATGCCAGAATTAAAACTTCCAAGATTATTAGCAGCAGCCAAAGAGTTTAACGTTGGCCAGGATACCATTATTGATTTCCTGTTGGGGAAAGGTTTTCCCAAAGATGACCTGAAGCCTACCTCGAAACTGACGGAAGAGATGTACCGTTCATTGCAGCAGGAATTTTCCAGCGACAAAGCTGCCAAGATGAAGAGCGATCAGCTGGAACTGCCCAAAGGATCGCAGGCAGAAGCCAAGAAAAAGAAAGAGGACGAAGAGATCAGTTTCAAGAAAGACGAAAAAGGCGCACCCAAGATCGTGAAGAAGGAAGAGCTAAAACCGGTTGAAGAAGAAACCCCGAAAGCTATCACGGCTGCAAAGGCAAAAACAAAAACTGAAGTCGAAGCCCCGGTCGCTAAAAAAGAAGAAGAAGTTGTAAAGGCGGAAGCGCCGGAAATAGAAGGACCGAAGGTCGTTAAGAAAATCGACCTCTCTGCTATTGACTCTTCTACCCGCCCGAAGAAAATAACAAAAGCTAAAAAAGAAGAAGATAGTCCTGCTCCACTCACTACTGCGGGTGAAGAAACCCCGAAGACTAGCGCGGCGGTAAAAGGCAAGGCAAAGAAAACAAAGAAAGAAGAGGAAGAAGTAAAACCGGTGGTCGAAAAAGTGGTAGTAAAAGAAGAACCCGTTGTAGAAGAACAAGCTACCGCCGTTATTGAAAATATCGAAGTAGAAAAACTGACCGGTCCGAAGATCCTTGGAAAGATCGAACTCCCGGTTGATAATGATACACGCCCTGTAAAGGACGAGAAGAAACAACGCAAACGTATCCCGATCGCCAAGAAAGATCCGAAACGGGAGATATTTATCAATAAGGATACAGATGCAGACAGGAGGCAAGGTGGCAGCAACTTCAACCGTGGAAGAGCCGGAACAGGACCTAGCCGTGGCAGGACAACCGGCGGTACGGGCCCGGCACGCAGAGAAGATAAACTGATCGACGAAAAAGAAATCCAGAGAAAGATACAGGAAACGCAGGCCAAGCTGGCTGGCGGCGGCGGACGTGGTAAGAACCTGAAAGCAAAAATGCGCCGCGAAAAAAGACAGGAGCTCGCCGATGCCCAGGGCAATACCGGTGATGATAACAAACTACAGGTTACAGAATTCATCAGCGTAAGCGAACTGGCAAACCTGATGGATGTGAGCTTCGCAGAAGTGATCAGTAAATGTATGGGGCTTGGTATCATGGTATCGATCAACCAGCGGCTGGATGCGGAAGTGATTGAACTCGTGTCGAGTGAATTCGGCTATGATGTGGAGTTCATCAACATGGAGAAGCAAATGGAAATGGAAGAAGAGGAGGATGATGATGAAGAAAGCGATCTGAAATTCCGCTCACCTATTGTTACCATCATGGGTCACGTTGACCATGGTAAGACCTCGTTGCTTGACCATATCCGCAGTGCCAATGTGGTAGCGGGTGAAGCCGGGGGTATTACCCAGCACATCGGTGCTTACCAGGTAGAATTGGCAAATGGAAAACAAATTACGTTCCTGGATACTCCCGGTCACGAAGCCTTTACGGCGATGAGGGCAAGGGGTGCCAAGGTTACGGATATCGCAGTGATCGTGGTGGCCGCGGATGATGCTGTGATGCCACAGACCCGTGAGGCGATCAGCCATGCGCAGGCTGCCGGTGTGCCGATGATCTTTGCGATCAATAAGATCGATAAGGATGGCGCCAATTCCCAAAAGATATATGAGCAATTGTCGCAGATGAATATCCTCGTGGAAGAATGGGGTGGTAAATTTCAGAGCCAGGAAATAGCGGCGAAGAAAGGATTGAATATTGATAAGTTATTGGAGAAGATCCTGCTTGAAGCAGAGATATTGGACCTGAAAGCAAATCCCGACAGGGAAGCTACCGGAACGATCATTGAAGCATCGCTCGATAAAGGACGTGGTTATGTGGCAACATTGCTGGTAGAGAATGGAACGCTTAAACCCGGTGACCTGATCGTAAGTGGCCAGTATTTCGGACGGGTAAAAGCCATGTTCAATGAAAGAAATAAGAAGGAAGAAAAAGCAGGCCCTTCGGCACCCGCTGTGATATTGGGATTGAACGGTGCGCCACAGGCCGGTGAGAAATTCAAAGTATATGAAGATGAAGCAGAAGCAAAAGAGATCGCTTACCGTCGTGCACAGATATTAAGAGAACAGGGTATTCGTACCAAGAAGCATATTACGCTGGATGAGATCGGTCGCCGCCTGGCACTTGGAAGCTTTAAGGAACTGAAAGTGATCATCAAGGGTGACGTGGACGGTTCGGTAGAAGCATTGAGCGATTCCTTACAGAAACTTTCCACACAGGAAATTTTAGTAAGTGTGATCCACAAAGGCGTTGGACAGATCAATGAAAGTGATATCGTACTGGCCGAGGCTTCGGATGCGATCGTTATTGCATTTAATGTGCGTCCATCTTTACAGGCATCAAAACTGGCTGAAAATGCCGGTATCGAAATAAAGATGTATTCCATCATCTATAATGCGATCGAAGAAGTGAAGAGTGCCATGGAAGGTATGCTTGAACCAAAGACACAGGAGAAGATCGTGGCCAATGTGGAGATCCGCGAAGTGTTCAAATTCGATAAGGCAACGGTTGCTGGATGTACCGTACGGGATGGAAAGATCAAGAGGGATTCGAAGGTCCGCCTGATCCGGGATGGTATCGTTATTTATCCGACCGGGGATGCGAGTGCGGAATTGGGCTCCCTGAAGAGGTTCAAAGACGATGCAAAAGAAGTGTTATCGGGTATGGAATGCGGGTTAACAATCAAGAATTTCACCGATTATAAGGTAGGGGATGTAGTGGAAGCGTACGAGATCGAAGAGGTGAAGAGAACTTTGTAAAGGCACATGGCCAAGGTACAAGAAGGAAAGTTGGCTCTTTGTATCATTGGTTCTCCCTCTTCGCAGGGAGAGGGAGGCAGAGGGTGAGGTCTTCTATCAAACTTTTGTTAAATACTCCCGAAATGGCCCATAAGTCCTGCGGCTAAAACTATTTTTGAGTTTATACTATTTATGAAAAAGATATTAACTGCGTGTTTCCTGTTATTGAGTTGCACACTCATCGCTCAATCACAGCCGAAAAAAGTGGTAGCAGATAAAATTGCTGCCGTGGTGGGCGACCGGATCATTCTTCACTCTGATATCATCAATTCTATCCTCGATATTTCGCGGCAGGGGGGAACTATTCCCGACAACGCCGAATGCCTGCTGATGGAACAGGCCGTTGTTTCCAAAATATTGATGTTGCAGGCGGAAAAAGATTCATTGCCGGTAACTGATGAAGAGGTAGAAGCAGAGCTGGACCAGAAGATCCGTTATTATGTCAACCAATTGGGCAGTATAGCAGCCCTGGAAGAAATGGCCGGTAAAACCATTTACCAGATCAAGGACGATGCAAGAGAGTCGGTCAAGGAACAAAAATTATCCGGTGCCATGCAACGCAAGATCGTCGACAATGTCAGGATCACCCCCATTGAAGTAAAAGCTTTCTTTGATAAAGTACCCACCGATAGTTTACCTTTTTATGAATCGGAACTGGAGATATGCCAGATCATCAGCTATCCCAAAGCATCCCGTGAGATCGAACTGTATGTAGTCGGTGAGATGAACAATTACAAAAAACAACTGGAATTAAAAACCACCACGTTTGAGCGACTGGCCAAAGATGTATCGGAAGACCCGGGTAGCAGGGATCGTGGCGGTCAATACGAGATCAACCGGAATGAAAAGACATGGGATCCCATCTTTATGTCCACCGCATTCCGTTTGAAAGATGGCGAGATATCAGCCCCTGTTAAATCCAAGTTCGGCTATCATATCATCCAGATGGTGAAACGCAATGGTGATGATGCGGTCGTACGTCATATCTTGCGCATACCGCCGGTAACAGAAACAGAGATCAAACAGGCGATGGTAAAACTGGATTCTGTCCGTGCAAAAGTTATTGCCGGAACCCTCAGCTTTAATGCAGCGGCAGCAAAGTACAGCGATGATGAAGCGGCTAAATTTGCCGGTCCCTGCATCACCAACCGTGATGGCTCTACCTATGTTACCATCGACGCACTGGACAAGGACATGGTCGGGATGCTGCCCAAAATGAAAGTTGGCGATTACTCCCAGCCTGTTCCTTATACCGATGAGCAGGGCAAAAAAGGAGTGCGGGTCGTTTACCTGAAATTCCGTTCTGAGCCTCACCGCATGAACCTGCATGATGACTACAGCAAAATAGCGCAATTCGCCCTTGAGGAAAAAAAGGCAAAAGCTATGGAGAAATGGATGGTGACCAAATTGCCGACTTATTATGTCAGCGTGGATGCACAAACAGAAACAGAATGCCCCCAGCTGAAGAAATTTACAAAAGGTCAGAAGGGATTCTAATTCATTTATACATCAATAGAACCGTTCCGCCAGCCTGGCCGATCCAGGGAGCAGAACGGTTTTTTATGGCCCGGCCAGCGTAAAACGTCCCCCCATAACTAATATCTGTACATTTGCAGGTCATTAGCATATCCTGCACGTCAAGTAAACAGGTATAATGTATCCGTCATCCAATACAGAATACATTCCCGAATCCTTCCGGATTTCCCGCAGGTTTTATTACCTGGTAACTGATCTCGAGGGAAATATCCTCGCTGTCAACCCTTTTTTTCAGCGACAGTTCAGTCATATCACTATGGAATTTCCGGGCAAAAAAGCACCCGCTATTTTTTTGGCGGAAAGCGGCGACAAATTCAAACAGGCAATGCAGGAATGCCAGCAAAGTCCCGGCGAGGGTTGCGGGGTGGACCTCGAACTATTAGCAGCCGGCGGATTGAACCAAATTTCAAGATGGGAGCTTTCTCCTGGCAATGAGAACGGAATGGCCGGAACTATTCATGCCATCGGGTTTGTACTGGAAGACAAGGCCTGCACTATAAACGGGGACGGTCAGCCTTCAGGAGAAATGGCCGAACGATTCAAAGCTTACGTCCAAAGCCCGGAAGGTATGTGGCGGTTTGACATACGGGAGCCGGTTTCTGCTTTCGCCCCTCCCGATGAGATCATTGCACATTGTATCAAGCATGCGTACATGGCAGAATGCAATGATAACCTGGCCCGGATGTACGGGTATGAGAAAGCAGAAGAAATGATCGGAGCCCGCATGACTGATATGATGGATCTCGATGACCCGGTATGGATTGATTACCTGGAAAACTTTATTGCCAGCGGGTTCAGGACCAGCAATATTGAAACCAAAGAACAGGATCGTTATGGCAATACATTACATTTCCTCAACAGTATGGAAGGAGTGGTTGAGGATGGAATGCTGAAGAGGGTCTGGGGTACACAGCAGGATATCACGGAGAAAAAAAGTGCAACTGACCAGCTCAATTACCTGGCCCGTTTGATCAATACTGTCTCTGATGTTATCATCTCGCAGGATAAAGACTTTAATGTTATCTCCTGGAATAAAGCGGCAGAGATCGCTTATGGTTATACGGCCGCTGAAATGGCCGGCCGGAAGATCAAGGAAGTATTGCATTTTGAATACGAAGGAGTTTCAAGACCCCGTTTTTTTGAAATGCTTCATGAAAACGGCGAGTGGCATGGGGAAGCTTACGTGATCAACAGGCATGGCCGGCGGATCACCCTGCTGGCTTCTATCACACGGATCAGGAACAGCAAAGGAGAGACGACCGGTTTTGTGAGTGTGAGTAAAGACATAACGGACAAAAGAAGGATGGAAGAGCGGCTACAGCAAAGTGAGTTGTTTTACCGGAATCTTTTTGCCAATTCACTGGATGGGGTATTGATCACAGATGAAAGAGGTATCATCCGCTTTGCCTCTTCATCGATCACCCCTATACTTGGTTATTCCGAAACCGAAATTCTGGAGAAAAGTATTTTCAATTTCACGCATCTCGAAGACCGGCCCGTTGCGATCACGGCATTCATGGATGAATTGACCGGAAACCTGAGAATAAAATTTGTTTCACTCCGGATATTGAAAAAAACGGGCGAGTGGATATGGTGTTTTGTCCGCGGACACAACCTGGTGCAAAATCCTTACATCAATGGTGTGGTCATTTATTTTCATGATGATACACTCAGAAGGGAAACAGAAGCGGCCCTGATCGAAAGTGAGCAACGTTTCCGGCACCAGGCCACCGTACTGAACAATGTAACCGATATCATTCTCACCACCGATACCCTGGGGATCGTTACCTCCTGCAATACAGTACTGGAAAAGCTATCGGGGATCCGGGAGTCAGATGCCCTCGGGAAGCCAGTCGGCGAAGTATTCCCGGCAGATTATTCCCCATTTACCTTACCGCAGGTCGCCGCGATCATCCTGAAAGAAGGGGTCTGGCGGGGCGAAGTATCTTTCAAACGCCACGACGGACAAATTATTTACTTGTTGCACACGATCTCCATGTTGCACAATGATAAAGGACATTTTATCGGGTTCCTGGGAGTGGGTAAAGACATTACCGAAAGAAAAAAAGCGGACACCACCTTACAGGAGAGCGAAAAGTTTTACCGGAACATGAGTTACTATTCCTTTGATGGTATTATTATGTCGGATGAAAAAGGGAAGATCGTTTATTGCGGTCCTTCGGTACAAAGAATCTCCGGTTATGAGCCAGCCCGGTTGCTCGGTCGGAGTCTTTTTGATTTTATTCATCCGGAAGATATTGCCAAAGCCACCGAAGGCTTTGTTAACGAGTTGAAAAAAAGATCGGAAGTAAGCTATCTTTTGCTCCGGTTGAAACATGTTTTACAAGAATGGGTCTGGTGTTCGGTGAGGACTCATAACCTGCTGGATACGCCCGGGTTTAATGCCATGGTGATATATTTTACCAACGACAGCCGTAGAAAAGAAGCAGAGGATAAACTCCGGGAAAGCGAAGAGAAATTCCGCAACCTTATTTATAACCTCAAGCAGGGAGTTATTGTTCAGGATGAAAAAGGCACCATAACGATCTGTAACCATGCCGCATTGGAAATGTTTGGTTTGTCAAGGAAGGAGCTAATGGGCAAACGGATGCTCGACATGCCCTGGGATGTGATCCGTGAAGATGGCACTGTTTTCCCGGTAGAGGAATATCCCTTGTCCATCGTCCTGCAAACCAAATCAGCGGTTAGGGATGTTGTGATGGGCGTTTACCGGCAGGCCACCAATGACAGGGTATGGCTGCTCGGCAATTCCGAACCCATTTTAGATAAAGATGGCGAGATCATCAGTATCATGTCTTCCGTTGCTGATATCACCGAGCAAAAAAGACTCACCAGGGAATTATTCGAACAGGAAGTACAAAAACAGAAATTGCTGGTCCAGGCTACGATCGACGGCCAGGAAAAAGAAAGACAATTGATGGGCAAAGAGCTGCATGACAATATCAACCAGCACCTGACCACCACAAGGCTTTATCTCGAAGTAGCGAGAGAGAAAGCAACAGGAGAAGCGTTGGAGATGATCGAACTTTCGCATAAGACCCTTGCCGGTATCATTTACGAGATAAGACAACTCTCACAATCCCTCGTTCCTCCCACCCTGGGCGATATCGGCCTGATGGAATCTATCAAGGAGCTATGCGATTCGCTTAAAAGAGCGCATGCATTCAATATCGATTTCTATCATCCTTATTTTCACGAGGAAGATATGCCGGCCAATCTGAAACTGATGCTTTACCGGATCACCCAGGAGCAGGTCAATAATATTATCCGCCATGCTCATGCGGCCAACCTGCATATCAAGCTGCAGTCCGACGCGGAGTACATCTTCCTGACCATTTCGGATGACGGGATAGGATTTGACCCCACCCATTATAAAAAAGGTATGGGATTCAGCAATATTGTCACCAGGGCCGAGCTTTTTAACGGGAAAGTGGAAATCGACACGGCTCCGGGCAAGGGCTGCCAGTTATCGGTCATCATTCCCCTGGAAATAGCGCGGGAGATCACGAATTAGTATGCCATATAATCTTTATCGCTTACCTTTGCCGCTTCCATGAGCGATCCTATTAAACATGAATGCGGACTGGCATTCATCCGTCTACGGAAACCCTTCTCTTATTACCAGCAACAGTATGGTACCGTATTGTGGGGGCTTAACAAGCTGTACCTGCTCATGGAAAAGCAGCACAACCGCGGGCAGGATGGAGCCGGTGTAGCAGCAGTTAAACTGGATGTAGAATCCGGCTATCCCTTTCTTCACCGTATCCGCAGCAATGCACCCCAGGCCATCTCCGATATTTTTCAGCAGATCGGCAAAGAGATCCAGGAGCTGGAACAATACCACCCAAATATCAAAAGCCACCCGGGCCTGATGAAGGGGCATGTTCGTTTCCTCGGGGAGATCTTGCTGGGGCATCTTCGGTATGGTACGCAGGGAAAAAACAAACTGGAATACTGTCATCCTTTTATCAACCGCGATACTATCCCGGCCCGTAACCTGGCATTGGCAGGAAATTTTAATATCGTCAATTCCGACGAACTCTTTGCACTGATCGGGAAAGAACCTCATGATACGGTCCGGTTCAGCGACCTCGCTGCTATGATCGAACTGATGCACACCTTTCTTTGCAAGGAAGATGAAGTATCACCTGAGCATATGGATATCAAAAAAGTGCTTAAAAAAACGTTGCCGTTGCTGGATGGCGGTTTTCATGTAGGTGGTGTAACGGGCAATGGTATCGGCTTTGTATTCCGCGATGCACATGGGATACGTCCTTCTTATTATTATGTCAATGACGAGGTAGTGGTGGCTGCATCTGAAAGAGCAGCTATCCGGACCACTTTCAATGTGGGCGAGAATGAAGTACAGGAACTGCTGCCCGGCCAGGCCCTGATCGTGGATGAAAAGGGGGAAGTGGAAATAGCACAGATACTCGAACCGAAGGAAAGAAAAGCCTGCAGCTTTGAAAGGATCTATTTCTCAAGAGGCAGCGATGAAAAAATTTATAAAGAACGAAAAGCGCTCGGATATAATTTAAGCGAACCTGTACTGAATGCGATCGATCATGATCTGAAAAATACAATCTTCTCATTTATTCCCAATACGGCGGAAACCGCTTTCCTGGGGATGGTGAAAGGAATGGAAGCCTATCTCAACAAAGTAAAAGTGGAGCGGATACTAAGCTGGGGGAAAGATTACGACGCAGAGAAACTGGACGAGATGGTCAACCGCCGGATCCGGATCGAAAAGCTCGCTATCAAGGATGTGAAGATGCGGACATTCATTACAGAGGATTCGGGTCGTAATGAAATGGTACAACACGTGTACGATATCACGTACGGAACTGTGCGGGCAGGCCAGGATACCCTGGTAGTGATCGATGATTCGATCGTAAGAGGTACCACTCTGAAAGAAAGTATCATCCGGATGCTGGGAAGGCTAAAACCCAGGAGGATCGTGGTCGTTTCTTCTTCTCCGCAGATACGTTATCCCGATTGTTATGGTATCGATATGAGCAAGATGGGTGATTTTATTGCCTTTAATGCCGTGGTCGAACTGATGAAAGAGAACGGCAAGATGGCCTGCATGACGGAACTATTGGAGAAATGCAAGGACCTGCAGCGTAATAGCCAGTTACACACGGAGAATATTGTTAAGCAGTTGTATAAACAATTTACCACGGAAGAAATATCCCGAAAGATCGCTGAGCTGATCACACCTCCCGGTCTTGGAATACCAGTGGATGTTATCTTCCAGAGCATTGAAGACCTGCACAAATCCTGCCCCAATAACCTGGGTGACTGGTATTTCACCGGAAATTATCCCACCCCTGGAGGTAATAAAGTGGTGAACAAAGCCTTTATTAATTATATGGAAGGAAGGAATGTAAGAGGGTATTAGGAAAGTCGGAAGACTGAAGTCAGAGGACGGAGCTGGGAATTCATTATTTTACAGTAAACTTTATTATATGAAAGTGCTATTGCTTGTCCGTCATGCAAAAAGCGATTGGGCAGATCCATCACTCGATGATTTTGACAGGCCGTTGAATGACCGGGGTAAAAGAGATGCTCCGGCGATGGCGCACCGGCTACTGGATAAAAAAATAAAGATCGATGCCTTTATTACCAGTCCCGCAAAAAGAGCAAGAAAGACAGCGGGAATTTTTATTTCCGAGTATAAACGTGATAAAGATGAACTGATCATCCGCGATGAACTATACGGTGCCGCTGAAAATATCTTTTTTAGCGTAGTGGCCACTGCGAATAATAAACATGATTGTATCGCTGTCTTTTCCCATAATCCCGGGATCACTGATTTTGCCAACCTGCTTACCACCACAAGGGTCGATAATATTCCCACCTGTGGTGTGTTTGCCGTAAAAGCGGACTGTAAAACATGGGCAGAGTTTGCCAACGCCAAAAAAGAATTTGAATTCTTCGATTATCCCAAAGCTGGTGTAACCGATTGAGAAAGGAAATTCCCTGTTACTTTTTTCAGCAAATTCTCATTAGAAGGGAAAGGCAGATCGTAATGCCAGGCATTCGCTTTCTCAAGCGCAGTGGTCAATGAAAATTTTTCCTGGTTGATGCAAACAGCCAGGCCCTGCCCCATTAACAACCCAGCCAGGTATTCCTGTTCCGTCTGCCCGGGAGTAGGGATCAGTATACTCTTCTTTCCTAACACGGCGAGATCCATTATGGTGCTGTAACCACTGCGGCTGACGATATATTCCGCTTCCATGATCTCCTGGTGGAGTGCGGCGGCCGGCAAATGATTATAGACCCGGATCATATTAGTGGAGGGGATCAGCGAGACGGAATCGGGAAGACCTCTCACAATTACAGCAGTGCCATTATAATTACTGATATCACGGATCAGTTTTTCTTCGAGAATACTGCGTTGAGGTTCGGGGCCGGAGAGGAGGAGGAGTAAATGCCCTTTTTTTTCTGCAACCGGGGAAACCTCTTTTTTAAAACGGGAAAGCAGGCCAATATAGCGAACTGGGATCGCAGGTTTAATAGAAGGGTGTGATAATTCTCCCGCCAGGTTATTGTCGCCCTCGTTGTCGGGTATCCAGCATTCCGTAAAACGGTTGATATATTTATAATTCCTTTTTTGCAGAATTTTCTCTGTCCATTTTCCCGCAGAACTTTTAATAAGCAATTGATGGGTCATGAAAACGGAAGGAACCGTCTCGTGGTATAAACCATAACGGTTATCGCTGATCACAGCATCCAGCCTGTGCTGGCTGACCATCTTTTTTAACCATTGGTGTTCATATAGAATGGCCCGGCGCATTTTAGGGCCCTGCTGTATCATTCGCCAGATCAGTCCTTTTTTTGTTTTGGCATAACGGACCCGGTAACCCGGTAGCTGCAAAAAGGGTAGGTGGGGGAACTCTGTTTGTAACAGTTTTTCCTGGGCCCCTTCGCCGGCGAGAAATGGCTCGCAGCCAAGGGCCAGGAGCTCATGAATGACAGGAATACAGCGGGTGGCGTGACCCAAGCCCCAATCCAGGGGAGCCACAAGGATACGGGCTGGCCTGCCGGACAGACAGGGTTTTTCCCGGGTTTGCCCCTCCGGCAGGATGTTTTTATGGTGTAAAAGCTGATCCAAATTAAATTTTTGACCGTTTTGGCTAAACGGGATACTAATTTGTTTGTAAAATAGTTTTAATTTAGAACATCCTCCCATGGGAGTCCAATAGACAAGACATGAAAATAATCAACAAAATAGCTCTCGCCCTGTTAGTAATCGTATTCCTGGCTTCCTGTAATAAGAATTATTACTCTGGTAGCGGTAAAGGCGGCAAAGGCTGTGGCTGCCCCGCCACCAAGGGAATGTCCGGCTACTAAATCAGAAAGGGTATGACCTTCTCCGGTAACCAGTTTGTTTTATTTACAAGCGGTTGGCTGACGGAAAAAACTATCGGCCGGGAAATGGAGTACATGAAAACAATACTGTCCCGCATCGACACTCCCGAACAATTTTGCATCGCTTTTGAACTGGTTGACCGTAACCGGATCAGTTCTAATAAGAAAAAGATAGAGAAAGAATCCAGGCATTACCGGCTAAGGCATTTCCGATTCTTGCTGAATAAAAATTAATAAAAAAGACCCGGCTCTCTTTTTTTATTAATCAGGACAATTTTTTTAATGCGGTTCGTAGTTTATCGATCATCTCATCGATCTCACTTGTTTTGCAGGTGCCAACACTGAGGCGGTACCATGCAGAACTTCTTTCGGCACCAAAAGCATAGAAAGGAACAACGGCCAGCCCCGCATTATTCAATACATAAGCAGTTACAGCACCCTGGTCTGCAAGAACCTTCCCCTCTTCTGTTTTCTTTCCGGCCAGGTCGATCTTGATAGTGAGGTAAATGGCCGCCTCAGGAGCGATCGCATCAACAGAAAGTCCCTCGCTTTTCAATTGCATAAAACCGTCATAGATCCGTCTCAACCTTTCTTCGATCCCGGATTTAAAACTGGCCAGGTATTGTTTGATCGAATCCCTGTTGCTGAGGTAGCTGGCAACGGCTTTTTGTTCAGCCATCGGGGCCCAGGCTCCAATATGGGTGAGGATCGCCTTCATTTTATTGATCACCGTGGCGGGGCCCATGCCCCAACCCACTCTTACACCGGTTGCTGCAAATACTTTGCTGATCGCATCAATAAAGATGGTGTACTCACGCATCGCCGGTCGTAGCGATACCGGGTTATAATGCCGTATATCACCATAGGTAAGATGCCAGTACATCTGATCAAACATTACATATAATTTCTTTTCACCATCGCCTCTTCTTTTATTCTCTCCGATCACGAGGTCGCAGATGGCTTCCAGTTCTTCTTTTTTGAACGTGGTACCTGTGGGATTTTGTGGCGAGCACAACGAGATCAGCGAGGCTTCTTTAATATGCGGTAAGAGGTCGGAAGCAGTAGGCATGAAATTACTGGCAGCCGTAGCTTCGATAACGATATGTTCCCCACCGACAAAATGTGTGTAGTGATTATTGTTCCAGCTGGGCACAGCATAAATGATCTTATCGCCTTTATCACATACAGCCCGGAATACGGCATAGATCAGCGGGCGCCCACCCGATGCTACCAATATTTCATTGGTACCATAATCCAATCCCTCTTCCTCTTTTATAAAAGAATGGATCGCTTCGCGCAGGTCAAGATTGCCTTCCGCTGCCGGGTAATTGGTAAAATGCTTCCGGTAGGCATCTACGATCGCATCTTCCAGTTCTTTAGGGATCGGGAAAATAGCGGGATCAAAATCGCCGACGGTAAAATTGTAGATACGTTCTCCCTGGCGGATCTTTTCTTTGATCTCGCCGCCGAGTTTTACAATTTCAGACCCGATCAGTGTCTCTGATAAATATGACAGCTTCATATCCCCTGCTTTGCCGCAAAAATAAAGGAATTGAAGGAGATGGGATGGTTACCTGCAGAAAGCGGCAGAATTAACGGGGGAACGTAAAAAAACCGCCACGGGGGCGGTTTTACTCAAGTTTTTATATCGTTTAATGATGACCTTTTTTCTTCCCACGGCCATTTCCGGAGTTCTTATGTTTAAGATTGCCCTGACCCCTATTTCCCTTGTATTTGGCATATTTCACTTTATGTGAATTATGATAGTGGTAAGCATTTGGCTCATTGATAACCACTTTATAACCCGAATGTAGATTGTAGGCTCTATGTGCCGGAGGCAGGGTAGACACATGGATCCATTTACCTCCTGAATAATAAATAAATTTACGTGATGGAACATAATAATAGGTCTCAATGTCAGGTAGGTAATAATAGTCGACATAATCATAACCAGCCGGTCCCCATTGAGGTTGTGAGCTGATATTGACATTTACCCGAACCTGTGCCGAAACTGAATTAACTGCAACAGCTGAGAATAAGATAGCTATGCAAAGGATCATCTTTTTCATACAAATTGTCTTTGTTACACCCATAAATAGCCAAAGACGGTGCCAAAGGAGCCAAATGCTTTGTAAAAGAGATGGTAATCATTGGTTACCAGGAGGGATAACTAAAGAGAAGAAGGAGTAATAAATTTAAAAAAAAGTAATGTGTAAAGCGGCTCTTAAGAATGATCGACCACCACTTTGCTGTTATCATACAAGTCATACTTTACAAAAACAGTGCAACCGGGCTGATATTTCGGAACAGATGCTTCGGCGATCACACCTTTTGTGGTAGCGCTAAACGAGCCGGCATTCTCAGGGAGTACTTCCAGCTCCAGCTCTACGTAAGGATTATTTCCGTTGACATTCGCCCCCAGGAAAGTATTTTTCTTGATGAGGGCTCTTGCCGGCCGGCCCGATATAAGCAGGACTTCATTTTCTTTCTGGATCTGCCCCAGTTCCGCTTTTAATTTCTCCTGGTGGTCTTCCGTTAAGCTGGTAGCAGCAGCCGATTGAGCGCCACCTGAAAAATCAAGTACCACGTTCATTTCATTTTTGGGATCGATCTTCACAGGCACTTCCATCCCGGGAACATACGCCCCGGGATTTATTCTTGATACCAATGCTCTTGTTTCTGCGGTGTATCGCTGACCAAAACTGTTCTTTACTTCAAGGATCAATTTTACCTGCGGGTTGTTATTGATCGTAACTCCGGTATCCCTTACTTCCACTATCCTTGCTGTGCCGGGTATACCATTTTTTTGCAAACGGCTTGCATTGATCATCGGTTTGAAGAAAATGCGATAGAATAAATAGAACATTCCGCCAAAGAGAACCAGCATACCGATCCCCGTGTACATTCCCTGGGAACCACCTGTGGCGATGACAGCGATCACACCTACCGCCAAACCCACAATCCCCCCGACGATACCGATCCAGGCGCCTGCGTTCATTTTCATCATAGCAATAAGTTTTAGCGAATTTATTCAAACTCTCCAAGTGGTGATCTCTAATCGCTTAGTTTTCTTTGTATCAACCCTTGGAGAGTTTGAACCAGTTTTATTCTTATTCTATTGGCTTATAATCTTTAAACAGGTTCAGTTTCGTCCCTTCTACCTGTTGGCGGTAAGCCACCCACCGCGTTGAATAAAAATTATTGATACGCTTCAGGGCCTCGCCGATCATGATCTCCGCATTCTGTACCAGCTTCTCTTCCTGTGGTCCGGGTGCTACGCTTTTAGAGCCAATATACTGTGCGGCCACCTGGTACGTTCTCATCACGGTCATCCCCGGGTCGCGGTTGATGCCCTGTTTATCGGAAACCTTGCCGCTGATGAATTCCCGTATCGCCTTCAGGCTGTCCTGCATGATCTTTGTTGTCTTGCGAAGTGAATCAGCATCCTTTCCGTCAAGGTCTTTTAACTGCGCCGTGATCTTTGTGCATACATCTTCGCTCTCGGTCAGCCTGTCCATTCCTTCTGTTAATTTATCGGTGGTCTTTCGCAGGCGTTCATACATTTTTCTTTGTGCCAGTTTTATGTCATTGCGGTCGCCCAGCCTTGGATCATTATTTACTTTTACATAAGTAGAGTCAGCTTCTTTGTTGAGTGTTATAACTATTTTATAAGTTCCGGGCAACACAGCAAAGCCACCGGTTTCCACCGCGTTGGACCTTGGTTTGGGCGAACCGGGCTGCCGGAACCCTTTTTCTTCCATTCCCCAGTATTGCCGGTTAAATCCGCTGTCGGCTTTCCATTTCAGCGTACGGATGTTCTCATTTCTATCATTATAGATCTTTATCCATACACTATCGGGTCTTGTTTTTTTAGCGGTATCACCGGTATTGTTGACAAAATAGGAAATTGCTGCACCCCGGCCCCGGTTAGGTGCATCCCAAAGCCCCATAGTGCTCCACTCATACCCGGGCGCGGCACGGTATTGAGCCTGGTAGGCATCGGGGGCCGGGAAGACGGTCAATTTTTTTGAAAGCGAACCATTTGCCGCTGCAATTTTTCGCAAGGGCCTGATATCATCCATGATCCAGAGCGCCCTGCCGAATGTGGCGATCGCAAGATCAGCTTCTCTTTCCTGGATAGCAAGATCATAAGTGGAAACAGAAGGGTAACCGTTTTTCCATTGTTGAAAACTGTTCCCATTATCAAAGCTTATCCATAGACCTTGTTCCGTTCCCGCAAAGATCAAATTCGGTTCAGCAGGATCCTGGATTACACATAATGCATAACCGGTTACTTTTTTTTCATCCACCAGCCTTGACCATGTTTTTCCAAAATCCGTTGTCCGGAATATATACGGTTTAAAATCACCGCGGCGATAATCGTTGGCCACTACCAGCACCTCACCGGCATTATGTCTCGATGCTTTGACCTGCGGGATCCAGCATCCTGCCGGTAACCCCGGTATCTTCCCGCGGAAATTGGTCCATGTTTTTCCATCATCGGTTGTCAGCTGCACATTCCCATCATCGGTACCTGCCCATATCACGCCTTTTTGTTTTGTTGAAGGTTCAATGGCCAGGATCGTGCAGTGATTTTCGGCGCCGGTGATATCCAGTGTTAATCCCCCCGTAGTGCTCTGGTCTATCTTAGCAGAATCATTGGTAGTAAGATCAGGTGAAATGGTTTCCCAGCTCACTCCTTTGTTATTGCTTTTATGTACGTGCTGGCTGCCATAATAAATAGTATTCTTATCAAAGGGGTCCTGTGCGATAGCCGCATTCCAGTTGAAACGATATACATTTTTTTCATCCGTCTCCAGGTAGGGTGGACGTATATTCCAGCGTTCACCAGTTTTATAGTTCAATCTTCCAACGGCGCCACCCTGGCTCATACTGAATACCCAGCCGGCTTCGGAGGCATCGGGCATTGCATCGAAACCATCGCCGCCGCCGATATTGCTCCAGTAATAATTCCTGATGCCACCGTTTGTCCAGGTATAAGCCGGTCCCAGCCAGCTGCCATTGTCCTGCATGCCGCCCATGACATTATACGGAAATTCATTGTCCACGTTGATATGGTAAAATTGCCCGGCAGGAAGCTTCTCATCAAATACCCAGGTCTTGCCGCGGTCTCTTGATATACCGATGCCACCGTCATTGCCTTCAATAATAAGATTGGCGTCTTCGGGATGGATCCACCAGGCATGATGGTCAGGGTGAATACCCGAGTAGGGGATCATGGTATTGAAACTCTTTCCACCGTCTTCACTGAAGGTTACCGTGGAATGGATATCATAGATACGATTTTCATTTTTGGGATCTACGTAGATCTCCTGGTAATAAAAAGGCCGGTCGGTAACTTCAGCAGGGTTGTTGTTGACCATCTGCCACTTAAAACCACCGTCGTCACTTTTATACAATCCATTTTTTGCGGCTTCTATTTTTGCATATACTCTTGACGGCATACTCCGTGCAAATGCGATCCCGATACGGCCGATGCTTCCATCGGGTAATCCATCTTCTTTGGTCAGTTTCTTCCAGTTCTTACCGCCATCGACAGTGATATACATACCACTGCCGGGGCCACCGCTTTTCATCTGCCAGGGCAAACGGTAATGCTGCCACATCGAAGCAATCAGTTTGTGCGGATTGGAAGGATCAATAACCAGTTCGGCACAACCTGTTGTATCATTCGTATAAAGGATGCGGTTCCAGGTTTCGCCACCATCAATTGTTTTATATACACCGCGCTCAGGATGTTGCGCATAAGGATTTCCAATGGCTGCGGCATAAACGGTATTAGGGTTGTCCGGGTCAATGATCACCCGGTGGATATTCCTTGTTCTTTCCAGGCCCATCCGTTTCCAGTTTTTACCGCCATCCAAACTTTTATAGATCCCTTCGCCGATGTTCAGCGAGTTGCGGGGATTACCTTCGCCCGTACCAGCCCATACCACGGCAGGGTTCGATTGCTGGATAGCCAGGGAACCGATATTCAGGATAGGCTGGTCATCGAAAACCGCTTTCCAGTCAGCACCCCCATTTTCTGTTTTCCAGATCCCACCCGATGCGGCGCCCACATAAATGATCGAGGGATTTTTATACACCGCATCAATGGCAACGATTCGTCCGCTCATACCGGAAGGGCCGATATTGCGGGGGTTTAAATTTTTGAATTGTTCTAAAGAAACTTTTTGTGCCGTTGTAATAAGGCAAATAAAAAAAGACAATAGGGCGAGCGCCAATTTTCTCATGTCAGGAAGTTTTGGTCGTTAAACTTACTGATTAAAGGACGGGCAACAAAATTGAATGTATGAGCGGCCGCTTGATTTACTACGGCAACTTAGAAGGGCCTGTATTGCTTAATTCGATCATTGTTTTTAAAGCGCTTAAACCATCCTCAAAATCCTTCCCCATTTGCTTGTCGATACTGTAGAGCAGGTTGAAAATATTCCAGGGTCTTGGGGTGGCCATTGTAAAGGTCCAGTCAACCGAGGTCTTTCCCTTGTTTGTTTCGCGGAGATCAAATACCGATCCTGCCTTTCCTTTTTTGGGTTTGGTAAATTGCAGCTGGTGCGCCACTTTCTGGTTAGCCACCAGTTCCGTGATCTCGATCCGGCCCTCGCCGGAGATCACAGGGCTTCCCTCCCAGGAGCTGGCCGTACCAACGGTTCCATCCTTACCCGTCAATGTATACACAGCCGATGAATCCTGCTGGCTCCACACCGAGAACTTGTGGAAGTTCTCCAGTTTGATCAACTGCTCATAAATCACCGGTGCCGATGCATTGATCTCAATGGATCGTTTGACCTTTTGGCTGGCTGGCAACATAAAGGAAAGTCCGACCGTGACAAGAATGATAAAAAAGATAAAGCCGGCGAATAGTCTGAAAAACTTCATAGTGGTTGTTTGCAGGATTAAAATCCTTTCAATGGTTTTTCTTCCGGCTTGTCGGGTTTCAGCGTCGCGCGGATATAACTGTTCAGCGGAATATATTTTTTAGCCACTTCCTGCAACATTTTCGGATCCAGGGATTCCACCTGTTTCAGGCGGTTAAGAATATCAGCAGGATTGTTGCCAAGGTAATAAGCATCGTAGAGAGCTGTCATCCAGAACTGGTTTTGCTTCATATCCGTTTCCAGTTTTCTTTTCTGCTGCTCTTTCACTTTGGCGATGTCGGCAGGGTTGACACCTATGGTGATGATCTTCCGCAGTTCTTCTATGACCGCGTTGCTCAGTGTGTCCACATTCTCCGGTGCACAAGGAAAAGTGATACTGAAATTGGAATAGGTATAAGGGATCTTGTTGATGCCGCCGAAAGCAGAAACTCCGTATACACTTCCTTTTTCCTCCCGTAACTGTTCTACCAGTTTAATATCCATTACATCGGCAAGACTGCGGAGAGCATAAGCGTCTGTTGGGTTATAAATAGTTTTATTGGTGAAGATAATATTGACCAGGCTCTTGGGATCTGCCCCACGGATGATCGTCTTATCTACTTTACCGGCAGGGGGACGTACGCCCAGGTCTTTAAAAGTTTCTTTTTGTGAATTCCCGGGGAGGCTGCCGATATATTTTTCCAACAAAGGCTTGATGGTCGCTTCTTCAAAAGAACCTACCAGGATAAAAGTAAAATCTCCGGCATTGGCAAAACGTTCTCTGTAGATCTGTATACTGCGGTCAAGGTTGATCTTGTCAAAATCTTCCGGTTTGGGTAAGCCACCGGCACGGGGATGATTCTGTGTCATCATTTTCTGGAATTCCGAACTGAAATAGATCTGCGGGTTGGCAGAAAGGTTGGCGTATAATTGTTTTTGCCTTGTCTTGAATGATTCAAAAGCATCTTTATCCTTGCGTGGCGAGGTAAAATAAAGATGCACCAGCTGTAGCAATGTTTCTGTTTCTTTTGGAATGGTACCGCCGTTCAGTCCTTCACTGTATAACGTGATATTGGGAGTAAGACTGGTGTTCTTTCCCTTCAGCATGTTCCCCAGGTCAACGGCGGAAAAATTACCCACTCCGCTTTGGGTAACGATCTGGGCCGCATTACTCGCTGAATAGTAATCGGCATCTTTTACCAGTGAATGGCCTCCTTTACTAAAGGCACGAAGCAGGATCTCATCGTTTTTGAAATTAGTGGCTTTCAGGATCACCGTGGCGCCATTGGAAAAACGCAGGGTGGTGGTTTGAAGATCCTCATCTGTTTTCGTCGTAGTGATCTTCCCGGCTTTTATTTTATTGGCATCCAGCAAGATGGTGGCCAGCACTTTTTCTTTATAGGGCTCAATCGTTGCCAGGTCTACAGCATTGAGCACCGCATTGACCTCTTCGGCAGAGGGGATCTTTACATTCGGTTTGTCCGGGGCGTTCAGCGTCACCACCATATTGTCTTTGGTGATCCATTGCTTTGCCAGTTGATTCACGTCTTCCAGTTTTACAGAAGAGAGGTATTGTTTTACAAAATCATATTCCCACTCAATGCCGGGTATGGGTTCGTTGACAAGAAAATTATTTACATACTCGCCCACGTATTTATAAGACTCTTCTTTTTCCCGTTCACTAAAAAAGCGGTCATAAAAACTCTGCATTTGTTTTTTCTGCAATTCAAACTCGCTCGGCGTAAAACCATGCAATAACACCCTGCGGTTTTCCTGTATCAAAGCATACAGCGAATGTGACATGCCGGTATCACTGGTATTGGCAAAAAGCTGGTAAGCATCCTTGGTTGTTGCCAGGCTGTTATCGTACAGCGATCCTGCGGCTACGAAGGGTGGGTTGGAATTCAGCGTCAGTTCGCGGAAACGATTGTTCAGCATGCCGGTAAAAAGGCGACGGTTCATATAGCGGCAATAGTCCCCAATCGTTGTTTCGGGTTGCGGATCTTTTTTATACAATACTTCGATGGAAGGAAAAGCTGTTTCTTTATCCTTAGCGACCACTGTTAATGTTTCTGTATGATCGGGTACATTGAACACTTCTCTTTTACGGGGTGATGACGGCGCGGGGATATTGCCAAAAGTTTGTTTGATCTTCTGTTCGATCTCGTTCACATCAATATCGCCGACAACGATCACAGCCTGGAGATCCGGGAGGTACCAGTCTTTATAAAAACGGATAAGCGCCTCCGGTGAAAAATGTTCCAGGATTTCTTTGGTGCCGATGGGCAGGCGCTCTGCATATTTTGAACCGCGGTACTGAACAGGCAGGGTCTGTTTCATCATTCGTTCATCTGCACCACGGCTCAGTCTCCACTCTTCTATCACCACACCTCTTTCTTTTTCTATTTCTTTCGGGTCCAGCAACGCATTATGGGCCCAGTCTTCCAGTATCTGCAATCCTTTATCAACGAGTCCCGGTTTATCCGTGGGAACAGGCAGGATATAAACGGTCTCATCAAAGCTGGTGTACGCATTCAGGTCGGCACCGAATTCAACACCGATGGTCTGGAGATAACTGACGAGTTCATTCTTGGGAAAACGTTTGGTACCGTTGAAGTTCATGTGCTCCATGAAATGAGCAAGACCCTGCTGATCTTCATCTTCCAGTACTGAACCTGCATTGACCACCAGCCGCAATTCCACTCTTTTTTCCGGGAGACTGTTGTGGCGGATATAATAGGTAAGACCATTCGGGAGACGGCCGATCTTTACTTTGGGATCCACGGGCATTACTTGCTCCACATTGATCTGTGACCATACAGGTACACCTGCCAGCATAGCCAGTCCGCAAGCGACCTGCCTACCGGACAGGCAGACAAGGCGCAGGGGTATCCAGAGCTTATTAACCACGTGCATACTGTTTCTTTTCGGAACGTAAATTTATCCAGATGAAGTTGCTTGAAAAAATAAAAAACCTTCTTTGGGATAAAAGGAGGTGGTAATAGTTAAACGTTTCAGGGTTATTGGCCTGGCTTGTCCTTAAATTTCTTCTCGGCTTCCTTGGCCTTCTCAAAATCAAGCACTACGCCATTGATACAGTAGCGGAGACCGGTGGGTGGCGGACCATCGTCAAATACATGTCCCAGGTGGGCCTTGCAACGACCACACTGAACCTCTGTCCTTTTCATACCATGCGTATTATCAGGGGTATAGATGATACTGCCCTTGCTGATCGGCTCATAAAAACTGGGCCAGCCACAACCACTTTCAAATTTGGTATCGCTTTTAAAAAGGGCGTTACCACAAGCGGCGCAGTAATAGGTTCCTGCCTCCTTAAACGCCTCGAACTTGCTGGTATAAGGTCTTTCGGTACCCTTCTGGCGGGCGATATAGAAGACCTCTTCTGGTAGTATCTTCTTCCACTCTTCTTCGCTGATAGCTACTTTGC
Source organism: Chitinophagaceae bacterium (assembly GCA_031406595.1). Classification (GTDB taxonomy): domain Bacteria; phylum Bacteroidota; class Bacteroidia; order Chitinophagales; family Chitinophagaceae; genus JJ008. The sequence goes on from JANOHQ010000350.1 coordinate 26,622, forward strand.
TGGTATCAGAATTGGAATACACCGGGTTCTTTTGTTTATTGCTGTCCATTGTTGCGGTATTTTTTGAGGGGTTGTTTTGCGAATAGCTGCATTGCTGGAGCAGCTGGCAAAAAAATACGATGGCGGTATACTTTAAAATTGTTTTATACATTTTTTGAGCCTTTGGAGGTTAGTACAAATTTACGTAATCGGCCCCGGAAGCGATTGTCTCCCACCTGAAAAGCGCTTTTCTTAACATTTTGGCCGGGAGTGGATAATCTAAGCCCCGTACATTATATTTGTCGGCTCACCAAGGTTAGTAAACTGCCTATGTTCAATTTGATATTATTTGGCCCTCCCGGTAGCGGGAAAGGGACCCAGTCGGATAAGCTGGTAGAAAAATACGGGCTGATCCACCTGTCCACCGGCAACCTTTTACGCCAGGAGATCAGGGATAAAACCCCACTGGGCATTGAGGCCAAGAGCTTTATAGATAAAGGTCAGCTGGTGCCTGATGAAGTGGTGATTGGCATGGTAGATTCTTATTTTGACCAGCATAAAGATGCTACCGGGTTTTTATTTGACGGCTTTCCCCGTACGGTGGCCCAGGCTAAAGCGCTGGACAAATTGCTGGAATTGAAAAAAACAGAGATCGGGAAGGTTCTGATCCTGGATGTGAATGAAGAAGAGCTGATCAAGCGATTGGTTCACCGCGGAAAGACCTCGGGAAGAAGTGATGATGCCGATGAGAATATTCAGCGCAACCGCCAGGAAGTATATAAGAAAGAAACGCTGCCCGTAGCAGGACATTATTCGAAAGCAAAGAAAGTGGCCAATGTGGACGGGATGGGAGATGTGCAGGCGATCTTTGAAAGACTGGCGGCTCATATTGATAAAAAAATGCGACCCTAGGCCAATTCATTTAGCTGACAGGTTTTCGTAAATTGCCCTATTCAAGAACTGACGATGAGCTTAGAAAAGGAAAATTTCCTCCGCACAAAACTGGTTTCCTATTTGCAAAGACTGGATCCCGCTACTCCTCCTAAATGGGGAAAAATGTCTGTGCAGCAAATGATCGAGCACTATGCAGGGGATGCGGTAAGAAATGCAAATGGCCGGTTGAAAATCGATACAATACTTACGCCACAGGATAACCTGGAACGGATGCGGGAGTTTATGATGAGTGATAAACCTTTCCGGGAGAATACAAAAAATCCTTTGATGGGGGAAGATCCCGCTCCATTGCGGTACAAAACGGTACAGGCTGCGATTGGGGCCTTACAGCAGGAACTGATCTATTTTTTTGAAGCATACGAAGAACAACCTGCGTTGGTCATCCGCAATCCTTTTTTTGGAGACCTCAACTTTGAGCAGAATGTTCAACTCTTATACAAACATGCGATCCATCATCTGCGGCAGTTTGGAGTAGAGCCCTTGAGTACCTGAGGGATCAGAACCTTGCCTTTATTAAGGAATCCGCTTTTTGCATACTGGTCAGGATAGCTTCTTTCATTTTGTCGACCTTCAATTTCTCTTCTGTCAGGTATTTGATACGTTGCTCCAGGTTGGCTTTTGCAGAATCCATATCATATTCCGTCATCCATTTGTCCATGGCAAAATCGGCGTAACTGAGATCCTTGATGGCCGTGTTGAGTTGCTCGAGGTAACCCGCTGCCGCTTCTTTTGCTTTCGCAGGAAGCTTGCCGATCGAATCAATGATCCGTTGTACTTCTTTTTGGGTATTGTGCAATTTGCCGATCCTGGACATTCCCACAATATGACCTTCGTCGATATCTTTCTCGAGGCTGTCGGTGAGTGTTTGCGGTTCGTCGCTGGTCTTCGAATGGTCGTGTTTTTTATCGGTATTGGTACAGGCGGTCATTGTCAGAATTGCAATAACAGGTAAAATAATTTTCCTCATTGTGATTATATTAAATAGTTTTTGTGTTTTGTTTTAACCAGTTTACTATTTGCTCAAATTTTATTCCGCCGGTAGATATACCAATAATGAGCGAGTAGATCTCGTGATTAGGGACGCTAAATTCCAACTTCCCTTCTTCTAATATCGCCAACATTAGCAGGTAGCCTGTTCGCTTATTTCCATCAATAAACGGATGATTAATGATGATGCTTTCGGCAATCGCTGCTGCCTTTTCATAAATAGTGGGATAGAGGTCTTCGCCTCCAAAAGTGTGGTACGGCCTTGCAATGGCGCTCTCGACCAGCCCCTCATCCCTGATTTCTATCCCACCTCCGTAGTTAATAATAGAAAGCTCGTGTAGCTGCAATGCAACTTCTTTTGTAATCATTTTTATTGCGCCAGTTTTTGCAGCACATCGTCATATTTTCCTGAAGCTTTTTTAAAAAAGGCATCCACATCAAATGGCAGGGTCGACTGCCCTGAAATCTTTGCCAAATGCTCTAATATCTCTTTTACAGAGTTTTCGTCGTTAAGCTTACTTATTTCAGCAATAGCGACTAATTTCATTTCTTCTACGCTCATAAAATGAACATTTATAGACAAATTTACAACTTAGATTTCACCTCTGCAATTAGTAGATTTGTGTCTTAACGATTCATTGAAACATGGACAAACTTGGCAACTATATTACCGGCGCCTGGATCAAAGGAGATGGGGATGGGCAAATATTGTATAATGCGGTCTCCGGGGAACCGCTTGTGGCAGCGAGTTCAAAAGGGATCGATTTTAAAGCTGCGCTGGAATACGGCCGGCATACCGGCAATCCGGCCCTACGAAAAATGACCTTTCACCAGCGGGGCAATATGCTGAAAGCCCTGGCATTTCATTTACGAAACCATCTCGAAAAATTCTATGCGATCAGCTACCAGACCGGTGCCACCAAAGCCGACAGCTGGGTAGATATCGAAGGCGGGATCGGTAATTTATTTGCCAACGCTTCCCTGCGCCGGAAATTTCCCGATGAACGATTCTGTATTGATGGCGAGAGCCATAACCTCAGTACAAACAAAACATTCATGGGAACGCATATCCTTGTTCCGAAAGAAGGTGTGGCGGTTCATATCAATGCCTTCAACTTTCCCGTATGGGGAATGCTGGAAAAAATCGCCGTGAACTTACTGGCAGGCATGCCCTGTATCGTTAAACCGGCTACCGTTACTTCTTATCTAACAGAAGCAGTGGTAAAAGAGATCATTGCTTCAAAGATATTACCGGAAGGTTCGTTGCAATTGATCTGCGGAAGTGCAGGCGACCTGCTGGATCATGTGCAGTCACAAGATGTAGTGACATTTACAGGTAGTGCATCAACAGGCTTACTCCTGAAGAAAACAACTGCGATACTGGAGAATAATGTTCCTTTCAATATGGAAGCGGATAGTTTGAATTGTATTGTACTGGGGGAAGAGGTAACGCCGGACAAACCCGAGTGGGATATTTTTATCAAAGAGATCCGGAAAGAAATGACGTTGAAAGCCGGTCAGCGTTGTACCGGGATCCGCCGCATTTTTGTTCCACAAAATAAAATGGAGGATATCTGGAAAGCGATTGGCACTTCTTTATCACAAACGGTGATCGGCAACCCGCTGAATGCGACCGTAAGAATGGGTTCCCTCGCGGGTCAAACGCAACGCAACGAAGTAAAAGAACAGGTACAGAAATTATTGGCCTCCTCTCAAATAATATATGGCTCACTCGATAGTGTAAATGTGGTGGATGCGGATGCGGACAAAGGCGCATTCATGTCGCCGGTATTATTGATGAATGAGCATCCCTTTGCTGCAAAAGAAGCACATGAAGTGGAAGCATTCGGACCGGTCAGTACGATCATGCCGTATAAGGATATAGAGGAAGCTATTGCGCTCAGTAAATTGGGTAAGGGCAGCCTGGTAAGTACGATCGTTACAGCCGATTACAAGCAGGCTAAGGAATATGTGGTAGGTGCCGCTTCTCATCATGGAAGGATACTGGTGCTGAATAATGAATGCGCTAAAGAAAACACGGGACATGGTTCGCCGCTCCCATTGCTGGCGCACGGTGGTCCGGGTCGTGCGGGCGGTGGTGAAGAGATGGGAGGGCTCAGGGGGGTGAAGCATTATCTTCAGCGTACAGCTTTACAGGGATCGCCGACAACGATCACGGAAATAACCAATGTGTACCAGCAAAATGCCAAAGGAAAGGATCCCGGGAAGCATCCGTTTAAAAAATATTTTGAAGAACTGGTGATCGGTGACCAGATCGTTACAGAGAAAAGAGTGATCACATCCGAAGATATTGACCGGTTCGCCGGCCTGAGCGGGGATCATTTCTATGCGCATATCAAAACAACCGATTTTACAGGTACCATGTTTGAACAACAGGTGGCGCATGGATACTTTATCATGAGTGTTGCTGCCGGGTTATTTGTTGACAGCTATGATAAGAACCCGGTGCTGCTGAACTACGGGATCGACGAACTCCGGTTCACCAAGCCTGTTTACCCGGGCGCCGAGATCCATATCCGTTTTACCTG
>JANOHQ010000341.1:0-6506 GCA_031406595.1 Chitinophagaceae bacterium
TACCTGGTGGCCAATGGCATATCTTGACTGACGTAATACATTTAATTCCCGCTGACAAACTTCTGCCTCAATAAAGCCACCTTGCTCCTGAAAATGGTCTAGTTGAAGTAATGTAATTAACTCCACCCTCTGGGCAGGAGATACAGGTACAGGAACTTTTATCCTGATTAACCTGTCTGGGTTTTGTAGCACTTGGGCCTCAGCAGTGAGGGCAAGGCAGAAGAATGCTAAAATGGTAGCTTTAATTGGTTTCATAGATATTCTGATTTTAAAAAAAAGATGGTTAGCCTTTTATTATTGGATTTTACTTATTCTTTTTTAATAATTAGTTTTTTCACAACTGATTGGCCATTTACTTCTGCCCGTATAAAATACATACCACTGTTGAGCTTATCTACTATTGGCAGGTTGGTATTATTACTCCCGTTCTGAAGCAATGCCGTTTGCTGGTGTACTATTCTGCCTGCCATATCTGTAACTGTAATAAACGCAGTACCATTATCAAAAGTATTAATAATTAAATTTACTTTATCTGTGGCAGGATTTGGCAATACAGTAATTTCCTGAATACCTTTTGAAATCGTTATCGTTCTTACTTCGCTGTATTTAAACTTGCCATCATTACTAACCAATTTCAGACGATAGAAGGACTGCCCGGCTAGCGGGCGCAGGTCGTTGTAAAAGTAATTTATTTGATCGCTGCTGCCATTACCTGTTGCAATAGAAAACCCTAACACATTCCAGCTACTATTATCTGCGCTACTACGCTGAATTTCATATCCCCTGAATTGTTCCTCGCCTGAGCTATTCCATTTCAACTCTACATTAGAGCTGGTTATTACTTTAGCATTAAAAGCCAGCAGATTTGCTTTTAGCGGGAAGTTATCCACCAGCACCCGGTAGTCCTCTGCTTCACCATGGTTATAATAACCGGTTGGAGTTGAATTGGTCATTCCGGCTGATGTTCTTACCAGCCGTATCCTCAGATAAGTAAAAGAACCATTCGGTAGACTTGTTGGGGCACTTGGCCAATATAGCAAACGGTTTTGCAATGACGATGAAGAGGGTACCACTGCTTGAGCCTGGCATGCCTCACTTGCGTCGAATATCCCATTTGCATTATAATCAAGCCATGCAATTAAGGTAGCAGTACCACCGGTATTGTTATATATAGATACTGGGGTTAAATAATTACCGGCCGTTGGTGATAAGATAGGAACATAAGCTAATCCATCTTCATCAGCCCCATCTGCATTGGCGAGGGCCGAAGATGTTTTACTCCATTCTCTATCCCAGGTGGCACCAATGCGGATAGCAGTATCCCTTTCATGCACTGCCGGACTCAAGGGATCAGGATCATAAGTGGCTGGTGCATCTCCAAAATCGCAATAAGGCCGGTAAGCTTCTCCACAATCTCCCCAGCTACCCGTAGGATATAATGGACCCGGCATTGTAAAAGTTAACTGATTTTGGGCATTGTTTACGGTTCCGTTAAGATTATAAGGAACCACATATCCACCAATATTTAAGGCGGAAGCAGCATCTGTTGGCAACCCTCCCATATTATAAATATTTTCCTGCCAGTCGATCCCTACTTGCTTAGGGCCTATATTGCCGGCGCCACTGGGCGCAAATTGTACCCTCTGCCCTGTCATCATATCATAGTGGTAATACATAGAATCATTCCTTGCACCATCAAAATCATAAAGCATCCCGTTATTAGAAATACCTATATCACTCCAGTCATGTATCAGCACATCATTACCAGCAATGCTACTGTCTGACCTGGTAGCATATATCTGGGTAGCTCTTGTTGGATTCTGGGAAGCATCCAGATCTATCCGCCAAACGGTATTCTCCCTGCCTGTGGTTCTGCTGCTGTTGCTTGATTCCAGGCCTAAATACATGGCCCCGTTATAAAATGAAGCCGAGCCGGATGTTACTCCTGGTTCGTAAGATGGAATGGCGGCCACACCAGCATTAACATCCGCAATAAATGTAGTGATGGTGTTATTATCAATACTATACCTGTAAATAGTCCTGGTAGTAGATGGGGTTCCTGTTAAGCTGTAACCATAATAAACATACCTGTTTACAGGGTCGTAGGACATAGCATTCATATTGGTGTGACCTGCATCGGTAAATAAAGAGTCCGCTCTGCCCGTTACCGGGTTAAGCTGGTAAAAAACATTATTCCGTACAGTAAGTATATAAGAAGGCATACCCGTAAATGGACGGCTGATATTTCTCCAGTTGTTTACAAATGCACCAGTAACGCAGGCAGTAATATCAGAAATAAATAAAAGCGGGGAGCTAACATCGCCTGTGTTAGAAATACTAAGGGTTATTGTCTTTACCAGCCCTATCATAGTAACATCAATAGTTCCGTCGTTAGAACTACTTGCAACACTGGAATTAAGCGACGAAGCGGAAGGATTAGCACCGATCCCTGTTATAGGCGTTAATGTCAGTACCGGGCTGCCTACGTTACGTTTTACAATAGTAGTTATTAAGTCAGCAGCCGATACGTCCTTTCCGTTGACAGCCACCACCTGGCGCCTGTCAATATCATAAATAGAAAACCGGGGATTTGTTACCGGATCGTCAAAGATTAAAGTTATAGTGGCAGTTTGACCTGAAGTCGAAACTGCAGAATATTCTACATCATCCCCTGCATCAGCACTATGCGAGGAAGTCTCGCCATTGTTAGTAATGCTTCCGGTGTATGCAATGGTAACACCGTTGGTACCAATGGCAAAACGTTGTGTAGCTGCCCTGGCTGCCGATACCCAGCCACTATAGTTACCCGAGCTGGTTATATAATCAAGATTATCCCAGTTTAGCTGAGCGTTGGTGTAGCCTCCGCCGCATTGCGCAACGGCTTTATAGGTTGGTAAAACAATGGCAGCAACAACTGCGATTAACAGTGAGTAAAAATTTTTCATAGCACAGATTTTAGGACGGTGGTTTTTTTCATTAGGAATTGGGCATACCATAAAACTACTTATGATATCGACCGCTAAAATGAGAGTATTTACCTAGAAATACAACCATATCGTAGTCTTTCACACTAAAAAAAGTATTAGTACTTACCCCTATTGGTAAATGCAACATTTAAGGGTATGTAGCTGCTACGGGCTAAAAATCATTATTTTTACCTTCAATTGACTTTTATGACTCCTACAAAACCGGTTATTGGTATCAGCTGTGGCGACCTGAATGGTATTGGCATCGAATTGATTATAAAGACCTTTTCCGATAACCGGGTACTGGATCACTGCACTCCCGTCATCTTCGTCTCCAACAAAGCCATCAACTTTTACCGGAAATCCATTGCTGATACCAATTTTAACTACCAGAATACAAGGGAATTTACCCGTCTCGCCCCCAAACAGGTCAACCTTTTTAATTGCTGGGAAGAAGAAGTGGCGATCACCCCGGGGCAACTGACTGATATCGGCGGGAAATATGCAGTCCTTTCTTTACAGACCGCCGTTGCTGCACTGAAACAAAAACAAATTGACGGACTGGTCACAGCGCCTATTCATAAAAAAAACATCCAATCACCTGAGTTTAGTTTCACCGGTCATACTCCCTACCTTAAAAGCGTGTTTGGGGTCAATGATGTGGTGATGATGCTCTGTGCAGGGAATTTCCGGGTAGCACTTGTTACCGAACATATACCCGTGGCGGAGGTTGCCACACATATCACCAAAGAAAAGATCCTGAGTAAGCTTTCCATCCTTCACCAGAGCCTGCAAAAAGATTTTGGTATTGATAAACCCCGTATCGCGGTATTGGGACTGAACCCTCATGCCGGGGATGAAGGACTGATAGGCAATGAAGAAGAAACGATCATCAAACCCGCGATCAAAGAGGCGAAGAATAATAATATGCTGGTGGTGGGTCCGTATAGCGCTGATGCTTTTTTTGCCCGCCGCAGTTTTGATCGTTTTGATGCCGTGCTGGCCATGTACCACGACCAGGGACTGATCCCTTTTAAAGCACTGGCCCTCGGTGAAGGTGTTAACTATACAGCCGGTCTGCCTGCCGTTCGAACCTCTCCCGATCACGGAGTAGCTTTTGATATTTCCGGGAAAGACAAAGCGGACACTTCTTCTTTTTTTACTGCCTTGTTTGAATGTATCAATATTATCAACCGCCGGAGTGAATACGAAGAGAACCGCAAGAACCCGCTGAAGAAAATGACGCCGTCTGTACTGGCGAATGCGAAAGACGAAATAATTGACGAGGGATAATTTTTTTGAAATAAACTCTCCAAGAGTTTATTTCAAAACTTACAGTTTCTTAAAATTCTAACTCTTGGAGAGTTAGAATTTATTTAAAAACAGAATCAGGAACACCCTTGTTAATTATATAACCGGAATAACTTATCTCCACTTTCCCTTTCTTATCCTTTAGTTTATCGGCCGGATCCTTCTGTTTGCTTCCGTCGTCATAATCAAAAGTGATCCCTTTGGGCAATTTGTAATCCTTGGTATTGAAGGTAAAGATGACCTTATCCGCCAGGCCATAACCGGCATACTTACCGTAGGTCATTTCTAATTCATAGGTCCCGTTCTCTTTGGTCGTGGTCTTTGCTTTCCGGATCAGGGACTGTGCTTCGTCAATATACAATGTGGACAGCACTACGTCCGCGTTCTCATCCTTTGGCAGCAATTTAATGATACGGTAATTCGTTTTGGCCTCCTTTCCCATATCGATCATATCAAAACCGGTGCTGTTCAAAAATATATTTCCGAGATTGATATTAACCGATCCCCTTGGTATAAATGAAATACCGCTTTCATTGTTGATCCGCAACTTATTGGGCTTTTTATAATAGACCTTTACATTGGCGATCGGGGCTTTGATAAAGACAACATTGGTCTTCATCTTACCGCTGGCTTCATAATCACTGACCTTGTCCAGCTTATCCCTGACGGCTTTGATCACCTCTTCCGTCGTTTGTGCCTGTACGGTCAGCACAGCACCCAGCAGCAATAGCAATCCTGCAATTTTTTTCATAGCATGAATCATTTATGTCAAAATATCTTTTCTCCGGAATACCCAGATGGCCGTACCCACAAATCCAATAATATAGACGACCAGTATGGCCAGGCTTCGCAGGATGGCCGGCAAGTTCTGGATGGTTCCGTCAATCGTTCTGTTGTCCGCATCTGATTGCACATAGAAAAATCCTTTCCAGGCTACCATATGGGTAGTAAACAAATAAGGCTTAACATTCTCGTCATACAGGGGAATATTGAATTCCGATAAGATCGTAAATACGATGACGATACTCATCGTTGCGATAATGGGGCCTATTGAATTTTCCGCAAATACGCTTAATAAAAAAGCAAGGGCCGAGATCGTTGTTAAAGCTACAGCGGCATATCCAAAGGCCGCGATATACCGCCACAGCACGTCAAAACTGTTCATCATGTGGATTTCTTCTGACCGGAATACCACCAGTGAATTGGTTCCGAAGATCAGCATGCTGCCCAGCAAAGCGATGATTGCCAGCCAGAGTAATAAGAGTACGGTGTAAACAACGGACGCCATAAATTTCACCAGCATATACCGGGTCCGGCTTACCGGCCTTGTAAGGGACAGGCGAAGGGTGCCCATATTGGCCTCACCGGCGATGGAGTCCCCGGCAATAAGCGCCACCATGAGCGGCATTTGGATCAGCAACACATTCAGGATCGCAAAGCAAATAAAATAACCATTCAGTAAACGGTCCTTAAAGTCATCCGACACTTCAAAAGTGTCGCTTACATTACTCAGGATCAGGTCGAGGTAAGACTTCCCGTCAAACTTCATTCCGACCTGGAACAATAGTACTATAGCCGCCGTGGCACCAAAAGCAATATAGGTGCGGGGCCTTTTGAATATTTTGAACAGCTCAATTTTTAATAACTTCCACATGCGGATGGGCGCTTGTTAAGGATAAAAAATAATCTTCCAGTGAATGCTTCGAATGGAAAGAGATGACATCGATGTTCATCTGCACCAGCTCTTTAACCACACCTGGTATTTCATTCCTGTGCAGTTTTAAAAGAATACAATCATTCCTTTTTCCACTGATCATTCTTTCCAGTGGTGACTGGCGTAGTTTTTCCACAGCGGCTGCATCGTCTGTTGTTTTTAATTCCACCACCGTTTCTGAAGGATCGAACAGTTCGTTCACTTTTCCTTCCACTATTTTTTTCCCTTTATCGATAATGATCATTGAATTGGCTATCAGTTCCATTTCACTCAGCAAATGCGAGGAGATCAGTAAGGTTTTGTTCATTTCATCCCGTAATTGCAGGATAAGGTTCCTGATATCCGCTATTCCCTGCGGGTCCAGTCCATTGGTGGGTTCATCGAGTATGATCAGTTTGGGGTCATGCACCAGTGCCGTAGCGATGCCAAGGCGTTGTTTCATTCCCTGTGAATAGGTCTTTACTTTACTATCGGCTCTTTCTGCAAGACCGACCATGGCCAGCTGGTCCATCAAT
>JANOHQ010000405.1:0-4600 GCA_031406595.1 Chitinophagaceae bacterium
TTACTGGATTGCCTGAAACCGCTTCCCTTCACGATGGTCTTTTCATTGCAGCAGCAAATAGCGAAACTCAACCCCGGTACCGCCGTGGCTGAAAAAATGAAGAGCTTCGCCCGCCAGCAGAAAAAAGTGGATAAAAGGGAACGCTATAAGATCTGGATCATTCTAGTATTAGTATTGCTATTTTGCCTCTTTATTGTTTTTTCCGGGTAGAAAAGAATGATACAACCCCAAGTCGGTGAGTCCTTCAGTATCTTTGCCTTATGCACTATGTTTCGGTAGAAGGATTGACAAAAAGTTATGGCATACAGCCGCTGTTCTCAGACATTACATTCCATATTGAAGAAGGAGATAAAATTGCACTGGTTGCCAGGAATGGAACCGGCAAATCGACCTTGTTGAAGATACTGGCCGGCAAAGAAGTTGCCGACGAAGGCAAATGCTGGATCAACAAAGATGTGGATGTGGTATTGCTGGAACAGGAGCCCTCCTTTATAGAAAACAAATCGGTACTGGATAATATTTTCTTTCATGATCACCCGGTCATAAAAGCCATTAAGGACTACGAATTGATGGAAGAAGAAGGTGACCCGGATAAGTTGAGCGCGGCCATCATGAAGATGGATGATCTCGGTGCCTGGGATTTTGATGCCAAAGTAAAACAGGTATTGAGCAAACTGAATATCCATCACCTGCAACAACCCGTTAATAAACTCAGTGGCGGACAACGGAAAAGAGTGGCGCTGGCCAAAACTCTGATCGATATTGGTTTTGAACACAAGCACGTATTACTGATCATGGATGAGCCTACCAACCACCTTGACGTGGAAATGGTGGAATGGCTGGAACATTATTTTGATAAAGAAAATATCACGCTGCTGCTCGTAACCCACGACCGCTATTTCCTTGATGCCGCCTGTAACGAGATCTGGGAAATGGAAGGCAGCATGATCTATGTACACAAAGGTGATTACCAGAACTACCTGGAAAAGAAAACTGCCCGGATAGAGAATGATATGGCGAGTATCGATAAGGCCAAGAACACCTACCGCCGCGAACTGGAATGGATTCGGAAACAACCCAAGGCAAGGACCACCAAAAGTAAAAGCCGCCAGGATAATTTTTACGTGGTAGAGAAAAAAGCCAAACAACAGATCGTGGATGAGCAGGTACAGCTGGACATGAAGATGAACCGGTTGGGAGGAAAAATTGCCGAGTTAAAAAAACTCAACAAAAGTTATGGCGATAAGATCCTGCTGAAAGGATTTGACTACACGTTTAAAAAAGGCGAACGCATCGGTGTGGTAGGCAAGAATGGTACAGGCAAATCTACTTTTATCAATATACTCCAGGGTATCGAAAAACCGGATAGTGGAAAAGTGAATATCGGTGATACGGTGATCTTTGGTAACTATTCCCAGCAGGGGCTGGTAGTGAAGGAAGACCTGCGTGTAATCGAATATGTCAAGAATATTGCAGAACATTTTCCCCTGGCAAGTGGCGGTACTTTAAGTGCAGCACAGTTCCTGCAGTTATTCCTGTTTGACCCGGATAAACAATATACTTATATCAGTAAATTAAGCGGGGGTGAAAGAAGACGATTGCATTTATTGTCCATTTTATTCCGCAACCCGAATTTTTTGATCCTCGATGAACCTACCAATGACCTGGATCTTCCTACCCTCGGCGTGCTTGAAAATTTTTTAAGCGAGTTCCCGGGATGCCTGCTGATCGTTTCCCACGACCGCTATTTTATGGACAGGCTGGTAGACCATCTTTTCATTTTTGAGGGACAGGGAGTGGTTCGGGATTTTCCCGGCAACTATTCACAGTACAGGGAAGCCGTTGCAAATGGTACCCTGATGGGTTCTGTACTGGAAGAAGATAAAATAAATACCGTTGAGACCAGCCCGCCAGCAGCGCCCAGTGCCAAACGGCAACTTTCTTATAAAGAAAAAAGAGAATTCGAAACCCTGGAAAAGGAAATGGCCGATCTTGCTAAGGAAAAAGAAACGATCACTGAAAAACTGAACAATGGCGCTACCCCTTTTGAGGAATTGCAAAAGTTGTCTTTGCGCATCGGGGAAGTAACCAGGATGGTCGATGAAAAAGAACTGAGATGGCTGGAGCTGAGCGAACTGCAATGATTTGATCGCACGCAGAGAACCCAGGGATTGCAGAGGAATATATCAATGCCCGATACTCAGCGAAGTCCCCGTTCTCTGCGTGAAATATTTTACTCCTATACTTTCCCTGATTTTCTTACCTTCAAGTCCTTAGTTATGCGGACAATATTATTCTTACTACTCAGTGCTTTTGTTTTGCCAAAGACAGGCACTGCAACACCCGGTGGCAAACCGGGGCTGGAAGTAAAGGTCCATGAGTCCGGCACCATCACCGTGGGTCGTGATACGGTTGGTTCTGATGAACTGGCCCGTTATATCCAAACACGACTATTCAAAAGTTACCTCGGAACCGGGCAGATGCCGATCGGGATATTTGTTACAAAAGTAACCGAGAACGTTCCTGTGGTGGTCATGGAGGTGGTGGTAAAAGAAGTACAGGAAGGACAAAGAAGGGCATTGACCGAACTCTCTCTCGAAAAATATAAAAGGTTGTACGAGAATATCGATAAGAAAAAAAAGAGCCGTCTGCAAAAACAGTTCCCGGTCCTGTTCCAGGCTATTGGATAAATTCAGTATAGGCCCTGGCCCCGTAATACTTATATTTTTTTGAATCTCTTTTTGTTCCGCATAGTATGGAATGGATAAACCCATTTAATTCTACTTGTTGCGTATGATAAATACCGCGGTTAAAATTCAATTTGAAAAAGAATTGTAGATTTTTCTTATCGTTCTTATAGATCAGCAGGCTGTCCGTAGCGGATGAATTAAAATGAATACCGGCAGCAAAATGTCTTAACATATAATGCGACCGCCACCAGGTACCGCCTGTGGCCGATACAAAAGGCTTTCCATTGTACAAAGCGATGCTGTCGTTGTAAGCAAACACATTCAGCGCCGATCCTTTTACTTCTTTCAACCAGTCACGGAATGTGGGATAGTAGCTGCTATCGTAACCATAATTGCTGTCCAGGAAACTGATGCGTTTGATCATTGCTGGTATCTTTTCCACGCCCGCCAGGTAACCAAAAATAAAACTGCCGCCCCCGCTATGCCCGTTGAGACAGATATGCGGGTCCATTACTCCGAATGATCCTGCCAGCGAATCCACCAGCGCCGGTATCTCTTTTCTAAAATCCGGGTGTTTTTGTTTCCAGGATGGCCAGCTTTTATAATTGTTCTCCAGGTAAATGACGATGATGTTGCTTTTGGGTAGTTCCCGGCGGATAAAAGCCGTTTGCGCCCGGATATGCTGGATATCGAAGTGCCAGTCGTCACCCGGTTGCATTTTCCTCCCCATGGTCTGTTCGGTGCTGTTACCATTGGGTAAGGCAAAAAAGACAATGATCGTTTCTGCTTTTTTTGAAAGAACGGCAGGTTGGTCGATCGTTATCTTAATATCTCCCCGTATCCGCGAGGAATCCAGCCGGCAGGCAATTTGGCCGGAAAGGGTGCCTGAAAGCAGGAGGCAAAAAAAAGCGTGAGCCAGTCTATTCAGCATGGTTGTGTTTGTTATCTTCACCGCGAAAATCAATCAAGAATGAAACTAAAATTTTTCCTGGTACGAAACCTGGCTTTCTCTTTTTTACTGGGAGCCGCTCTTATTTCCTGTAAAGAAGCAGAGCAGAAACCGGTAACGGCCGATGAAGCTAAAGAATTTGCCAAGAAACTCGAAAGCTCTATCGAAAAAAGAGACCCCGGTTTCATGAACGAAGCCATGGATAAAAAGGCATTCATGAAAAAAGCGGGACTCGGGTCCGGGAGGGATGCCCGTGCATTGGGGTCCAGTATTGAAGAAGGTATGAAAATGGGCAATACTATCACCCGCACGATATCTAAAAAAGCCACTTACCAGCTGGTCAAACAGTATGAAAAAGACAAGGTACAGCATGTGCTGTTCCGAATGTATGATGATGGCAGCCTGAACTACCATGATATCCGGTTGTCCAGGTCCGGCAAAGAGATCAAGATCTCCGATACATTTATTTATACAACGGGGGAATTCCTTTCCGAAACCATCAGCGGTTTGTACAAGCAGATGAAAACGGCCATGGACAACAAATCCATCAAGAATACCCAGAACGACTGGTCGCAGAAATTACCGGAAATGAGAGCCCTGATGACTTCGGGTAAATATGAAGAAGCGCTGGCTGTTTATAAAGACCTGCCGGGTGATATCAAGAAAATGCGGGCCGTACAGATCGTTCATGTGATGATCTCTTCGGGTTTGGATGATATGACCAGGTATAATGCCGCCATCGAAGAGTACAAAACATTATACCCCAATGAGCCCAATATGCATTTGCTGCTGCTGGACGGGTATATCATCAATAAAGAATATGATAAAGCCCTGGACGGCGTGAACCAGATGGACAAGATGATCGATAAGGATCCGTTCCTGGATTATTATCGTTACCTGGTGTATAACCTGAAAGAAAAAAATGACAGTGCAAAGATCTCACTTGAACGCCTGATGAAGA
>JANOHQ010000415.1:0-2825 GCA_031406595.1 Chitinophagaceae bacterium
TGATGAACCAGGTAAAACAGAATTATAATAATTGCTTTCTTCATTTGACGCATTTGACGTATTTGACACTTTTGACCTCTCTATTTCCCGAACCGGTATTGAAACCCTGTCCTGACATTGCTTTCCAGGTAGCGCGCATTATTTGGAATGATCTCGTTACCGTACTTGAAATGATTCGAACAAATAAAACTCGTCCACGTAAATCTATCAGACATTTTCCAGTCATGGTTTAGGGATGCTATAAGGTTATTATTGTTGGAAAAACTATTGGTCTTTGATACGGTATATTGGAGTTGTCCCCTGAAATTCATTTTCTTTTTTGCAGCCGTCCAGCTCATTCCTGTACTGAAGGTTATCAACCTCAACATGAATAAAGGCATGGAATTCCTGAAATACATGAGGCTGAAATCCGGAGAAAGTTCTTTTTTCAAAAATGTCGGCACATACGTAAGCAACCCTGTATGGGTATTATTGGAAGTTATGTTACCCGTAATTACATCCCGTTCGTCATACTTACTATAATTATAGGTCATCGTCAATAAGTGAATTATATTTTCATTCCCCCAGGTAAAATTCGGATTGATGCCAAAATCATTGCTCACATTACGGATACCATAGGGGTTAATGCCACCCGGCGCCTGGAATCCAAAATTGTTGAAACTGATGTTGAGGCTGAAATGATCATCAAACTGAGTAAACCAATTCAGGTTGCCGATAAATTGCTTTGCGCGCAGGGTAGTATTGCTTACATTATTCACCCGTTGGCCCAGGCTGGCCACCACATTCATTTTATAACTTCCGGTTTTGTTTTTCCAGGCATTGAATCTTGTGTTGGCTGTATAATCCATCCGGTCGGGTAACATAAATGGATATCCCGGTGTCTGGAATCCAGCGCCAATGTATTTAAACCGTATGCTGAAATCAAAGTTCTGGCCTTTTTTTCCAACGGCTGCATTCATGGCATAGTCCTGCATTGTCGAGCTATGGCCTTTGATCAACGGTTTAAAAGAAGGCTTTACACTGTCTAACGGCAACAAAAGATTTTTTGTATAAATCGACAGCGCAAATTCGGCATTGGTATACCAGCCCTTTTCTAAAAATAATTTTGAAACAAGACTGGCCGTGAATCCTTCTTGCGGCTTAACTAATAATGGAGGTGGGTTTGCAGAGCTGCTATCGTCTTTTGCTTTTACAATATTCAGAATGGTTTCATATTTGCCTTCTTCTGCTGTACCAATTGAAGCCATCCAATTGGTCCGCTTGTACGCTCCGTTGGCCTGCGGCGGACCGGTAAAGAAGCTTACACCTTGTTGTGAAAACCCTGTAAAAAATCTAAAAATAAATCGCGAAGGCCTCAGTTCAAATCCAGCACCGAATACACCAATATCACCGGTACTCAATTCTGAATAGTTTAGATATTGTGTTCCTAATTGAAACTCAGCCCATTTATATTTCGGGTTTAATCCAAAACTGTTCATTGGGTTAGTAATGAACTGTGTAAAGCTCTGCTTCCCGATATTGCTGTAGGGACCCGCATAATTTGTCGGCTTCAATGAAAAATTGAAATTGAAGGGAATAGAAAAATTTTTGCCGAATTGCATGTTCGGTGAAAAATTGAACCGTACCTGGTTCCAGGGTTTCCTTGGTGAAAACCCGGTCCATCCTTTTGGTTTCTTGCTCAGGCCATAATATTCATAGCTGATCCCTGCCGTGCCACTGATGCTAAACGATTGTTTTTTGCGGGCTGAATCCTGGGCTATGCTGCTTACGGATACCAGCAGGAGAATGGCTTTCACAAAAATTATTTTACTGAGCATCTTCAATTCTTTTAATTAGCAGGAATGATCATCCGAATACTGCAATCGCATTGCTTACCACCACAAGTGCCGGTCATATTATACGTATAAGTCCCTGGGGTAAGGAAAGTATAGGCATAGTTAGGCCCCGATAAGGTCGTAGTGACGCCCGTTACGAGATTTACCAATTTTACCGTTAGCCCCGAAGGCTGGCAGGTGGGCGATGCTGGGGTACACTGAAATCCCGGGTTCAGTGTTACGGGAACAATGCCTTTAGGTACATTCAGACTTCCGCCGCAAGCAACGGGTTTACCACCTTGGGGCGCTCCTTCGTAATTGAATTTGGGATTCCAGGCACAATTGCAATCCGGCTGATTGTTTCCGCCACCTTCATTACAATCTTTTCCGTTATATGCTTTGTAACAAATGACCGTATCGCAGGTTATGCATGCCGTATCAGTAAAAGAATATTTTAAACAATACATGATCGTATCACAGCAGCAGGAGATCGGGCTTTTTGGAGGAAGCGGTATCTGGAAATTCAATGAAACACCATTGGCCCAGCTTTTTCCCGAACTATCTTTCCATTCTATTAAATGACTCCAGGGAACATTAAGCGGCTGATGATTCCAAACAAATGCGCCACCGGATGGGTTCGTGATATTGCCCATGTTCTTTGGATCCTTCAAACAGATATCACAATCTTTTGCATGAAGTACATGAAAGTCCACCAGTGATACGGATGCTTGTTTAAGTTTTGCAGGGCCAACCGTCATCGAAGTATTTACAGATAAAATATTGTTGGCTACATTCTGTTGTGCCGTGATTTTTTTCAGGAAATCCTTACAACATCCGGATGGTGGTTCGCCAGGTTTTTCAACAACCTCCAGGCAGACCATGGGGCTTTCCACCGGGTTCATCTGGGAAGGATTGTTATTGTTGTCAAAAAGGTCGCATATCATACCAATGCTATTGCAGGCAAGTTTTCCGATTGTCGCATTTGCGGGCACCAATACCGGTATCGTGAAG
>JANOHQ010000418.1:0-9535 GCA_031406595.1 Chitinophagaceae bacterium
CTACTGGAATGCACTCACAGCAGACGGAGGACAGGAAAGCCAATGCGGTTGGTTAAAGGATAAATTTGGCCTTTCCTGGCAAATTGTCCCGAAAGCACTGATGGAATATATGACTGATAAGGACAAGGCAAAAGCCGGCAGGGTAATGCAGGCGATGATGAAAATGAAAAAGATCATTGTAGCAGATCTCGATAAAGCCGCAGAAGCAAAATAATGGTAAAAACAACCAGGGCAAAAAAAACCGCCAAACCTTTAGCGGCTAAAAAAGCAACGGCACCCATCCAAAAGACCGCAGCGGAATTTACCCGGCGCCTCAAAGCCCTGCAATCGGATGTGGAACTGGAAAAGATCCAGCGCTATTTTAAATCCGGCGAAGGCCAGTACGGGCAGGGTGATAAATTCATTGGAGTTAAAATGGGTAGCCTGTTTACTCTCGCCAAAGAATTCAGCGGAACGCCCACAAAAGAACTGGAAAAACTGCTGGAAAGCCCAATCCACGAACTAAGGGCAGGCGCTATCAGTATCATGGATAAAGAATCCCGGGAGAAGAAGATAACAGGAGAACGGCTCAAAGAATTCTATGAACTCTATATGCGCCGGCACGACCGGGTCAATAACTGGGATCTTTGCGACCTGGGTTGTTTATATATGACCGGCAGTTATCTTTTTGATAAGTCACGGGCACCCCTGCACAAACTGGCCCTTTCCAAAAATATATGGGAGCGCCGTACGGCCATTCTTAGTACCTGTTATTTTATCCGCAAGGGTGATCTCGCCGATACTTATGTTATCGCGGAGACACTGTGCTATGATAAGGAAGACCTGATTCATAAAGCCACAGGATGGATGTTACGTTTTGCAGGCGATAAGGATCAGAAGAAGCTCCTGGCTTTTTTAGACAAACATGCCGCCACGATGCCCCGCACCATGCTGCGCTATACGATTGAAAAACTGAATGCCAAACAAAAGGAACACTATATGGGGTTGAAGAATGTAGAACAGAAGAACAGATAAACAAAGAACAGATGAAGTTGTAGTTCATTGTTTCATTGTCTCATAACTTCGACATTCTACATTCCTCGTTCATCTGTTCAATATTCTACACCTTTTTCAACCATCCACTGATACTCATCCGGGCCCGGTTGGCCTTTGTAACTTCATGCTCCATCTCATCACTTTTAAAAAATACGGCCGTCCGTGAATGCGGGGTTACTTTTTGTACGCCTTCGTCCTGGTATACCCATAACTGACCGCCGTCTTCCGCCAGCCAGTCATCGTTGAGGTTACTGATCTGTGTATATTTGCGGTTGTCGTTATCCTGGAACTGGTCGGTATGACTTTTATAATAACTGCCCTCTTCATACACTGCATAGTGGAATTCATAACTATTGATACCGGTATAACAAGTATTGTTCAGGTGTGCGATAAATTCTTCAGCCAAATACAGGAATTCCTGTTCGAAGACATTATCATGCTTTTTATCCATCCAGTAGATCTTGTCAGTCCTTGTTTTTTGCCGGGGATCTTTCACTTCCTTATTACCGATGCCGGCCAGCAGCATCAGGTCATCCTGTTGCAGTTGTACTATGTTTGCCCGGAGTCCATCGGAGAGTTCTTTTGTCAGGAAGCAGTTGTCAATTCCTATTTTATTCGCGATATAACTATCGATCAGCGTATCAAATGGATTATTCATTCTTGGTTTAAGGGGACAAGGTAGTTCTTTCAAGCGGGAGAGGGGACTCGCTAATAGCTAGTGGGGAAAGATCCAATGATCCCGCCAGCCACTAGCCAAACCACACTTGCTTTAACCATTATTCACGCCAATATGGCGAAATCCATTTATTATCAGTCTTTCCCCCTTAAGGGTATGGTATTTGAATATCTATTGACGCTGTATGGCGCCGATAACGGGCTTTAACAAAATGCAGCGTTTTCAATTCAACTTATTATATGAAACAGATCATTGGCTCCATTATGCTGACTTTTGCTGTAACGATGCTATCCTGCTCGAATAAACCTGCAGAAGAAAAAAAGGAAGTAATCATTGTTCCCGTAGCACCGGTCATCGTAGAAAAAGAAGTGCCGGAGAAATCCACGACCGTTACACTGGATAAGAACGGAGTAAAGGTTAGCACTAAGAAAGTGAACGTCACGATAAACCCTGATAAAAAAAGGCAATAAAACGATAGTGCTGCAAGTCCCTGGTAAGGCAGGTTCTTCCGGAGCTTGCTTTTATATTTCAGCGATCCGCAAGGCTATCAAACGGCAGATAGTTCATAAGGATACCCAGGGATCGTCCAGTTCTTTTTGGAACCGGAACGAATATTCACCGAGGTTTTAAAAATAGTTGTTTCATTTACAAGCCCGGGATATCCAGCCCAGATCCTTCCTTTTCGTATCATCAGCAACAGACCTGATTCATCGCCGATGGGCCAGAACCCGGGGTCGCCGTTCCGGTATGCTGCAAGCTCCATTTCCTTCTGTAACAGGTTCCCCGAAGCGATGACATCATCAACGATGAAAGCGATTTCGCTGGCGTATAAAATATCGTTGATGGAAAAATCTCCAGCCGCCTCATTATCCAGGTCGTGTCGGGCAATATATTCCAGCAGGTTACCGGCAGGATCCAAAAAGAAAACAGAATGTGCATTCCAGTGGGCAAAATTCACGATCTCATTTTTAACACCATCGGGACTGGGGTGGATGATGGAGGTTCTTTTCCCCTGCCATTCAAATGCTTTTTGAATTTTATTCTCCGGTATGTTAAAAGCAAAATGATAAAAAGGGCGTTGATCCCGGGAAGGTGCGGGTATAAAATGGATCATTGTTTCACCGGCATGAACGATCAACTCATTCTCCATTTCTGACACGGGGAAACCGATGGTTTCAGCATAGAATTTTTTCATGGTAGCCAGCGGTGTAGTTGTCAATAACCGGAGCATCGTAATACGGGCTTGTTGACCCATCACGGCCCTCGCGGGTGAACAACCCGTTACCGCAAAGGCGCTGTGTGCGTTGATCAAAGCGATGGCCGCTGCAGAAGCAGAAAATCCCAGGAATGCTCTTCGTTTCATTTTGATTGCCGATTAACAGCAAAAAAATACCAAAATGATCGGTACGCAACAAGTAATTAGTGATAAGTGGTTACACCTAGTGAGACTTTTTTAAAAAAATGGGATAGGGGTGATTGGGGAAATTTATAGAGGGTCAATAGCGGGTATGTTAACTACCGCTATTTCCAACTTCCTCCTGTCGATCGCAGATAGGATGATTTGAACCTCTGTATTTTTCTGATCGATGATCCTGCTATCAAAGCTCCTGTGAATCAAGTAATTTGCTAACTCCTCCGTAGAAATTGCCAGGAGATCAAATAATTCTGGTAAACTAAGTTTGATCGTATCTTCTGCGCGCATCCGTGAGAAGTTAATTTCCAATAAAATTAGAAATACCTTATTTCTCGTTTTTGTACAGTTCTGATAAAATGTTATATAATTCACACATTCAGAAATGGTTTCAATGATATTACCTGTTGGTTATTGTTTAACTGGCAGAAAACCAGTGCGTAGTCCGTCACTAAATGGAAATATAACTATATTTACACAGGCTCTCGCATCATCTTTTAGCACGGCTTTCCTACGACGATTACCCCAGTCAAACACGATACAATACAATAAATACAACCAAAGAAAGTTGAAGCTATATATAAAAAACATGGTTTGCATCCGTTGCAAAATGGTGGTGAAAGAAGAACTCGCCAAATTGGGGCTCCATTATACTATCGTAGAATTAGGTGAGGTGGAGATCATGGAACAGATAACCCCGGATCAAACTACTCAATTCAAGATAGCCCTGTTAAAGTCAGGTCTTGAGTTGATGGATGACAAAAAAAGTATATTGATCCAGAAGATAAAAAACGTGATCATCGAATTGATTCACTATTCAGAAGAACCGCTGCGTATCAACTTTTCCGAATATTTAAGCCAGAAGCTAACTCACGACTATACCTACCTCGCCAATCTTTTCTCGGAAGTGCAGGGCACTACGATCGAAAAATTCATTATTTCCCATAAGATCGAAAGGGTAAAGGAACTGCTTGTTTATAACGAGCTCAACCTGACCGAGATCGCTTACCTGATGCATTACAGCAGTGTAGCGCACCTTTCCACCCAGTTCAAGAAAGTGACCGGGCTAACCCCCTCGCATTTTAAACAGCTAAAGGATAAAAGACGTTCCATGCTGGAAGATGTGTGAATCATATAACTTTTCCCCAGACAGGTGTAACGGCCAGAAGAATAAAAAGAAAGATCTTTAGCAGGGATATTTAAAGAGCGTCAAAACACCGGGGATATGGAAACCTACTATTATTTTATTTTACCGATCGTGTTATTGTTACTGTTTTTTCTATTCCGGTCTTTTTTTACCGGGAGAAAGAATATCCCTGGTGAACTATTTACGCAAGCATTGAAAAACGAGAACAGCGGGCATTTTGAAGAAGCTGTAGCTACCTACAAAAATGCCCTGCAGGAAGTACAAAAAGGCCACTTTCACGACACCCATCTCGAAAATATGATAGTGGAGAAATTGAGAGTGCTGAACACCGCAATCGAATACCAGAAAAACTTTCACTGCGACAGGCAGCTCCAGGGCAGTAAGAATGGCACCGGCGGCATACTACCTGCTTAAGTTCTTTTCTCGTGTTAAACCAGTAAAAGCAAAAAGGTGTGAATTATACAACTCATTTCCTCCTTTGTACAACAATAAAGGGAAAAAGAAGCTGAACTTTAGAAACAACTTTCCTGCAGAGCAACTTTCTCATAATAGTGGTTTTTGGTTAAGTCCCTGGAAGCACAGGGATTTTTTTGCAGATATCCTTCAATCCCGGGTGTGAATGGTCTACCTTGGCCGGAATGTTCCTTAAGGGAACCGGATCGAAATCTTAGATTATGAACAGCATTAAATTTCAGCAGTGTGGAAAAAACGAAAAAGATAGTAAAACCGAAGGCGGGAGGTAAGCCAAATAAAGGGAGTACCGACCTGGAAAAAGCAAAATCACATATCATCGTCGAGATCATTGAGTATATGGCGAGTTCAGTAGTGATCAAAACGATCATCAAAAAATCAACCGGCAATATCAGCGTCATGTCCTTCGACAGCGGTGAAGGGCTCACCGAGAAAACTTCGCCTTTTGACACTTTTGCACAGATCATTGAAGGCAACGCAGAGATCGTGATCGATAAAGTGTCACACCTGCTTGTATCCGGCCAGGGGATCATCATTCCGGCACATTTGCCAAATTTTATAAAGCCCAACGGAAGATTTAAAATGATCTCGACCATCATTAAAAGCGGCTATGAGTGATACTTTCCCCAATGTGTGAATTATACAATCAATTCTCACATGGTTGTAACAGTCAGCAGGAAAATAAAATGCATCTTTAGGATGCATTTTATTTTAAGTGCATTCACAGGACTAAATCTGCAACATGAACCTCCACGCTATTCTTCCCCAGCCTGATACACATGCTCCTGCTGTTAATACTCCCGGTTACCTGGTCCCGGTCAAAAAGGCTGCGGCAGAACCCAGCGGGTTTGTGGCTGCCCTGGCACACGAGATCCGGAACCCGCTGTCTAACATTAAACTGGCAACGGAAGTACTCCGGTCAATGATCACGGATGTTAACCAGCGATCGTACCTCGACATTATATTGCGTGGTTCGGATAAGATCAATACGATTGTAACCGATCTTCTTCATTCATCCTGGGAACAGGAAATACCGCCTTGTACCTATTCGGTCAATCAATTACTGGATGAAATACTGAATGATACCGGAGACCGTTTGTTGCTGAAGAAAGTCAAGGTCAGCAAAAATTATTCTGTGGCCGACGATAAAATAGTACTTAACCGGCCGAAAATAAAGATCGCGTTGACGAATATCGTTATCAACGCCATCGAAGCGATGCCGGAAGGCTCCGGTCAATTGAATTTAATAACAAGGTCGGAAGGCGGTAAATACTATATACAGATAGGGGACAATGGTTGTGGTATCAGCAATGCGAACCTGAAGAATATATTCCGGCCATATTTTTCTGATAAAAAAGGAGGACTCGGGATCGGGCTGGCGGCCACGTACAATATTTTAAAGTCAGAAAATGTGGAGATAAAAGTTGAATCAGAAAAAGGCAAGGGAACCTGCTTTATATTCCTGTTCAGCAACAGATCCCTGCTGAAAGCAGCCAGCTGATAAAGGCGAATAAAACTGCGCCGGGAAAATTGACGGGAGATCCGTACTATATTTTGATCCCCTTTAAAGAGTTGATCACTCCAAACGCTTTTAACAGCCAGATCACCACACAGATCACCACTACCAGGTTGAGGATATTTTTGATCTTGCTGTCCATCGGGATATAGTTGTTGATCAGCCAGAGCGCCACACCCACAACAACAAGAACGATCAGTATATTAAGAATAGGCATAAGTATAATTTTTTTGAATGATAAGAGTAAAATCAGGCTGCGTTGTTCTCCTGTTTTTGGGGTAAGTCTTTTTTCGAAATTCCATGAATCTTTATCCTGAATATTCCGGGAAGTGAAAATCCCAGCAACAAAACGATCAGTGCGATCCGTAAAATATCTTTTTCAGGCATGATTTCTTTTTAGCGCGGTTTATCCTCTTCCGGCGAAGGGCAAAGATGAACAGTTATTTCTACGCGATCGTTATAGGCTTTTCCAAATAAGTTATATCATTCACACATTTGCCTGAATCATCATTTGATGAGTATACCTAAGGGGGCCCGGCAAGTCAGCTGCCTTTACCCAATTGTAATGAATACAGGGTGGTTTTACCAGGAAGAAGCACTATGTGATCCCTTAACCCGGATAGTTCATTGGCTTAATTTTTGAGCAGAGTTATCTCAAATTCAATCCTTATGAGAAGCATCCGTGGCTTTATCATCTTATTCAGCTGTTCCGCTTCTTGTACAATAATATCCTGCAGCAAAAAAGGATCCGGTGGATTTGTACCAACGCCCACAGGCGGGGGAGGAACGATTACCTGTTCCCCAACAAAAACAGCCGCGGAGAATATACAGATCTTTCCGGCGGATAATCCCTGGAACCAGGATATCTCAGGATCACCAACCGATCCTTTCAATACACAGATCATCGCCGCCATCGCATCTCCCGGGATCAAAGCAGATTTTGGCAGTGGTTTATGGCAGGGTGCACCGATCGGTATTCCTTATATCGTTGTTTGCGGCAACCAGCCAAAGACAATGATCAACTTTGTTGACTATGGTGATGAAAGCGATCCAGGCCCTTACCCGATACCGTTGACAGCACCGATAGAAGGAAATGGGAATGGTGATTCACATGTGATCGCAGTGGATATCCAGAACAAAAAACTCTATGAATTATTTTATGCGCATGTAAACGGTGATCACTGGGATGCTTCTTCAGGAGCTATTTTCGATCTTAACTCTAACCAGCTGCGTCCCGAAACCTGGACCTCTGCCGATGCGGCCGGGCTACCGGTATTTCCCGGGCTGGTGCGCTATGATGAAATAGTAAAAGGAGAGATCGATCACCCGATCCGCTTTACATTAACCAGCAATAATGTAAAACCTGCCTATATCTACCCGGCCCGCCATAAAGTAAACAGCAGCGGCGGACAATATTCTTTACCATTTGGTGCCAGGATCCGGTTAAAAGCATCTTTGAACATCAGTGGTTTCTCCGCTACCAACCAGGTCATTCTCCGTGCCATGAAAAAATATGGATTGATCCTCGCCGATATCGGCAGTAATCTTTATATCAGTGGTGCACCTGATGCACGCTGGGACAATGATGATCTGCAACGACTCGGGCAGGTAAAGGGCAGCGATTTCGAAGTGGTGAAGTTCAATAACTGATCACCCTGAATCTGCCGGTTTCCATGGTAAGTCGCTAATGGAAAAATAACAACCACTCTTATTGGTGCAGGCCTGATTGTTGCATCTCATGACCGGCTGAATGGAATTATTGTTTGCCTGGGGCTACTGTTCGCCAATTCCACTTAACTTCACTACTGTTATGAATCAAATCACGAATATGAGCGATTGGGAACTGTGTAAGGCAGATATATTTTGGGGCGAAATCGCCCCATGCGATCATGTTCTGCAGATCTATGAGAATGACGGGGTCTTCCTGGACACCCTCGCCGGTTTTGTAGGTGGCGGTATCAATGCCGGTGATTGTTGTATCGTGATCGCTACGACAGTTCATTTGGAAGCATTGGAAAGCCGTCTCACCAATTATGGCATCCAGGTGCATGATCTCATTTCGGAAAGCCGGTATATACCGTTGAACGCGGAAGAAACACTTTCAAAGTTCATGGTCAATGACTGGCCGGATGAAGCCCTTTTTAATAAGACCATTTCCGGAGTGATCGAAAAAAGTGGAGGCAGCGACAGGCGTATCCGGGCTTTTGGAGAAATGGTGGCCCTTTTATGGGCAAAAGGAAATAATGGCGCCACGGTTCAGTTAGAATATTTATGGAATAAATTCTGCGAAAAACAATCCTTATGTCTTTTTTGCGCTTATCCAAAAAGCGGTTTTACAGACGATATTGGCAGGTCGGTCATGCATGTCTGCCATTCTCATTCAAAAATGATCGGGGAAACCAACAAACAATTGACAGAGATCACTTACAAGAATCTTATCGCTGTATAAGCTTACTGCCGGCAGGCAAAACTGTTATACAGGTGATAAGACGCATTCCCTGTAAATACCAGTTTCGACGCCCGGTCTTTCTCTTAATTGTTGTAACAATTCATCCGCCTGGTTGTCCGTTACAAAAAATTCCAGGATATACCCGTACAAACAGCTTTCATAATAAGCCTGGTTGATCCGCAGGGAGTGATAGGGTAATTGCAGGTAAAAACTGGTATCTGTTTCTTCATGACCGATAAAAGCAATGAGTTTTATATCTCCTTCCCGGGCTTGTCCTGCTTTAGGAGAATCAAGAAGAAGGTATCCACCCAACTGCGTCACCCGTACATTGTGTTCCGGGAAATGCTCTGATTTTCGGCCACTCATAAACGTGAAATTGGAACCCGGATCGTCCCACTCGTGCTGGGAGAGGTAATTGAGTTTATTTTTCCTGCTTGTGATATGCTGCTGAAACCCGGATCCTTTTTTCTTATTCATGAACTGTTTGGCATACCGTTCCCAGTTCGGCGCAAATTCATCCGGTTCCAGGGCTGTTACAAACCCTACAAAATGCACAATGGTATTTTTTTTCATGAGTTACCCTTTACTGTGAATTGAATGCAATGAGATATGGAAACGAAAGCGATCATTCATGAAGGAAGATTAACAGTATCGATCGAATGAACAACACCATTAGACCCCTGCCTGTCCCTGGAAAGTATCAGTGCCCCGTTGATGCGTACCTCCCCATCCTTCACTGTAACAGCCAGTTCCTTGCCGTTTACAGTCGGTAGTTTCTGCCCGTCACGGAAATCCTTTACCATTTTTTTGCCGGTGATCACATGATAGGT
>JANOHQ010000012.1:0-2995 GCA_031406595.1 Chitinophagaceae bacterium
ACCTCGCCCTGCGCCGCTTGCCGGATCAACTCCTCGCACGCCGGTTTGATCACCTCGGCAACCTCTTCTGTAGATTTTATCCTACAAATAACTACACTCTTGAACTACACATGTATATATTCGTTTTTTCTTATTTTTCGGGACCGACAAAAAGCATCTGCCACCAATCTCTTAACCAGGCCGCTTATACCGGGTAAATCACTATGCTTAAAGTCTTAATTGCTGATGATCATGAATTTATCAGGCAGGGAATTAAATTAATTCTCAGCGAAGAATACCCATTGGCACATTTTGAAGAGGCGGAAGATGCCCCTTCCCTGATCAGTAAAGCGTCTGCCGGCAGCTGGGATATCATTTTATCGGATATTTCCATGCCGGGTGGGGGTGGTCTCCACGCCCTGGAAGAGTTTTCCCGCAAGGAAATCCGGATACCTGTCCTGATCGTCAGCATGTTTCCCGAAGAGCAATATGCCCATCGTGTCAGGCAAGCGGGTGCTATGGGCTATATCACCAAGGATACTGTTACTGAAAACCTCGTCAATGCCGTGCAGGCCGTTCTGGCCGGGCAAAACTATTTTTCCGATTCCGTCGCTAAATAATGACTACGGTCAATATTATGCAAACCGTTGCATGGTTGTAGTGTGTGGGCTACACAGCAATAGTAGAACTCCTATTTTTCAAACGGGGAAATCTCTTTTTCTTTGCGTTGATTTTGTACCCCTATGCCAAGAAAACTGACCATACTGATCGTTGACGATAACATGAATTTTGTGGACCGCATGATCAACCTTCTCGAAGAGGCGGACAATATCGGTTATATCAATGTAAGCGGAAACTACGATGAGGCCCGCCGTTTGCTGGTTTCGGAAGACCCGGATGTAGTCTTGCTGGATATCAACCTCCCGGGTAAGAGCGGTATCGAACTATTAAAACTTATACGGGAGAATAAACAGGAATGCGAAGTTATTATGATCACCAATCATGCAGATGATTATTACCGGCAACAATGCCGTGATCTCGGAGCCAGGCATTTCCTGGATAAAAGCAATGATTTTGGTCTTGTACCAGGGATCATCAAGGAAGTATTAAACTAAAAACGGTACAGCCGGCCTGTGGTAACACAGGGGGTACGATTATGAAAAAGAACTGGTCAACACTTAAGCACCTGATAGGTGGATACGAACAGCAAAACGAACTTTTTCTTTCACTGATAAACGAGGAAGGGAAGATCATCTGTGCCAATGCAAATATGGTCAGATCGTTGCACCTGGAGAACCCGCGGAAAGTGGCTGCTAACTTTTTTGAATTGCTGCATCCCGCCAACCTCACCGATTTTAAATCAGCTATTCATAGTTCCGCACAGAGCGGGAATTCTTCTGTGATGGAACTATACCTGAAGAACGGTTATTACCATCCGATGAAATGGGAGATCAATTACCTCGAGAATTGCAGCGGGCAGGCCAAAAACTATCTCTGTGTGGGTCATAAGATCCTGGATGATGCAAGGATAAAAAAATTCAACCAGTTAGGAGAAAAGAATTACCAGTTGATCGTGGAAGGGCTCAATGCCGGTATTTTTTTCCAGGACGGAAACGGTGAACTGATCGCTGCCAACCAGAAAGCAGCGGAGATATTCGGAACAACCCTGCAGCGCCTCTACCAGCTCACCGATATTGCTAAGCTGTGGAATACTGCCTGGGAGGTAAATACCGAGGATGGGAATACTGTATCCTTTGAGAAGACACCTTTTATGCAAGCTCTTCAAACAGGGAAATCCTGTACGGAAACGCTGCATGTCCGTTTGCGGAATGGCGATTATCGCTGGCTCCATTTCAGTTCCCAGCCTTTATTCGAAGACGGCAGTAAAACAGCTTTCGCGGTGGTCTCCAATATCGCCGATGTAACCCGGGAAAGAAAGTTATCTGGTCAATTGCAGGAGAGGGATGCTTTATTCAATGTCTTTATGAAGAAAACCCCAGGCCTGTCCTGGATCGTGGATGAGGAAAGCACGCTTATTTTCGGCAGCCAGTCATTCTACCAGTATTTCGGGCTGGATGAGAAAAGATCAGTCAATAAAAAAATAGAGGAGCTTATTCCTGTCGCAGCAAAATCACTTGCCGCAAAACATCACCAGGTTCTCGAAACAGGTAAACCGATAGAATTTATTGAAAAAGTAAAATGGGCCGATGGTACCAATTTTGTTTTTCATATCAATATGTTCCCTATTGAAGGGGTGACCAGTAAAAGAATGCTGGGCGGGTTTGCCGTGAATCTTTCCGATAAATATGCCGCGGAAAAACAACTGAAAGAAGCCAACGACAGGCTGCTGATGATCAGCCGGGCCACCTCCGATGCGATATGGGAATGGGATATGCAAACAGGTCATATTTTCCGGAATGACGCGTTGATGGATATGATCGGGTATAATCCTGAAGATAAAAAAGGGTTGTCCTGGTGGCTGCGTCGTATTCATCCCGAAGACAGGAACCGTGTCAGCGATAAAGTGAAAGATACCACGGAGAAAGCACTGCAGTCATGGGAAGATGATTATCGTTTCAAATGTGCGGATGGAGAGTATAAGCATATGCACGATAAAGGCTACGTGGTGTATGAGAATGGTTTGCCTGTCAAAATGATCGGCTCACTACAGGATGTTTCCGGTTTGAAAAACCTCGAGAGCCAGTTGACGGAAGGGAAGCTGCAGAGCCAGAAAGAGATATCCGAAATGGTGATCCGGGTTCAGGAAAAAGAAAGGACAAGGATCGGGCATGAGCTGCATGATAATGTGAACCAGATACTCTCTACTACCAAGTTGTTTATTGACATGCTGAAACCAGTGAGTAAAGATGAGAAACAAGCCAAGCAAAAAAGTGTGGAATACCTCCTGATGGCGATCGAGGAGATCCGCAAATTATCGAAGGAGCTGGTCGTGCCGCAATTGAACCAGGACGGGCTGGTGGCCAGTATCAACGGGCTGGTGGAAGATATCCATATG
>JANOHQ010000071.1:0-3532 GCA_031406595.1 Chitinophagaceae bacterium
GTTCCTTCGGTGATCAGTGTTTTAATTTCTTCTTCCGTCACTGCATCGTCTTTAGAGCGGCGGATATTGAATACCCGGAAGAAGAGATTACTGGTCTTATTCAGCAGCCATACAAAGGGATGAGTGAAACGGGCAAAAGCATTCATCGGCCCGGCCACCAGTTTGGCGATCCGTTCTGCTCTCAGCAACCCGATCCTTTTAGGGATTAATTCTCCGAATATGATGGAAAGAAAAGTAACAAGTATAACGATGATGGTCGTGGATACGCCCGCAGCGTATTCCTTCAGAAACTCAATTTTTTCGATCGAGGGTTGGATATAACGTGAAAAACGTTCACCGGAATACACCCCCGTCAGGATGGCGATCAGCGTGATACCGATCTGGGCAGCCGATAAGAATTTCTCCGGGTTATTGGAAAGATCGAGTGCCCGCCTGGCTCTTTCATCGCCTTTTTCAGCCTGGTGTTCCAGTCTTGACTTACGGGCAGATACAAGGGCAATTTCCGAGATAACAAATAATGCGTTCACAAAGATCAGTACCAGCAGTATGAAAATCTCCATTTATGCAACAGGTTGGTGTTCGAAGATAGCAAATCCGAAGCGCTTATTGAAGAAGGTACCGGTGGTAATACCCAAAGCCACGCCCAGTAAGGCTCCGGCGATAACGTCGAGCGGGAAGTGAACTCCTATATACACCTGGGCAAAAGCGATCAGGGCCGCCCAGGCAATACCTGCCCAGGCCCATTTCGGGAACCGGTGCCGGAAGCTGATAAAAAAGAAAACAGCCATACCAAAATGGTTAGCGGCATGATTAGATACAAAACTATAGCCTCCGCCACATTCCTTTAATACAAGCCGGACATGGTCAAACATTTCAGGGTCACGGCAGGGGCGTGGCCGCTCAAATCCCTGTTTGAAAACATAATTTCCCACCATGTCGGTCAGCGCCACGGTGACCAGGAAGAAAACGACCCACCAGATCCCCTTTACTTTAAAGTTCACCAATACAAACACCAGTAGAAAAAGATACAGCGGCACCCAGTGGAGTGAATTCCGGAGAAAAGGCATCACAGCATCAAAAAATGGATTGGCCCAGTCGCTATTGATCGTTTCAAAAACGCGACGGTCCCAGGCTATGAGTTTTTCCCAGAATGTGATGGCGCTTAAATGCATGGGTGCAAAAGTAGCTAAGATTTGCCGGGAAGACGGTAAGACGGCAAGAAATGCATATTACGAAAAAACCTACCGCCTTTCCGTCTTCCCGGCTATTTTAAATGTTAGCTTCCTTTTTCTCCATTAGGAGCATGAAATATCTTTATTGTCTTATTTTGCGCTACCCTTACCGGGCCTGCACATACGAAATGCTCCGACGATTTAAAATACCCAAGACGATTCTCTGGGTGGCCAATTTATTTGCCATCTTCCTGCTGATATTCACACTCTACAGGATGGCTACTTTTATTGCGTTCCGGCCCAAAGGAATTTCTTTCGGAAATGTGATCCCTTCTTTTTTGATGGGGATCCGATATGATCTCCGCTGGATCTCTTTTATACTTTTGCCGGTCATTTTATTAAGTATGTTGCCAAAGCTCTCGCCTTTTTATGCTGCCCGCAATAAAAAATGGTGGACCTGGTACCTCGCTATTGTCACTTTTATCGTATTTGTCTTTTTTGCCGCCGGTTTTGGTTCATGGTCATACAACCAGACACCGCTCGACGCCGGCGCCATGAATTTCGCCGAAGACTTCAAGATATCCTGGGAGATGATCCGGCAGACCTATCCGTTGTTCTGGATGTTGCTGGGCCTGGTGGTTGCGGTATTGTTTGTCCGCTGGATGTACCACCGCAGTCACTGGCAGGTGATCAATAAAACAGATGGCCTGGGTATCCCTTACAAGAGAAAATATTTTTGCATGGCGGCTGCTGTATTGTTCCTGTTTGCCTGGGGCAATTTATCCTGGCCGCCGCTAAGCCGCAATGATAGTTTTAAATTCAGCAATAAATTCAAATCGGACCTGGCGATCAACCCGCTGCAGAATTTTTTTGCAACACTCCGTCTCCGTAAACCAGACTTCAACGAGCAGAAGGCAAAAGCCGCCTTTCCGCTGATGGCCGAATGGATGCAGTTACCGGATAAGAACAGTTTCTCGTACCGCCGCGAAACAGGTCCCCGCAGCAATGCGCTGGAGAGCCGTCCCAATATCGTACTGGTGCAATGCGAGTCGTTCAGCATGTATAAAAGCAGCATGAGCGGTAACCGCCTCGATCCCACACCGTATTTTGATTCGCTCTGCAAAAACGGGATATTTTTTGAACGCTGTTTTACTCCACATTTTTCGACCGCGAGAGCATTATTTGCCATCATCTCCGGTATACCGGATGCACAGCTATTTAAGTTCTCCAGCCGTAACCCGGAAGCGGTCAAACAGCACACGATCATCGACAACCTTACAGACTATGAGAAACATTATTTCCTGGGCGGCAATTCGGAGTTTGGCAATTTTGAAGGGCTGCTGAATAATATTGACGGACTAAAAATGCATACGGGCAAACGGGAAGGGATACCCGAAATAAATGTTTGGGGTATCAGTGATAAAGCACTGTTTCTCGAGGCCAATGATCTGTTCCGTAAAAAAGATAAACCCTTTTTTGCCTATATCCAGACATCCGGGAATCACCGTCCTTATGACAAGACCATCCCGCAATCGGATACGGATTTTGTCAAAGTGTCCATACCGGAAGAACAACTTAAGCAATTCGGATTTGAATCTCTGGACGAGTTTAATTGTTTCCGTTACTCCGATTATTGCATCCGGAAATTTATTGAAGCCGCGCAGAAAGAAAAGTATTTTTCCAATACCATTTTTGTTTTTGTCGGAGATCATGGGCTGGCGGGAAATGCCGAAGCAATGTATCCTGCGGTCTGGACAGAACAACGACTGACCGATGAACATGTGCCGCTCTTGTTCTATGCGCCGGGTCTGCTGACAACACAATGGAGAAAGGAAGTGGTCTCGCAAATAGATATAATGCCCACCATCGCCGGAATGCTGCACCAGTCTTATGTGAATACCACCCTGGGCCGCGACCTCCTGGATCCTGCCAAGAAGAATAATTATGCTTTTATCACCAATACAGCCGATGCGATCGGTATGGTGACCGATGATTTTTATTTTACCCGGAATATCAATTCGAAAGAAGAGCAGCTCAGCCCGATGCATTCAGGCACTTCGTCTTACAGCAAGCAGCAAAAGGATTTAGTAAAGAAGAAATTATCGGAGTTTACAACGGCCTTCTATGAAACGGCGAAGTATTTGCTGATGAATAATAAAAAAGACTGAATGGGTTTATGGTTTTTGGTCTATAGTTTATGGTTGGGGTCGTTTCACGGCTGATTTGTTTACTGTTTGTAAGTTGCTTTATGCTTTTAGATTTTTAGAGGTAGAAAAGAAATTTGCGCTTTCAACAACCATAAACAAAAAACGATAAACCATAAACCTTTATGTTAACGCATCCGTTCTCCTTCCATCACT
>JANOHQ010000372.1:0-5263 GCA_031406595.1 Chitinophagaceae bacterium
ATCGACAATATCATCTGCTGCCGTCGGTACATCAAAGACCGTTGTATTTGGTACAGTTTCATTTACACTGATCGAACCATCATATACACCTACACGGGTAAATCTTGTACTCATGGCAGAGCTATACGGTTGTGTAACAGGAATTGTATTTGCCACCCGGAGCGCATCACTCATCAGTCCGGAAGTAGCATTATAAGCTCCCTGTAAGTTTACCCTTAAATTCAACAGCGCTGCATTTACTTTCTCCAGGTCAGCTACTGCAAATACACCGGGAGTTACAATACTGTTCCTGGTGCGGCTATATGGACCACCGCCGGATGCAGCCAACACATTGCCCGCAGGCAGATCCCAATCGGTTCCTGTATTAAATCTTGCAATACCTGATTTTACCCTGTTAAAGCCCGGTAATTCATCACCGCCGGCCCATTCACCTACCATGTTCAAATTGGATCCACCCACCACTGCTTCGGTAACGACCCAGCTATTATTAGCAAAATCTGATGCGATAGGCACTCCAGACAATCCATTTGTCAATACATTTTGTAATGCCCTTACACTAATATCATCAGCCGTTCCGGTATTTGCTATTGATAGTGGATTGAATTCTGTACCGCTAAATCCAAGCGGGAATACAAAAGCCGTTGCACCCAATCCTTCTTTGGTAAGGATACCTGTTCCGTTGGTTTCAATAAATCTTGCTGAACTCACACCGCCTACTGAGACGATAGAAGAAGCGATACCGAGGTTTTGATTTCCCAGCCTGAACCGTCCATTGGTCATTACAAAAGAAGATCCTATCCTTGCGTTGGTATTTAATAAGGTCGCATGAGCCGCATTATCCAATTCCAGGTTAGGAATGGTGTTTCCACCCATATCTACATTTTGCAGGCTGCTTCCTTTTAACTGGAGCAGGCCTGTACCCTGTATACTAACATTGCTGGTTACGTCTCCCTGTACGGTAACGGTGGCACCTGCGCCGATAAAGAACACGGCATTGTCGATCTTTAGTTGTGCCTGTACATGGGTTACTGCAGAAGCTGCAAGCAGTAAGCAAATGGGTATTTTTCTCATAAAATTAGGTTTCAATTATATACAAATATCTTACCAGACTTGGGTCTGTTTACGATCAGCAATTTAAGCCCAGTTCACCAGAAGCTGTATCCGTACTTAGTAAACGGAAGTATCCGGTGAGTAAGCGGACTAAATCAATACTTAAAATTGAGGGGTTTTTTCGGGTTGACCTATACCACAAACAGGTGATTTTTATAACTTTTGTTAGGGCGGGGTCTGTTTGTCCCTGTTTAATCCCTTCACATTGCCCAGCATCCGGAGTACCCTGGCGTAGAAATCCTTGCTGAAAAGCTGGGAGTCCCGCATGGCTTTATAGATCAGGAACAGCCCTACCGGTAGCAGGATAAAGGTTGCCAGCCACATGCCGCCAAAGGGGCTGAGTGTATTTTCCTTTGCCATTTTCTCACCGACGGTGCTGGAAAAATAAAAGATCATAAAAAAGATGATGGCAAAGACCAGCGGGGTTCCCAGCCCTCCTCTGCGGATGATCGAGCCCAGCGGTGCCCCGATCAGGAACAAAACGATACAGGCCAGCGAGAGAACGATCTTGCGATGCCATTCGATTTTGTGTTTGCGGAGATTCCGTTCCCGGTCCTTTAAGGAAATGACCAGGGATTCATTGCTGATCCGCACCGACCCGGCGATATTCCGGATATTCTGGCTCACATTGCTCTCGGCTGAGTCGGGCAATAGTTCATCAAAACTCTTTACCAGCACCTGCCGGCCGGTATCCGGTTCGGTTTGTTCTTTCCATGCCGTATCGATCAGTTCGGCAAAATGGAACTGGCGGTTTATTTCTTTCTCGGCGGTGGCACGCACCATCGCAAGCTCTTTTTCCAGGGAGTCGATGGCTTTCTCCAACTGGCGCATGCTGTACATCCGTTCATTATTCTTGTTCACACTGTCGGCTGTGCGGTTATTAAAACCGAGGGTACTCAGGTCGAACTGCTTTTTATATTCTTTAAACCCAATGCGGATAAATTCCGAGTTCGTGGGATCATAGTAGTTACCTCTTTCCTGGTAACGCCAGCCATCCTTCAGGTTGAATTCGAGGAAACGTTTGTTCTCCGTCACCCGCATCACCCCGCTTTTGGCGATGATGAAATTATCCTGGAGGGGATTGCCCTGTTCGTAAATAATAACATCCTGCACCACGCTGTCATTTGCTTCCTTCTTTCCGATCTTGATGGCGAAGTTGGGGATCCTGTCGTAGAATACACCTTCCTTGAGATCGAAAGCCGGTTTGGCATATACGATATCCGTCAGCAGTGTTCTAGATTTGAGATTGGCCACGGGTATCACGTAGTTGGAAAATGCAAAAGCCACTCCTGCAAGCAGGGTACACACAAAGAAAAGCGGTCGCATAAAACGGAGCAGGGATATCCCCGATGCTTTGATCGCTACCAGTTCAAAACTTTCACCGAGGTTACCGAATGTCATCAGTGATGATAAAAGGATGGCTAGTGGCAGGGCCAGCGGAACGAGCACAGCGCTTTGGTAGAAGATGAATTCAAAAATGATACGGGTATCGATACCCTTGCCCACAAAATCATCGATATAGAGCCAGAAGAACTGCATCACCAGCACCAGCAACGTGATAAAGAAGGTGGCGATAAAAGGTCCAATGAAGGCCTTGACAATGAGCTTATCTAATTTTTTGAACACTTATCTTTAAGTATGGGTCAGGCAAAAATAAGGCTTTCACAAACGGAGATGGAGATCGCTACCAGTACGGAACTCATTTTAACAAAGAATGCCATCCTGCAGAAAGTAAACCAGCTGCTGGCTGCCTTGCAACAGGAGCAGCAATTGTCCCTTACAAAGTTCGCTGCAGCATTACCGCCTGAACTGGTGAGTTCATCCCCCAAGATTTCAAGAGGAGAAAATTACCAGGGTCTTCCTTATTTGATGCTGGATCACCCGCGGGTATTCGACCAGGAAAATATTGCGGCCATCCGCACGATGTTCTGGTGGGGAAATTTCTTCAGTACCACGCTGCATGTTTCCGGGAAATATAAAAATGCGGCGGAGGAAAAGATCATTGCGGCCTTTCCCTTACTAAAGAAGCAGGGATTTTTTATTTGTGTCAACGAAGAACAATGGGAGCATCATTTTGAGAAGTACAACTATATTCCGCTTGGTGAATTAAGGATCGGTGAGCTACAGCAACTCTTAACAAAAAAATCATTTATCAAGCTGGCAAATAAAATTTCCCTGCAACAATGGGATGAAGCACCGGCAATGCTGCTGGCATTCTTTGATCAGCTTCTTACACTGCTCGTTGATTAATTACCCAGGCGGTGGAAGAGTTCTTTCACCTGGTAATCCCATAACCTGCTCTGGTCCTTGATCTCTTTTTTCTCGGCAAAATCTTTAATGATCAGGATCGTCTGGTTGGTGATCTCGGATTTCTCGATGCGGAATTCAAAGTATTCTTCCTTGGGAGAGGTAAGCCAATGGAAGCGGATAAATTTATCCTGTTCATTTTCCAGTACGTCAGCCTTTTCAAAAGTGCCGCTCCAGCCAAAATAAAAGATATTATCCCTTTCGTCTACCTTCTCGGCAAACCATTCGCCGAGTCCGGCAGGGGTTGACAGGAATTCGTACAGGATGGATGGCGAGCAGCGAACGGGGAACTCTAAAGTGTATAATTGTTTACTCATCTCTTCTCTTCTAAGATCATTGCGATAGTTGCAATAATAGAAAATAAATCATTGCTGCAAAATAATTTATGGTTTATTTTTCCCCTTATTTCGCCCAAAGCCCAACTTGCAAAATAAAAAGCCCCTGGGAACGTTAAAAGGATGCCAAAAAAGATTTGGCATATATTAGCTTTTAGGTTAAATTGCCTTGAAGTTCAATACTTTCTGGACAACCAAGGACACAGGGTGGGTATTTTTAGAGTCGTAAGCGAACCAATCTTATAATTCTTAAACCCTTAAAATACACCATTTAAAACCATACCTATGAGCATGAGACAACTCAAGATCACGAAGTCTATTACTAATCGTGAATCTCAAAGCTTAGAAAAGTACCTGCAGGAGATCGGCAAGGTCGAGCTTATCAGCCCCCAGGAAGAAGTCAAATTAGCGGTCCTTATCAAACAAGGGGATCAACAGGCATTGGACAGACTGACCAAGGCCAATCTTCGTTTCGTGGTATCCGTGGCCAAACAGTACCAGAACCAGGGACTGTCATTACCCGACCTGATCAATGAAGGAAACCTGGGCCTGATCAAGGCTGCGCAACGGTTTGACGAGACCCGTGGTTTCAAATTCATTTCCTATGCTGTGTGGTGGATCCGCCAGAGTATCCTCCAGGCATTGGCCGAACAGTCGAGGATTGTGAGGCTGCCGCTGAATAAAGTGGGGCTGACCAACCGCATTCAAAAAGCCTATTCCCTGCTGGAACAGCAATTTGAAAGAGAGCCTTCCGCGGAAGAGCTGGCCGAAGTGCTGGAAATGGATATTGAAGAAGTATCCGCTACGCTGGGGATCAATGCCCGCCACGTAAGTATGGACTCCCCGCTTTCCGAAGGCGAAGAAAATACCCTGATCGATGTACTGGAAAATGCCAATGCGGACAAGACCGATGGCGAACTGGTACATAACCAATCCCTGAAAACAGAGATCGACCGGAGCCTGAAAACCCTGACCGAGCGCCAGAAAGAAGTGATCTGCTTCTTTTTCGGGATCGGCGTGGACCACCCGATGAGCCTGGAAGATATTGGCGAACGCTTCAGCCTGACCCGGGAAAGGGTGCGCCAGATCAAGGATAAGGCGATCACGAAATTGAAAGCCTCGAATCGTTGTAAATTGCTGCGCACATACTTAGGTACCTGATCAATCATTTAAAAGATAATACTGACATAAATTTTTACATTCTAGTATCTTTACAATTCTTTAAAAAGTGAACATTTGATGTTCACTTTTTCTTTTACTGGTCAGGCCGCTCGAAGCGGCCTGACCAGTAAAAGAGCTGCCAGACAATAAAAACAGAATATGTTCAACTCATTACAAGAAAAGCTCGAATCCGCCTTTAAAAACCTCAAAGGCCAGGGCCGTATCACGGAGCTGAATATCGCGACCACTTTAAAAGAGATACGTCGTGCCCTCGTGGATGCGGAGGTCAACTATAAGATCGCCAAAGAATTTACCGATAAGGTAAAGGAACATGCGATCGGTGAAAAGGT
>JANOHQ010000175.1:0-11264 GCA_031406595.1 Chitinophagaceae bacterium
GTCATACCGCTGATCGGGCTATTGGAAGAACCGATCAGTCCCACGATCCGGGAAGCTACTGTTACAAAGAATGCTCCAAAGATGATGACCAGTAATCCCAGCAATAATTTACTGCCAATATTGGTTCCGGGAATCAGTGTATTTGGCATCAATGCGATAACCAATAATAAGACCAGCGTACCTATACCTACTACTTTTATAGAGAGATCTCTTTCTGTCCGGGGTACGGCCACTTTTACGGCGCCTGTCTCATCTTTTTTCAATGAACCGATACTTCCTTTAAAAGAAGAAATGATAGTAGGAATAGTTTTGATGAGGGTGATAAAACCACCCGCAGCTACAGCGCCTGCACCGATCTGCCGGATATAGGCGCGGTAAATTGCCGAAGACCAGTCAGCAAAATTATGTGTCACCGGGTCCCAGGTACCTGCATTTCCAGGACCCTGTTTGGTGAGATCAGCGATATAACCCAGTTTGTGCAATTGGGCAGCGATCACATCGGCACTAACAATGGAAGAAAGAAGAGGGATCAGCACAAACCAACTAAGTACACCCCCTGCTACCAGTACACCGGCAATCTTTGGACCGATGATATAACCAACACCCATGTATTCGGGAGTGATCTCGGCACTTACCCTTGCAGAAGGAAAGATTTTATTTGTTTGTCTTGTTGCAAAATCCGGGACCTCTTTAATTACATGGAATATCTTTTGCAACATGGCATACGCAAAGGCAAACCCAAGTCCCATAAATGCCGTTTTTGCAAAATCTCCTCCTTTCTCACCTGCTTTTAACACCGATGCACAGGCAGTTCCTTCCGGGTAAGGCAATGTGCCATGTTCCTGCACGATCAATGAACGGCGCAAGGGGATCATCATCAGTGTTCCCAGTATGCCGCCAAAGATGGCCAACACGAGGATTGTAAAATAATTGAAAAAATTTGCGCTGTTGGGATCACTTAAGAACAGGAACCCTGGTAGTGTAAATACCACACCGGCTGCGATACTTTCTCCGGCAGAACCGGTGGTCTGGATGATATTATTCTCTAAAATAGTTGTTTTCAAAAACCTCCGGCCCAGGGTAATCGCGATCACCGCGATCGGTATTGACGCGGAAACCGTTAGGCCGGCTTTCAATGCAAGGTAGACTGTGGAAGCGCCAAAAATGATCCCGAAGATGGCCCCGGTGACGATCGACTTGACCGTAAGCTCGGCCATTTTTGTTTCCGCGGGAACAAAGGGCTTGAAGGGGGGCTGTTGTTCTGCCATAGCAAGTTGGGTTTTGTTACTGGAAGATAAGGAAGAAAGTCGGGAGTCAGAAGACGGAAGTCCGGAGAAAAGTTGGAAGTCCGCAAGACAGTCCGAAGTCCGCAGTCGGGAGTCTGGAGACGAGTTCCTAATTATTAAAGTCGTTCAAAGCCTAGCAGAAACAAACCCAACGATGTTGAACGATTCTATATAACTATCAACCGGCAAAGCAGGGGGAAATCCTAAGATTAAAAGACTCGTCTCCGGACTTCCCGTCTTCGGACTTCCGACTCACAACTACTTCACTCCTTTCTCCTTCATAATCCTGTTCAACCACCGCAACATGGCAAAGATGATGATCGTTGCAAATATCAGTAACCCAAAATTCACCCAAAAGAAACCGGCTTTATGTTCGTAGCCATCCCATAAGGTGGCCAATAATCCGGATAGTTTATTACCGATAGACGTGGATAAAAACCATCCGCCCATCATTAAGGAAGTGATCCGGACAGGACTGAGTTTGGATACTAACGAAAGGCCCATGGGGCTTAGCAATAGTTCCCCGATGGTTATCACACCATAGGTTCCGATCAGCCACCACACACTGGCTTTTTCTGAACCATTACCAGAAACATGTACAGCGCCCACCATAACAAGGACCGATAATGCAGAAATAAGCAAACCAAAGGCAATTTTAGTCGCAGTCGATGGCTCACGCTTTCTTCTCCGCAGGAATGCAAAAAATGCCACCACCAGCGGGGTTAGAAAAATTACCCAACCGGGGTTGATAGATTGACTAAGCGGGGTGCTCCACAAAGTGGCTTTGCCTCCTTCGACAGGTAATTTTGCCGGGTCAACATTTTTAAAATAAACAGGGTAGTTGTATTCTTTTATCACTTTGCCCTGCACATCTTTTTGTATCCTGAACTGACCATCATAGGCGTTGACGGAATCTTTTACATAAGGCAGCTCTTCAGCCAGTTTTACTTTTCTAAAAACTTCGCCAGCCGTTCCGCTTACCTGCCGGTTGGTGTAGTTATCTGCCCAAATAGTGAGTGCTGTTCCATTTTGTTTAAATACCGCCCAGAACATAACCACCGCGGCAAAGATTGCCAACAGGGCAGCGATCGGGCGTTTGTCCTCTTTCGTTGCATTAAAGTATAAGGACGTATAAAAATAAATGACAGGTATACAGGCAAAAATGAAAGCATCATTACTATCACTCTGGAAAATATTCCCTGGTATGATCCAACCGATCACTCCCGCAATGATCGAAGGAACCAAAATGGTAAGTACGATCTTTCCAAAAGGCATATCTTCCTTTGTCATGGGTTTGCGGATATCTCCACTGGCATAATGCCGGGTGCCCGTGATAAAAATAACAACACCCAGGAACATACCGATCCCGGCAGCAACAAATGCGTATTTCCAACCCCAGATCAGAATAATAGCGGCACTGAAAAAATTACAGATGAATGCACCAATATTGATGCCCATATAGAAAATATTATACCCTTCATCTTTGCGTTGCACATATTCAGGGGTTGAGTAAAGATTGCCCAGCAGGGTGCTTATATTCGGTTTAAAGAAACCGTTGCCGAAAATAACAAGTGCCATAGAAAGATAAAGCATGGGCAGGCTATGTACAGCCATCAGGCAATAACCTGCGCCCATCATCAGTCCCCCGGCAATGATGGATTTCCTGTATCCAAAGTACCGATCGGCCAGCAGGCCACCTATAAACGGGGTAAGAAAAACAAGCGCTATGAAGGTCCCGTATAGATCGGAGGCCTCGCTGTTGGTCATAGCAAAACCGTGTTCGACATTTTTCAGGTATAATAAGAAGATGCCGATCATCAGGTAA
Source organism: Chitinophagaceae bacterium (assembly GCA_031406595.1). Classification (GTDB taxonomy): domain Bacteria; phylum Bacteroidota; class Bacteroidia; order Chitinophagales; family Chitinophagaceae; genus JJ008. The sequence continues at coordinate 3,112 of JANOHQ010000175.1, forward strand.
TACCCAAACCGTTCCCACATTTCAGAGAAAAAAAGGAAGGGGAGAGCCTTAGGGTGTTTTTTCCACATAGCTGAATCGTTTAAGCAGTTAAGATAGGAAAATTGAGGTTAGGGGAAATAAAAAACCCCGGTAAAAATGCCGGGGTTTGTATAAGCGGTTAGTTTGGTTATGCTGAACCGGTTTTATCTTTTACGATCTTATCCAGTGATTTTTTCCGGGCGAAAATTAATAAGCCTCCCAGTATTGCGGCAATTGTAACGATACCAAAGAAGATCTTTTTGTCAGGCATCTTATCCCAGAAACTTGCCATTACACCTGCCACTTTCCCGCCTAATGATGTAGAAAGGAACCATCCTCCCATCATCAGGGCAGTCAAACGAGGGGGTGCAAGTTTAGATACAAAAGAAAGACCGATCGGGCTCAAGCATATTTCACTGATTGTAAATATACCGTACGTAAGGAATAACCAGATAGAACCCGTTTTATGTGTGTATATGCTCGGTACAGATATAACAGCAATTACCATTATCAATGCACTCAACCCGGATATGATCAGGGCCCAGGCAAATTTCGAGGTAGTAGATATAGGTTTGCCTTTTCTTGCCCGCCATGCAAAAAATGCTATAACCAACGGCGTAAGTAAAACTATAAAGAATGGGTTAATGGATTGGTACAATTCAGAATTGGCCAGCTTGGCAGTTCCATCAGGTGGCCATTTCTCTTGGGGAATGTTATTAAAATACGGATCAGGGCCCTGGGTCATAACAGGATTTCCCGCCGTATCCGTTATTGGCCTCAGGTATTCATCCACTTTGGGAACTTCAGCAGGGGCCGTTGAAACAGTTTGTAACATATATACAGCGTCAGATGGGCGTTCAATCACATTGGGTATCTCACGATTCGTATGCGATTCCGCCCAGATCGTTAGACCGGTGGAGTTTTGGTTGTATATGGTCCAGAAAATGATCGATACCGTGAATATGAAGAGTAATGCACCAATCCCTTTCTTGTCCGCCGCATCTCCTTTTCGCCAGAGATTGACATAAAAATAGATAACGGGTATACAGGCAAAGATGAATGCATCATTTGAATCGGAGTTCATAATATTCCCCGGGATCAGCCAACCCAATACACCAAAAATGATCATCGGCAAAAACACGGTCCCGAATATTTTTGATATTGGCATATCTCCTTGCTGCATTGGTTTTTTTACATCATATTCTTTTACATGCCTTAGTTGAATAGCAAGCCATATCAATCCTATTATAAGTCCAACCCCTGCTGTTGCGAATGCATACCTCCAGTCATATTTATTACGCATGATAGCAGCCACGAAATTGCAAACCAGAGCGCCGGTATTAATACCCATGTAAAAGATATTGTAAGCATTATCTTTTAAAGGTTTCCGGTCTTCTCTGTTATACATATTTCCGAGAAGTGTTGAAATGTTTGGTTTAAAAAAACCATTCCCGATGATGATACAGCCAAGGGAAACATACATAGCCGTATCACCCGGTAAAGCCAGTCCTAAATAACCAGCAGCCATTAAAGAACCTCCTATGAAAATCGATTTAATATACCCCAGGTACCTGTCGGCAATTAATCCCCCGATAAAAGGTGTCAGGTAAACTAAGGCGATAAAACTTCCTACCACGTCGGCACCCATTGCCCGGGGCATACCTTTACCTCCCGTAGTGGTATTCGTTAAGTAAAGAAATAAGATCCCCACCATAAGGTAGTAACCAAACCGTTCCCACATTTCTGTAAAGAACAGTACATAAAGTCCTCTGGGGTGTTTGCCTAATCCTGCAGCTTGTGCCGGTAATACATCTTGGCTCATACAGATTTTTTTAGTTTAGTTAATCAGAGTCCCGAGGTAAGCCGTCGCCAACCTATCGTTAGAACAACCAAAATACAGAAATTTAATCACCCAAGAACTTTTTCAATGTATCTTTAGCAAACGTACCCGATATTCGCAAATCATTAATATCCAGCTACAGAAACCAACTATGCGAATCTTACTATTAGGCTCCGGCGGCAGAGAGCATGCCCTTGCCTGGAAACTTTCCCAAAGCCCTCTTTGCGAAAGCCTTTTTATCGCTCCCGGTAATGCCGGTACGGCAGCATTCGGCATCAACCTGCCATTTGGTGTGACCGATTTTGAATCCATCAGACAAGCCTGTATTGATGAAAAGATCGAACTGGTCATCGTTGGCCCGGAAGAACCATTGGTGAAAGGAATCACCGATTTCCTGATCAGCAGCCCCGCACTCAAAGAGATCGATGTGATCGGGCCGGACCGGCATTGTGCCCAGTTAGAGGGGAGTAAAGCTTTTGCCAAAGCATTTATGATCCGGCACAATATCCCCACGGCATCTTACAAAGAATTTACACTGGATAATTATACAGAAGGGGTCGACTACCTGAAAGCCCATCCATTGCCCATCGTAATGAAAGCCGACGGGCTCGCTGCCGGAAAAGGTGTGGTGATCTGCCAGAACCCGCTCGAAGCGATCGCTGAGTTTGAGCTGATGATACAAAGGGCCAAGTTTGGTGATGCCGGCAAAAGAGTAGTGGTGGAACAATTTCTGAAAGGCGTGGAAATGTCGGTCTTTGTGCTGATGGATGGAAAGAACTATGTGATCCTTCCTGAAGCAAAAGATTATAAAAGGATCGGGGAGGGTGATAACGGTCCCAATACCGGCGGGATGGGCGCTGTAAGTCCTGTTCCCTTTGCCACCGATGAGCTGATGAAGAAGATCGAGGATAAAGTAATCCGCCCTACTGTTCAGGGATTGCAGAAAGAGGGATTGGAATACCGCGGCTTTATCTTTTTTGGATTGATGATAGAGAATAATGAGCCGTATATGATCGAATACAATTGCCGGCTGGGTGACCCGGAAACAGAAGTAGTGATACCCCGGTTGAAAAATGACCTGGTTGAATTGTTCAACGCTGTTTCCCAACAACAACTGGATAAAGTGATCATTGAGACCGATCCAAGAACTGCCTGTACGGTAGTGGCTGTCAGCGGTGGTTATCCGGGGGAGTATGAAAAAGGATACGAGATCCATGGTTTGGAAAATGTAAACCCGGCAGACAGTATCTTATTTCATATGGGCGCCGTTATGAAGAATGGAAAAGTAGTGACCAGCGGGGGCCGTGTTTTTTGTATGACCTCCTATGGAAAATCTGTTTTTGATGCGGTTGAAATATCCAAAGAAGAAATAGAAAAGATCTCTTTTACCGGGATGGAATACCGGAGTGATATCGGATATGAGTTTACTTAAGTAAATTTGAACCACATAGTCATAATAGAAACATAGGCTTTCACATAGACTGAATTCTATGTGTTCCCATATGTGGGCTATGTTCTATGTGGTTCAATATCTTCCAAATAAGAGACGGCCAGGAACTACTACAGGTTTCGCTACTTTTTAATTGAACTAAATTTGCTTTTATTCAAACAACATGGAAGTAAATTACCACGATTACCTGCAACTGGATAAGATCCTGGACGCCCAGGCACTGGAAAGCCATAAGCATAAATTGGCAGCGCATGATGAAATGCTGTTCATCGTCATTCACCAGGCTTACGAGCTTTGGTTCAAACAGCTCCACCATGAAGTGGATTCTGTGGCAGCGATCATGAGCCGGCCGGCACTAAACGATAATTCTCCCGAATTACAGACCGTTGTTCACCGCCTGTCGCGTTGCGTAACCATTCTCCGGGTATTGGTTCACCAGATCGATATCATGGAAACAATGACGCCAATGGATTTCCTCGATTTCAGGGATATGTTACGGCCTGCATCAGGATTTCAGAGCTGGCAGTTCAAGGAGCTGGAAGCAAAGCTGGGACTGAAATTCGAATACCGGCATGGCAAAGAATATTATACATCGCAGCTCAGACCCGAACATGTGGAGATTATCAAAAAAGCAGAAGACAGTAACTCCTTACTGGACCTGCTGAACAAATGGCTGGAGCGGATGCCTTTTTTAAAAGAGGGAGCGGATCTTTCTTTCTGGGACCGTTATAAAAAGATTTACGGCGATAGCCTGGCCGATGCAGAAAAAAATAATATCGCCGCATTTGCAGAAATGTTTGATGATGGCTCATCGCTTCCGGATCGCTCGCTTTCTCCTGCGGCATCCCGGGCTGCTTTATTTATCATGTTATACCGGGGTTACCCGATCCTGGAATTACCCTTTGAGTTATTAAATGCGTTGCTGGAAATAGATGAGCAACTGAGCAACTGGCGCTACCGCCACATGAATATGGTGCACCGGATGATCGGCCGCCGTATCGGTACTGGCGGAAGTACAGGAAAAGATTACCTCAAAGCCGCGGCAGATAAACATTATATTTTCCGGGAGATCGCACAGCTCAACAGCTTCCTGATCGAAAGAAGAAAATTACCGGCATTGCCTGCGGAACTCGAAAAACAATTAGGGTTCGGATCGCTTTAAAAAAATCTTCCCTCCCGTTGAGCCGGGAACAATCGGTTATAAAATCGGTAAAAATACAGGAACACGGATAACACGGACCGGATGGATAAACACGGATAGATTTGGCTACTCTAAATTGCGGGCGAACTTTATTAATCGGTGTATAGATACTCAGCTGATAGCTGATCCTTTTATGCTTTTTACAGCATAAAAAATCCGTGTACATCCGTCTTATCAGTCAAATCTGTGTCCTTGTATTTCAAACCCGATAGCTATCGGGTGGTAGACTGCCCAAATTTCTATCAGGGTCCAAAAAGAAAAATGGGCCGTAAAAATACAACCCAGTTTCCCTTGATAAGAGTGAGGATATATATTAGAAGGTGTACCGGATACCAAGTCCGCCCCAGCTTCCCACAAAACCACGTCCATCGCCAAATTCAAATGAGGGTTGCCAGTCTAAAGAAATATTGATCGGCGCGCCGCTGAATTTATAGTCGAGGCCTAAAACACCATCGAGACCTATAAAAGCTCCATCGCCATATTTTGTATTGTAAAAACCTACGTGTGCACCGGGACCGATATACCATTGTAATCCAGTAGCCCCGCTGATCGGTCCATGTATCTCGTACAAGCCAGTTATCCTTGTTCCCCTGTTCCAGAAATAACCGATCAGTTCCAGCGCATTGTTACCGTTCACAAAATGCTTGAACGATATACCACCGCCATCCCAAACCTTAACACCCAATGCTGTGCGGTAAGAAGAACTATTGGCACTCTTGCTTTGTGCCTGTGAAATGGTGACCATAAAAAGGGCTAATAGTAATACTGATATTCTTCGCATATTGAATTTTTAAGCAGCGCTCTGTAGGGATATATTCCAACACTGTGCCAAAAATTTGCGGACCCGTAAAATGAAGAGGAAAAATCAGGCTTTTTTGATCCTTAGCCTGAAGAATACAAGTACAATTACCGCTATGACTGAAGTACTGATGAACGTATAAACACTTCCGAAATTATACCAGACCAACCCGGCGATCGTACTGGCCAGGAGGGTACAGATGCTTTGACAGGAAGTGTAGAAACCCACGGCTGTAGCGGTGTTCTGGTGATGGGCCATATTGGTGATCCAGGCTTTGGTAACGCCGTCGGTTGCGCCTGCATAGAGCCCATAAACAAAGAAAAGGGCAAAGATACCCGCTATAGATGGGTTTAATGCAAAGCCCGCATAAACAATGGCAAATAGAACAAGGCCGGCGATGAAAATGTTTTTATAACCCAGCTTGTCGGCCAGTACACCCATGGGGTAGGAGGTCAATGCGAAGACCAGGTTGTAGAAAACATAGGCCGCAATGGTGATCGTATCGCTGTTGAATTTGGTTCCCATCAGCATGATCGTATCATCACCGATTGCTTCTTTTGTTTTTAATAAAAGGAAAACATCGGAACTGTTGAAGAGAGCGAATAAAAGTAAGCCGCTTATCAGTGTTTTATATTCAGGCGTAGCGATCTTCCAGTATTTAAAAAAGGAAAAGAAATTTCCTTTTTCCAGTGTCGATACCGGTCTTTTTTTCTCTCTCAATAAAAAAACAAGCCCGACACTGACCAGGCCCGGAATGAATGCGATATAGAAAAGTGTTTTGTAATCGCCGGGATAAAAGAAAAGAAACACTAATGCCAATGCAGGACCGATAGTAGCTCCCGCCGTGTCGAGGCTGCGGTGGAAGCCAAATACTCTTGCTTTTGTTTTTGGAGTGGCTTCATCAGAGAGCAATGCATCTTTCGCGGCTACACGTACCCCTTTACCCAGGCGATCCATTGTACGGACAAAAAATATCCAGAGCGGTGCTACAAAAAAACCGATCAATGGTTTGGAGACTGCGCTGAGTAAATAACCCAGCTTTACGAAAGGGAGACGAAGGCCTTTTTCATCACTCAGCTTTCCAAAATATCCTTTGCTGATCCCGGCGGTGAAATTCACAAAGCCTTCCAGTATACCGATGCCTACGATGGAGAAACCGATCTCTTTTAAATAAACAGGAATGATCGGGTATAACATTTCGCTTGCGATGTCTGCAAACAAACTGACCAGGGAAAGAATCATAACGGTTCTTGTAATGATCCGCATATATAAAGTTAGTTGATTTTGTTTTTCACTCCAGTGACTTGCTGTAAGCGGTAGTGGGTCAGTTTGAATTTTAGCGATGAAATTGTCATCCTGCCTGCCCCGCCGGATGGCATGAGAGCAAAGCGAAGGATAAAAGAAGGGTTAAAGTTTTTATTCCGGAATCAATTTATTTATAGAAGCATCTTACCCTATTCCTCAGACCTTCGGTCGCAAGCTACGCTTGTGTTCGGAATGACAACGCATTAAAAAATTCAAACTGACCCACTACCCTGTAAGCTAAGCGGTGTGATGAATGAATAATTTTTTTTAATACCACATCCCTATCCAACCCGGGAAATAACGTGCTGTCGCGGCACCCAGGATTTTGCAGTACGATATATTACTGAAAATTCCTGAACAATACAACCGTAAAAATTCTTTTAACTACAATTTCGGCAACCGTCGGATTAAAAAAAATCCTTGCCTGACAAGGTTTTGCTTTGATAATTCAAATTATTTCCTCCACCTTTGCTGATAATAAATCCAAGAACAATTAATGGGACTTTTTAACTGGTTTACACAAGAAATAGCTATCGACCTGGGTACTGCCAATACCCTTATTATCCATAACGACGAAGTAGTAGTGAATGAACCGAGTATTGTGGCGTTGAACCGCAACAATCCCAAAGAAGTGCTGGCTGTGGGGAAGAAAGCCCTGATGATGCATGAAAAGACGCACGAGAGCATCCGGACGGTTCGTCCCCTGAAAGACGGTGTGATAGCCGATTTCAACGCTGCGGAGCTCATGATCCGGGAGCTGATCAAGCTGGTATACCCCAAAAAACCTTTGTTTCCCCCCAGTTGGAGAATGATGATCTGCATTCCCTCTTCGATCACCGAAGTGGAGAAAAGAGCGGTTCGCGATAGTGCCGAGCAGGCCGGGGCCAAGGAAGTTTACCTGATCCATGAACCCATGGCCGCTGCCCTGGGTATCGGTATCGACGTGGAAGAGCCCGTCGGTAATATGATCATTGATATCGGTGGTGGAACTACCGGTATTACCGTGATCGCCCTGGCTGGTATTGTTTGCGACCAGTCCATCCGTATCGCCGGTGACGAATTCACTGCCGATATCATGGAAGCCCTCCGTCGCTATCACAGTTTACTGATCGGTGAGCGTACTGCCGAACAGATCAAGATCCAGGTAGGGGCCGCCATGAAAGAGATCGATAACCCTCCAGATGATTTCCCGGTCAATGGCCGTGACCTGGTGACAGGTATCCCCAAACAGATCATGGTCAGTTACCAGGAGATCGCCGAAGCCCTCGATAAAAGTATCTTCAAAATAGAGGAAGCCATTCTGAAAGCCCTGGAACAAACTCCACCCGAGCTGGCTGCGGATATCTATCGCCGGGGTCTGTATATTACCGGTGGCGGTGCGCTGCTGCGGGGTCTCGATAAAAGGCTGGCCAATAAGATCAAACTGCCGGTGCATATCGCCGATGATCCGCTGAAAAGCGTAGTAAGAGGCACGGGTATTGCACTGAAACACTACGACAAGTATCCATTTGTGATGAGATAAGGCCTCCCCAAACCCCTC
>JANOHQ010000226.1:0-31912 GCA_031406595.1 Chitinophagaceae bacterium
GGTAGATGAGTGATTTTTTTTGCTGGCTGTTTTGCATGAGGCATACAAATATATAAGTATATATGTTACCCGGTAACCCAACCAGTACCAGTATTGTTCAATCTAACTTATCATTTGTAAATTTGTGTATTGCAAGCATGAATAATCTTGAAAGCATACCTTTTGAAAGCGTTTCAGCACCCGGTGGCCTCTCTTATAAAGAATGGCGAAGCGGTCTGCGACCCCGCTATACCATGGTATGGAGAGATATCCTTTTCGGTTATGCAGCTATTTTCTCACTGATCGCTCTTTCTGCCTGGCTGCAGACCCAGTACCCGGGATGGGTGATCCTCAATATTATTGTTACCGCCCTGGCTACCGGTTATTTTATCGCCTACCTCTCGTTGTTTATTCATGAAGCCGGGCATTTCAATATTCACCCGGATAAAAAAATAAATGACCGGCTTGCCGCGATATTTTTGTGTGCAGTGCTGGGCCTCGATGTAAAAACCTACCGGAAGATCCATTGGATGCACCATGTACACCTGGGCACACCAGAGGATACCGAGATATCCTATCATAACGCCATCACGCCAGGTTTTATATTCGAAACGATCACCGGGCTGCATTTAGTGAAAGTGATCCGCAAAAAGACGGGGAACAACCTGCTTACCGGGACTATGAAAAAGGATAGCCGTATCATGTTGTTTATCGGGCTTCTGCTCAATGCACTGATCATTGCAGCCGCTATCTATGCCGGCTACTGGCATATCGCCATCATTTGGGTTGGAGCCATGTTCATCTTTTTCCCTTTTTTTGCTACCCTGCGCCAGATATTGGAACATCGAAGTGAACTGGCCAGTGCAAAGACAGATTTTGCAAAGACCCCGCACGGTAAACTGAGCCGTTTATTTGTCTCGGGTCCGTTCAGCAGTTCATTTGGCGCAGCAGGTTTTAATAAGCACATGATCCATCATTGGGATCCACAGGTATCGTATACCCGTTTAAAAGATATTGAACAGTTCCTTTTGCAATGTGATGCCGTTAAAAACATCGTCCGCTCTTCCCGAACATCTTATCTTGCCAGCTTTAAGAAATTAATTTCCGCCAAATGAATGTGGAGCATCTCCCTGCTGTAGCATGCCCGGTTTGCAGGGAAACGAAGAGCCGGTTATGGTCTTCCGCAAAGGATTATGAATACTTCACCAGCAGCAAGACCTATGATTATTTTCACTGTAATGCCTGCGATACCATTTTTATTAACCCCATACCCGTAGAGGAGCTAAGGACGATCTACCCCTCCAATTATTATTCATTCAAAGCGCCTAAAGGCATTGTTGTAAAATTGAAGGAATGGCTGGACAAACGTCTATTCAAAAAGATACTGGCTTCCATTCCCGGCGATTCCATTAATGTACTTGATATTGGCGGCGGTACAGGTTGGTTATTGAATTCCATTAAAAAACTCGACCAACGAGTAAACATTACCCAGGTAGTGGACATCGATCCGGATGCCGGTACAATCGCCCTGGCCAACGGGCACCGCTACTTTGAAGGCAGGCTGGAAGATTTTGTCAGTACCGAAAAATTTCACCTGGTATTGATGCTGAACCTTATCGAGCATGTCGCCCACCCGCAACAGGTTCTTTTAAAAACAGACCAGCTGCTTCATCCTGATGGAAGCATACTCATCAAAACACCGAATACCCGTTCCTGGGATGCGCGGCTTTTTCGCCGGGGCTATTGGGGTGGGTTGCATTGCCCCCGGCACTGGGTGATCTTTTCAGAAAAAAGTTTCCGCTTATTACTCACACCCACCAACCTGTCAGTTCAGCAATTGAAATACACACAGGGCGCTCCTTTCTGGGCATTCAGTATCATTGCTGCATTGCATCGCAAACACATGGTCCGCATCAGTGCCCAACGACCTATCGTTTATCACTGGCTATTTGCGCCCATCAGTGCTGTTTTTGCTATATTCGATTTCACCCGGAGTGCTTTTACCAAAACATCACAGATGTTTGTAATTTTAAAAAAAACGAACTAACCTGCGTGGATATCGTTGAATACAACCCGGCCAACTCGATCCGTCATCCATGGGAACTGGTGCGTTTAGCGTTTGTAACCCGGCTGATCCGCCAATACCATAAGCACAATACAAAAATGCTGATCCTTGATATGGGATGCGGGGATTGTTTTTTTTCACTATCCCTGTTAGAGAAAAAACTACCGGCTACGATCATCGGTATCGATCCGGCCTACTCCGCCGAAGACCTGGTGACTAAAAGAAAAAACATTACTCATCCCGATTTTCACCTGTTCAGCAATATAGATGAAGCGAAGCAGTTGATCAAAGCCCCTGTTGACATGGTACTATTGCTGGATGTGATCGAGCATATTCCCGATGATATATCTTTTTTAAAAGACCTTGCCGGGCAGAATTTTATTAACGCCGATACGACATTTATAGTAACGGTACCGGCTTATCAAAGCCTGTTCACTTCTCATGATGAATTTTTATTGCATTACCGCAGGTATAATAACAGATCATTGAAACAGCATCTTCGTAGTGGGGATTTGGAGCCCATAGAAACCGGGTATTTTTTCTTTTCCCTGGTGCCGGTGCGACTATTCCAGAAAATGAAGGAGAAACTATTCGGTAAACCCCGCCAGCAAAAGGGGCTGGGCGGTTGGACGCATGGTAAATTCATCACGGGTATTGTAAAAGGAATATTATCAATAGATGTTGCAGTAACCCGTTTCAAAAAAAAGATCGGCATAAATGTTCCCGGCCTGTCAAACTATAGCGTATGCAAGAAACCTGTATCATAATACCTTGCTATGACGAAGCGGACAGGCTTGACCAGCAAGTTTTCCTGGATTTTGCAAAAGAGAATCCGGCCGTCTGTTTTTGTTTAGTGAACGACGGCAGCCGCGATCGGACCCCTGATATTCTTTTGGGATTACAATCGAAGAACCCACAGCAATTCAGGGTGATCGATCTTGGAGCCAACAAGGGAAAGGCCGAAGCTGTAAGACAGGGTGTATTGAAAATGACTACGGACAAAAATTTCCGGTTCATCGGTTATTTTGATGCGGATCTCGCCACTCCATTACCCGAAATCAACAACCTGCTTGGTTACTTTAAAGGAAATGAGGAGCTGGAGATCGTTTTCGGAAGCAGGAAGAAAACCAGCGACAACAATATCCGTCGCAATATCTTTCGTCACAATTTTGGTAAATCCTATGCATGGCTGACCACTTCCATACTGGGGCTTCCGATCTATGACACGCAATGCGGTGCCAAGATCATGAGGGCTGCCATTGCCGCGGATGTTTTTAAGGATCCCTTTCTCGATCAGTGGCTTTTTGACCTGGAGATATTTTGCCGGATCAAAAAACAAAAAGGAATGGCATTCAAACAAAGTATTAAAGAAGTAGTAGTGGATACCTGGACAGAAAAAGGGGATTCGAAGGTCCGCTTTATCGATATCGCCGTGGTTCCTTACAAAACCCTCAAACTGTTTTTCAAGTACCGGTAAGCAAGCTGTTCACCAAATTATCGTTAATTTCCCCGTCATATATCATTTGGAAACCACATGCGCCTGGCCGATCATCCACATAGTTCCCGCTTTAACCTTTGGAAGCCTTATCTCTTCCTGCTTTTCATTGCTATCATTGCTTATTGGCCCATCAGCTTCCAGCTCTTTAGTGTAAAGAACGACGCCATTCATTATTTTTTGCCGGTTCGTTACCAGATCAGTCATAGCATACAACAGGGCTTTTTCCCTTACTGGTCCAATTCATTTTACCTGGGCTACCCGATCCATGGAGATATGCAATCGGGTGTGTGGAATCCATTTGTCCAGTTGATATCCCTGGTTACGAAATACAATATCACCGTTTTCCATTTTGAAACGCTTCTTTATATTTTCCTGGCAGGCGCAGGGATGTACAAACTTTCAGGCATCATCTCCGGGTCGGATAAAGCCAGGTTGGCGATCGCCACTGCGTATATGCTTTGTGGTTATATATTGGGGAGCGGGGAGTTTATCAACTGGCTTGCTTCCGCCGCTTTTATTCCTTATGTTCTTTGCTATTATTATCGATTACTATACAAACCCGGACCAGGTAATGCACTGAAAACTGCCATCGCAATATGGCTTCTATTGGTTTGTGGCTATCCGGCCGATAGCATCATTATGGCTTATGTCCTGGCCGGGGTCTGTTTGTATTTTTTAATAAAGAACCGCAAGCTCATCCGGACCGACAGAGCATTGGCAAAAAAATGGTTAGGTTATCATTGCCTGCTTATCATCGCGGCCTTACTCCTGCTCTCGCCTGCCCTGCTTTCCTATTTTGAATTATTGCCTTATTATGGCCGCGGAACCGGTGCCGGGCAAGCGGAAGCGATGATGAACTCTTTTGATCCCAAAAGCCCGATCTCTTTTATTTCACCCTGGGCGGCTGTTGCGGGAGATTTTCCTGCTTCCGGGGATGTGACAGGCAGGAATATTTTCCTCGGAATTTACACACTGGTATTTGCGGTCGCCGGGATTTTTTCCAGGAACAGTCCGCGAAAAACAATATTGCTGATCGCGGCAGTCAGCAGCTTTTTATTCTGCCTGGGAGATGCCACTCCTTTCCGGGGGATCTGTTATGATCTTATTCCGGGTATGGACCTGTTTCGTCACCCTTCCCATTTCCGCCTGTATACGATCATAGCTCTTTTATTGCTGGCAGCCGGGGCACTCGACCGGCTTTTCCAAAAACAAGATCAACCCGAAAAGAGTACCCGGTATATAATGATAGGAATGGGTTCGTTGCTGCTCATTACCCTCATGATCAGCATCCTTTCCGGGGCAGGCCACTTTGCCGGCATCTTTTCGGCCATAGGAAACCGCGAAGCGCTAAGGAATTTCCTGCAAAGCATCACCTGGAAAGACATGTTGCTGGCTTCCTGTATCATTCAGTTATTATTTATAGCTGCATACCTATTTTTTACACGGAACAAGAAAACCATTTCAACAAGAACATTTTTGGCCTTGCATATACTGAACCTTGTCATCAACAGTGCGCTTGCATTACCCGCTACTTTTGTCAGTAAGACCCCGCCAGCGGTGATCAACAAGTTGATCCGCCAACAAACAGCACTATATGATCCGGCCAACTACAACAAACCCCTGGCCGAAAACAGCAAAGACGTATTCGACCATTCCAACGAGATCGGTCTTTCTTTTTTCTATTCAGAAAAACCAGGGCTTACAAGAATAACGAACTCTCCCGCTTTCCTGTCCTCAATGGATTTGTTTGTGCAGACTCGTCGTTTGTACGATCATATTTTTCAGAAACCTGTGGCCTGGTTATCGCAGCGTGATATCGGATTGCCTGATACAGTGCGCCTCACTGATTTTCCCATGGATTGTATTTATACATTCCCGGATAAAATGGACCATTCGCCTTATTCCTCCTGCGATACTATCGCTGGCTCTGCAACGATCACCCATGTAGCACCCGGCCGATTTACCATAAAAGCTACAACAGGTTTTCCCTGCAGGCTAAATCTCACGCAGGCGTATCATCACCAATGGACCGCCAGGGTGAACGGCCGTAAAGTAGCTGTTGAAAAGACCAATATTGCTTTTATGAGCATAGCACTACCGGCAGGATCATCAGAGATAGTATGGCGTTATGATCCCGGGATCATCCGGTATGCATTAATCGTTTCACTCCTTACCCTTTTCGCCATCATCGTATTTTTAGTTGCCGGATATATAAAGCGCCGGGCTAACTTTGTTTCACACGCTTCAACCAGATGAAAAACAGGACACTGCTTATACGATCGATACTGCTTAGCATCCCCGTTATCCTGTTTATCCTGCACCATTTCTTTTTTCACGACAAAGGCCTTATCCCCACTGGTTTTGCGCTGGATGACAATCCTGTCTATATGGCCAATGCCCGGCAATACCTTGATGCCAGCCAGTTCTCTTTTTTTTATTCCAATCCTTTTGATGCCGCCACAGGATCACCGGCTATCTATCTTCAACCGCATAATTATGTTTTCGCCCTGCTGGTGAAGCTGGGGTTGGAACCAGGTTTTATTTTTAGTTTTTTCGGGCTTTTATTCACGGTGCTCTCCATCTTCACTGGTCTGAAGATCATCCAGCAAGTATATCCCGGTCTCCGGCACCGGTCATTGATCCAGGTGCTGTTTACCTGGGGAGGCGGGTTGACAGCGATCACTGGTTTATTGGTAGCGATGATTTTTTATAAACAAGTGCCGCCATCACCCGACAGCATTTTTATCGGTGACCCGGGCAATGGATGGTGGGGGTTGAATTATGGGCGAACACTGTTCATCCCGCTGGAAGCTTATTATCATTTTCTTTTCTTACTCGCTGTGCTTTTTATTTTACAGGAAAAATGGATTGCGGCACTGGCTGTTGCTTTCTTTTTATCCATTACACATCCTTTTACAGGGATCGAATTCCTCCTGATCACCGGCGTCTGGTGCCTGGCGGAAAAATTATTGTGGAAGAACAAACATATCCCCTGGTACTTCGTCCTGGGCATTGCACTGATCACGGCATTCACAGCCTGGTATTACCTGTTTTACCTTGTCTCCTTCAAAGAACATCATATCCTTCACCAGCAATTCTCGGTGGGATGGACTTATAGTTTATACGTGATCATCCCGGCCTATATACTGGTGCTCCTATTATCCCTTCTGCAGTATTTCCAGTCCGGATCGCTCAAAAAATTCTTTCTTCATTCACCCCAGCGATTATTTTTTACCTGGGGTATCATTGCATTTCTTTTATCCAAACACGAATGGTTCATCTCCCCGATGCAGCCGATCCATTTTACAAGAGGCTACACCTGGATGGGTCTTTTTCTTTTTGCCATACCGGCACTGGCCGGGTTGTTGAACCGTTTAAAGCAATTAAAATATTCTACGGCGGCATTGGCGCTGTTCCTCCTGATCTTTCTATCCGATAACCTGTTGTGGACCACCAACCTCCTGCGAAAAAAAGAGAAGAATGAATGGATTGGTCACCTGAAACCGGATACAAAAAGCACGCTGAACTGGCTTGCCCGTAATACAGGCAACAAGGACCTGGTCTTTAGCAACGAATATCTTATCAACTATTACAGCAACGTCTATGGATCGTCCTATTCCTGGCATTCGCATGTGTACAATACGCCGATACATGAAGTGAGAAGAGCACAGGCTGACAGCTTTCTTGTAACAGGAACTATATTGACAGAATGGGAGGGTCGAAGAAAAATAATTGTAATGCGCAAAGATGGACCGGGTTATACAACGCTCTATCCACCGTTCAGACTGAAACCTGTCTATGAGAACCGGGGTTATATCATTTTTATTCCATGATATTCTTTCCTTTCATAGCGGTGCTGATCGCCTGGTCCATTACCCTTTCCGCGTAAGGTCTTGATATCTCGTTCAGCTGCTCAATGGCCTCATGGATCTCATCCTTATTCCCGGTTTCGAGAAGTCCAAGCAGTTTTTGCATCGCCGTTTCTGTTTCAACCAATTCTTCTTCCTGTAACAGGGACCGGTTCTTTGCCATGAACTGGCTGGTTGCATCGAGTATTTGTTTTGCTTCGGTTTGCGCTTCCACCAATGCTCTTACCTGTATATCATCCTTTGCATGTGTAAGCGAATCCATCAGCATTTTTTCCACTTCCGCATCGGAAAGTCCATACTGCGGTTTTACTTCTATGCTCTGGCTGGTACCGCTTCTCAATTCCTTTGCGGTAACAACGAGTATTCCGTCTGCATTGATCAAAAACGAAACTTCTACTTTGGGCAAACCTGCGGGCATTCCCGGTATACCGGTAAGATTGAACTCTGCGAGTTTACGATTGTCTTTTACCAGGTCTCTCTCTCCCTGGTACACAGAGATGCGCATACTTCCTTGCCCATCCTTTTGCGTAGTGTATTGCCGCCCTGCTTTGGAAGGGATCTTTGAATTCCGCGGCACCAGTGTATCCATCAATCCACCCATGGTTTCGATACCCAATGAGAGCGGTGTAATATCCAGCAATAAAAAATCTTTATTATTGCCCGCCAGGATATCGGCTTGTACGGCTGCTCCCAGCGCCACCACTTCATCCGGGTCCACTGAAATATTCACCTGTTTTCCAAAATAAGCTCCGACCGCTTCCCGCACCCGCGGCACTCTAGTAGATCCACCGACCATGATCACTTCATCGATATCAGAGATCGTCAACCCTGCATCCGCCAAAGAGTCTGTACAGGAGCGGATCGTTTTATCGAGGAAGGGTTCGATCAGTTTTTCGAATATGGTTTTATCCAATTGCAGTGCGTGGCCTGCGACCATATCACTGTAAGTTTCCTTAGCGCTGAGCTGCTTCTTTGCCTCCTCTGCTTTTAACCGTAGCTCTTGCGCAAGGCTTTTGTTACGGGTTAATTCTTCCTGTTTGATACCCGATTGACTGATCCAATGCTGAACGATCGCCCGGTCGAAATCATCGCCACCGAGGTAGGTGTCGCCATTAGTTGACAACACTTCAAAGATACCACCGGCGATACGGAGGATGGAGATATCGAAAGTACCACCACCCAGGTCATATACCGCTACTGTTTTTGTTTCATCTTTGCTCATCCCCAACCCGTAAGCCAAACTTGCGGCAGTTGGTTCGTTCACGATCCGCAATACATCAAGACCTGCCAGCTTTCCCGCATCCCTTGTGGCCTGCCGTTGTGCATCATTGAAATAGGCAGGAACCGTGATGACGGCTTTTGTCACCGGTGTTTTCAGAATATGTTCAGCCCTGTGTTTAAGTTCCTTCAGGATAAAAGAAGAAAGTTCCACCGGCGAATAAAATACGGACCCCACTTGTATCTTAACC
Organism: Chitinophagaceae bacterium; assembly: GCA_031406595.1. GTDB lineage: Bacteria > Bacteroidota > Bacteroidia > Chitinophagales > Chitinophagaceae > JJ008. The sequence goes on from JANOHQ010000226.1 coordinate 8,881, forward strand.
AGGCTTTCGGTGTTATCATCGATCACTTTATAGGTAAAAAAAGAGGACTGGTCCTTTACATCGCTGTAGGATTTACCCATCAGCCTTTTCATCGAGAAAATGGTGTTTTGTGGTTCGGTCACCAGGAATTTTTTTGCCTCTTCTCCCACAGAGATCATTCCTCCTTCGCCAAAATGGATCACGGAAGGAACCAGGGCAGCGCCATCATGCTCTTTTAATACCACGGGCTTTTGAGATTCCGGGTGGATGATCGCCACGAGACTATTGGTTGTTCCGAGGTCAATACCCACGATCATCTCCTGTTTCTGTAAACTCCCTGTTGCGATATTGATACTGATCTTTGCCATGTCAATCTTTTAAGCGGGTACAAATGTATGTGAACTAAAAAATGATTCGGGATAAAACGAGTCTTTTGCAAAACGCAGGATATCATCCGTAGTTGCCACGCGGATCGCTTCGTCCTTTCGGACAAAGAAAAGATTATAGCCCTGCCGGTTGGCTCCTGCGAGCTTATACCCTTTCTGCTCACCCAGTATCCTCAATGCCTCCACGGATGCACCGTTGTATAATTTATCCGCTGAATGATGATTGGCTTTCCCATAAGGCACGACAATATTCCTGGACCCGAATTCCACTTTTGCCTCAATCACTACCAATCGGGGTTGTATAGCTTCAATGGCTTTCCATACCCAGTAATCATTGCCATCAATATCGATCGATAGCAGGCCGATCTCACTACGAATCGATTGCTGCGCCAGCAACTCATTTATATTGGATGGCGTGACTGTGGAGAGGATCATTTTTATACTAACACCATTCTTCACCATAGGTTCATAAAAATTTTTCCCGATCGCCAGTTGCGCCGCATCGCCATCCACGAACAATCCTTCCCATCCAAAATGGGTCACAAGGTTGGCACAATTGCTTTTTATACAATCCCCCGATCCTATATCGACAAAAATGGACGGCACACCTTTCATTTGCTGCAAGAGATAATGAATGATGCCATCCTCGCCATGATAGGTGAATACATTATAAGAGGCATCGGGTAAATAAGCCACCGTTTTGCCTTTTAATCCTTCCGACCATTGAAGCATCCTGGCTTTTGCAGCAGCCGAAGTCATGCCCCTGTAAAGGGTCCGGCCAAATAATCGTTTTACCAGCTGTTTCAATTGTTGCATCAACCGCAAAAGTCGTTGATCCGGAGCGTAAAAAAAAGCCCCTTCGTGTGAAACGAAGGGGCTCGGTATGCTGGAATATTCTATTAACGCATCAGGTACATTTTACCGTAACCCTTATTAAAGTACTTGTCGGTCTTGTCATCCGGGCCGGTGTATTTATCGAGTGATTTACCATTCAGGTTCGTCACCACGCGGTAGAGATAGATACCATTGGCGAGTTTCGATCCGTACTGGTCGGTTCCATCCCATTTGAATTCGGTGATGTTTCGCCCGATATGCAGCGGACCTAGTTCTTCTTTAGTGATCTCCCGCACGATCTTACCGGTGATCGTCATGATCTCGATCTTGATATTTTGCGGTACTTCACTACCCGTTACAGTGAATACAAATGCTGTAGACGTGGTGAACGGGTTCGGGTAATTGAGCATATTTGAGATCATCGGTTTGTTGATTACCTCAAACAAGACACGGTATTCGATATCATTCGAGCTGCCTACTGTATTGTTGCTCTTGTCTTTGCCGGTCACGATCAGTTCATATTCCCCATCTTCTGAGAAATAAGGTTTGAAGTTGATCGTTGCGGTATTATCAGGGTTCGGCGCCTGGCCTGCAGGTGTGAACTGCACGGTATCATTGTTGAAATAATACCTCCGGAGCAAACCTGTCTTCATGTTCCTGATATGCAGGGTAAGCAGGGCTGTATCATTCAATATCATCCAGCGGGCCTCATCTTTGAGTTTGATCAGGATATCCGGTTTGGCGGCCACGATATCTTTATTCAGGATATGCACACCATCGAAAGTCACATCCAGCAAAGGATTCAGGCTATCTGGCTTCACATAGATGCTTCGGTACGCAAAGTTGTTGAAATGGAACTGCTCCAGCTGGTCATTATCCGGGTTGGCTTCCAGGTACATGGTATTCACACCCCCGAGGGTAGCCGTATTGACCAATGCTCCGATCTGCAGAGTATCGTTGACCACTAATGGTCTGCGTTTGGAGATCGGTATGATATGCTGTACATTATTCTTATCGGTGATCACCATTTTCACTTTCAGGCTGTCAAACGCTACATCGCTGATATTTTTGAATGCTACCCTGAAGTCAAGCGGCTCACCAATCTCCAGCGTATCTTTTGCTTTCAGGAAGATATTAGGAGCGATGGCGCCTTCCGGAACAGGCGTATAGGTAATCCTCCAGTAACGGAGCTGGTAAGGTGTAAAGTTGATAGAGTCGGCTGTCCTCATTCTTAATTTGACATACGGGTAAGTGCCTGCATTGATGGAGGATACATCAAAATTCTGCTGAGAGGTCGTAATACCATTAAATAGCAGATCCTCTGTACCGTTAGTTTTAACCCCGATGACCGACATCGTAGCAAGGTCACCGACAGGATCGCCGGCACCTCTCCATTTCAATTGTTTCCATGCACGTGCAGGCCCGAATAACGGTGAGGTCACGTAACCGACGGTATCACTGGTTAAACAATCCACTGACAGTGTCGGGTTATCAAACATGCCTTCTCCCATGATCCATTTCGGGGTGAAAGAAGGATCGCCTTTTTTATAAACCAGGGCCCATGGCCTCGCACGGTAAAACGAGTCGATGCTTGACAGACCTGCGTTCTTAATATAGTGGTACAATGATTGGCCGGGACCGTGTAATGTTTGATCGGCAGCCCAATCGGCGGCCCATGCATCAGGAAAATTATAGATAGGGTTCAGGGTAAAATTCCGGATGATCACATAGTGCCCATTGGGTATAACATCCCGCATCAGGTCCATCATTTTCCTCCGGCTCGAGGTGTCGGTATACCGGTATTCAAAATTGAAGGTCTTGGGACTTCCAAAACAATTGTTGTCGGTACTTCCATATAATCCCTGCCCAAGTGAGGTTGGGAATGTATGCGGCACAACGGTCTGGTTTTGCCATGGTTTGAAAGAAACGGGATCAAACACATTAAATACTAATGAAGAGAACCAGCACATCAGGCGGATCGTAGACACCCCATTAATAGATACGGCAAGGGATGCTTCCTGTGTGGCACCGCTGGTGACCCAGGTACCCTGGCGTATAAATAAGTTATTGATCACAGGGCCGAAATTTGTCTTCCGGGTCGCGGAATCCAATTTCAGTTTATCATAGGCTGACTTTGTTTGCTGGAAGAAATGAGATTGGTTAAATCCAAAATCACTCGCATTGGCACCGGCCGGATCAAGGAAAATAAAGGAAGATTTATTCCATACCGGCTGACCGCTGACCGGAACAGGAGCCACTCTCCAGTAATACACGGTGCTGTCGGTAAAGCTAACACCCGGTGCAAATTCCAGCACACCACCCGTGGAACTGATAGTACGGCTTATCTTGAAAGATGAATTGAAGAATTCGGTCGTATCCATTTCCATCACGTATTGCTTCAACCCGCTAAAAGGATTGGCTGTTGAAGCCACCAGTTTGAGATCCTGCCTGTTGACCACGGCAAACGTGTAAGGATAAACGGGTCTTGCCTCGTCTTCGTAAACAAATACATCTTTGGTGATACAATTATTCGTTTCGTATAATTCATCGACCACGTTATCCGCATCGATGCAGATGGATATCCTGTTGAGACCCTTGTCCCTGGTCGGAACGATCTCGATATTATACCGCAATGAATCGATATAACGGATACCCGGGATAGTATCTCTCCTGATCACTTCGGTCACCAGGTTCGGGTAGGTTCTTTTTAATTCCACTACGATCGGTTGGTTGCTTGCTTTACCGATATTCATCATTTTTGCATCTACACGGAATGATGGTTCAGCTACCGAAATAAAGGAAGGAGTTACTTTCAGGAGCTGGTCTTCGATCACATAATCAGGTTTCGCAGTCGATCCATCCAGTCGCAAGGCCGGGTCACCATGTATCGTGGTTTGCTCGCAATGGAAGCGGGCATAATAATCACTCTGCGTGGTAAGATTATATACCTGTGTAAAGGATTCGATCATGATCTGGCCCAATGTTTTACCATATTTCGAAACAGTTGCGGCATTATAGGTCCGGGTATTCAGGATATCGAGATAGTGCACGATACCAAAATGCGAACTGGCCACAAAAGCAATCGAACCCCGTTGGTCAGCCAGTACAAATTTTTCGGAAAGGGTTTCTTTGGTGATCAGGCGAAGCGGGTTAAAATTGTAAAAATTACCGGCGTTACAACCCATTACAATGGTAACAGGATATTTGCCCGGGTTATTATACTGGGTGGGATTGTCGAGGTTGAACTCCAGTGTGCTGGAAGATGAGTGACCGAAATAGGTCATTACACCGATTCCTTCCTGGAACAAAGCTGCCAGCCGCTCACTGCTTGCCTGTTCTACCGGCGCCGCCGAAAGTTTACTGAACGTATTAACATTGGCTCCATAAAAAGTATCGATGATGGTCTGGCGGTAACGCTCCATCGCATCGGCCAGGATAGCTCCCAGTGCGCCATCACTTGCTCCCACCACATGGGCTACATTCTTTAACCAGGCTCTGTCCTTTATCAGGGGTGAAGAAAAAGCCTGGGCTTGTTCGTACTGGATCAGTTTTGCAAGATAAATAGATACTTCACCGGGATTGATCGCAGAGATACGGCCTATCGGTACTTTGGGTATCTCGTTAGGTCCAGCTTCTGCCGCCAATAAATTGTCAGAGGCAGGCTGACCAAAAGTGGGAACAAAAGAAAGTTTGTTGATATCAGCGTTGGCCTCATTCGCCCGGAATTGCTGATAGTTCAACCCCTTACCGATCAGCAACACATTCGTAAGAGGAGTGCTGTAGGTATTGCGGGCCCAACGGATAAAATTCCGCACAGCTACCGGGTTGTTCTTTATACCAAAACCATACTGATCGATCAGTTCCTCTACATTGTAGATTTGGGCGTTATAACTACCACCAGCTGCGGAGCTGCGGTAATTTTTATAATCATTGACAGGATTACCTCCTGCACCGTTCTGCAAAGCAGGATGCGTAATAATAAGATAGTCACCCTGGCTGGCCGGAATGGCATAGTTGACAAAATTACGTTGCTGCATAGCCGTAACGGCAACCGGTACCGAAGGAGCGGCTGATATCAATACCAGTTGTCGCTCGGTAGCCGAAGGTTCGAGTAATACTTTTACAAAGAAAGGAGTAGTGATATCGCACACATATCTTTTACCATTCGTCATGTCGTATAAGATCGGGCTCACTCCATTATCCGCAAATGAACTGATCTCGAGATAATTTCCGGCTGGATTGGCCGGCAAACTAAATTCTAACCGGTCAACGCCTCCGACATTAAAGGTATGGGCATACACAATTTCAGTCTGGGCAATGACCATCCTGTCATTGGTGGTAGTCAGGCAACGGTTGGTGACTTCCACCAGTGCCGGTCCTGCATTGAGCGCTGTCGGGCTGAGCGGGATGATGATTCTCGTATCATCAAAGAAGTCCATCTGCGGCTGAGCGATGATCGCTCCATTCAATTTTACTTCTACCGTTCGCGGGTTCAACGCATTTCCCACTGCATTTATCTTCAGCACAGGCGCAGGCGCACCCGCTCCTGTGTAGGCGTTCATACTGATAAAGGTATATGGCACGGTGACGTTCGTATAGATATCGACCGTTGTAAATCCTTCTCCTTCATCGTAGGCAGAGGAATGAACATATTCACCCACGATAGCGGCATAACCCTGGTTGATCCTGTCCCTATAATATTTTCCTGCGGTATGAATAAAAAAGGGCTCGGCAGGAATCGCTGCCGGAAGGGTATTCGCGGTTGGAACCAATCTCAAATTGGGGCTCGTGGTGTTAATAGTAAGAAAGAAAGCTGCGGTGTCGGTTTCCAGGCTCCATTTTCTATTCAGCTGATCATTCTGGTATTTATACAGGATGCTGTCAGGTCTTCCGTCATTCATTTCTCCCCAGAATTCGATATAGCCCGATCCGCCAAGAGGTCCGGTTGCGGACGTAGTATAAACAGGAACTTGTTGTCCGTTTCTCCATAACTGGAAATGTTCGGCAGGGGTGTTACCGATACTAATGCTATTCAATGTAGCCTGGCTGATACGGTACAAACCGGTGGCACCCACTTTGAATTTATAGTAGGTTTTGCTGTAGTCGATCCACTCATTGTTATAAGCCTGCGACTGTGCCAGCAAGCTTGTAAAGATCAACAATGGAAGTAAAAATTTTTTCATGCGTTCAAGTTTTATCCAGTACAGATTCGGTTAATTAATTTTCTTTTTTATTACCGGCCAGGTTTAATCGCAGGGAAAAAACATGGGTAAATAAGGGGTTGGATTGATTGGCCAAATTGGTGAAAGCGTAGTCAACGGTCACGTTCTGTATCCTGAAACCTGCTCCGCCACTGGGCTGGTAGATCCAGACTCTTTTTTGGTTCACGGTATCTCCATCTGCCAGGGCCCGTTGGAAATTATTGATACCACCTCTCAGGAAAAAGACATTGTTGATATTCAGTTCCAGCCCGAGTTTTGGATCCGCACTGACCGGGTCGCTGCTGATCACCGTGTTGCGCTGGCCATCAAATGTTACATCTACGTTCGCTTCGGCAAGCAGGCTTGATTTCTTTCCTATTTTGAATTCACGGGCAATACCCAGGACCAGTCTTGGCGCCGTTAGTTCCGTTGATTTGACCGGGATCTCGTTATTGGTAAGATAAAGAACTTCTTTTTCTCTCTCTGTGAAGGTAAAAGACCAGGCATTGAAAGTACTCGTCACATCTCTTGCAGCGACACCAAATCTCCATTTGTTGCTAAAGATCTGAACACCGGCATCGAGTCCGAAACCCCATGCTTTGGCAAATTTTCCCACGCTACGGTGGATGACCTTGGCATTGACACCGAAATGAACATTCTTCTTTTCGGACTCTTTCAATTTTTGAGCGAAAGAGAAAATAAATGCATAATCGGCCGATGAAAAAGCCTGGATATTGTTATAGTTGAGCGAACCATCAGGTTCTACAAGAAATAACGTGTTCATGATATCATCTACAGCAAAGCGGAGACCGGAGATACCGATCGTTCTTTTATTGTTGGATGTCGGAATCGCCACTCCTACATAATCGTATTTACCGATACCCGCGAAATATTCAGCGTGCATCAGGTTCAGTTGCGGATGATCTTTTACACCCACCAGGCCGGCGGGGTTCCAGTAACCAGCTGTACCGTCGTTAACAGACGCTACCTGGGCGCTGCCCATAGCAAGTCCTCTTGCTCCTGCGCCGATATTCAAAAACTCGTTGGAATATTTACGAAACTGTGCGGTGGCGGTGAGAAAAAATAGGGTGGTTAGCAGGGTCAGGTATAAACGGTTCGTTTTCATTCATTGAATTTTCTAATAAGCAATTGATAAGATGGTTTTATATATGTACGGGATGCTTGTAAAATTAGTCTTTAAGCCTGTAAAATCATAGGATTCAGGTCCGAAGCTTCGGACAAAAAGAACAGGTATTGAAAACGAATAGATTAGAAAAATATTGCAGGTAGATTTGCGACTACATATTCTACCTTACTTTTGTAGCAATTTCGCCGGGTATTGGGGGATATAAACTGAAAATCACCGTTTTATATATGAATTTGATCGACGAACTAAGATGGAGAGGGATGGTCCAGGACATTATGCCCGGGACCGAGGAACAATTAAAAAAAGAAATGACCTCTGCCTATATCGGTTTTGACCCGACAGCCGACAGCCTGCATATCGGGAGCCTGGTGCCTATTCTCCTGCTGGTTCATTTCCAGAAGGCGGGACATAAACCCTATGCACTGGTAGGTGGCGCCACGGGAATGGTCGGTGACCCCAGCGGGAAAAGCGAGGAAAGAAATTTACTCAGCGAAGAAACATTGAAGCATAACCAGGAAGGGGTAAAAAAACAACTGATGCAGTATCTCGACTTCGATCCATCGTTGAAGAATGCCGCAGAAATAGTGAACAATTATGACTGGTTCAAAGATCTCAGCTTCCTGCATTTTATCCGGGATGTGGGTAAGCATATCACGGTGAATTACATGATGAGCAAGGATAGTGTAAAGAAAAGACTGGAGGGAGAGACCGGGATGAGTTTTACCGAATTCACTTACCAGTTGGTACAGGGCTATGATTTTTACTGGCTCTATCAAAACAAGAACTGCAAATTACAGATGGGCGGCAGCGACCAATGGGGAAATATCGTGACCGGTACGGAGCTGATCCGCAAAAAAGCCGGTGGAGAAGCATTTGCATTTACCTGCCCGTTGATCACCAAAGCAGATGGTGGTAAGTTTGGCAAAACAGAAAGCGGGAATGTCTGGCTTGATCCCATACGGACAACAGCTTACCAATTTTACCAGTTCTGGTTAAATGCCAGTGATTCGGATGCAGAGAAATGGATAAAGATATTTACGTTCCTGGATCAGCCAACGATCAATAAGCTACTGGAAGAACATAAAAAAGATGCGGGTAAAAGGATGCTACAGAAAAAACTGGCGGAAGAGGTAACGCAATTTGTACACGGGGAAGCGGCACTAACTGAAGCGGTTGCTACTACGGAAAAATTATTTGCTAATCAAACAGCACCCGTTGAAAGCCTTTCTGCACAAGACTTAGAGAGCATGGATGGGATCATTAAGATCGATTTCACCAAAGAAAAGATAGCAGTAGGGATTGACATTGTGTCGTTCCTCGCGGAGACCACTATTTTCCCCAGCAAAGGTGAAGCGAGAAAAACGGTGCAGGGTGGCGGGGTAAGTATTAACAGGAAGAAAATTGACAATACGCAATTGACAATTGACAAGAGTTTCCTTTTGCATAATACATATTTACTGGTGCAGAAAGGGAAGAAGAATTATTACCTGGTAACAGTTAATTAGTGTTCATCCAATTTGAAGAAGGTTTATTTCATCAGCGGACTTGGCGCAGATAAGCGGGTATTCTCATTTCTTGACCTGTCTTTCTGCGAACCTGTCTTTATAGACTGGATCACTCCTTTTAAAAAAGAATCATTAGAAGGATATGCTTTACGTCTGCGGGAACAAATAAAAGAAGATGCTCCCATTATCATCGGCATCTCGTTCGGCGGGATGTTGGTAACGGAGATGGCGAAAGCCGATCCTAAAATAAAGGCCGTCATTATTTCCAGCAACAAACTTAGCAGTGAGTTTCCATCTCTCTTCAGGGCTGGGAAATACTTGCCCGTTCATAAGCTGCTACCAGCAATGTTATTAAGGAAAGGAGCTTTATGGTTCCGGGTAATGTTGGGAGCTAAAGGCTCCGGGCAGAAAAAAATGCTCGAGCAGATCCTTCAAGACACTGACACCCGCTTCTTGAAATGGGCGATCGGGGCGATACTCTCCTGGAAGAACAAAACAATCCCTGGCAATCTTATTCATATTCATGGAACAGCAGACAGGCTATTACCCTACAAACTTGTAACGGCAGATCATACTATTACCAATGGAACACATGTAATGCCAATGGATGATCATGAAGAAATTTCTATCCTTTTAAAGAAACTAATTCTTACCCGGCTTTAATTATTCCACGGCTTTAATTATCCGAACTGCAATACCTAATCTATTGTTCAGCAATAAATATAACCCGGGCATTTTATCACCAAGATCGATTGTTGCACTATTACCTGTTACAAAGAATTTATCAACCATCTGGCCTTTACTGTTGAATAAGGCAAATTCTTCATTGACCAGGTTTTGACGGAATACAAGCGTAGCCAGGTTTTTCACGGGATTGGGAAATACTGACACCGTGTTCGGGTTCTTACTGCCCAGTAAAATAACCGGACTGAACGAATGTCTTCCATCAACATCGATCTGCTTGAGGCGATAATAGTATGTTGGGAGCGTTAACCGATCATCCATAAACTGGTATTGCCGGATGGTAGCACTGTATCCAGCGCCGTTCACTTCACCGATCTTTTCAAACTGTAAGCCGTCTGCGCTTCTTTGTACCTCGAACAGGAGACTGTTGCTTTCCGAAACAGTTTTCCAATAGAGCCTGTTGCTATTGCCGGTGCTGATACCATAAAAACCAAACAAATTCACCGGGAGTGCTGTGGAACTGAATTCGTAGGGTCCCATATCCACTACTGCATTAGCGATCCGGGTATAATTGCGGATATCAAACGCGGGAACCCCGGTATTGTCGCCGTCGTCAATACCAGCCGACACTCCCGACAACTGTAATCCATCATCACTGGTCAGCCAGCAATTATCCGGGCCGATGGGATTGGCAATATTTAAGAAAGAGGGAGCTGTGAAAATATTACCGGTTCCAGGGCCTGCTATCGTATGCGGCGGATTTTGATTGGTGATATCGATAAGTGTATAAGCAGCCTGAAACGTGCCACCACCAAAACTAATGAACTGCGGCCCCGTACCCGAAGCCGTATTGCCCCAAAAGATACTGTTTCGTACTACTGGCGTTGCCGTACCGGAACTTCCTGATACAAAATTCAGCCGGTCGCACACGATAGCACCACCATCGACTGAAGAATTATTAATAAATACAGAATTTAAGATAGCAGGGCTTGCATTCCCGTTGCCACCACCCCAGCAATATATAGCCCCGGCCCTGTCGGTGGCTGTGTTGGAATAAAATATACAATTAGTGATAACAGGACTCGCATTGCCGTTATATCCAAAATTATCAATAGCACCACCGCCTCCGGTTGCCGTGTTTAATGTAAAAATACAATTGGTGATAAGGGGGCTTGCATTACCTCCATTCTGGCCGTGATCAAAAATGCCTCCGCCGAATAAAGCGGTGTTGTTCGTAAACAAACAATTCCGGATGGTGGGTGTGCAGGTGCCACCATTCTGCCCATTGTTCAGCATACCTCCCCCGAGACTGCGGTTATCATTTCCGACAAGGTCAAAGTTTGCATTGGCATCACGAATGGTAAATCCATCCAATATGGCCGTTGTGTTCAGACTGCTGTTACTGATCACATGGTAGCTATTATCGGCATTTCCCGGCACACCGATCTCTGCACTTAGTATTGAAGAAAAGCCACAGGAAAAACTCCGCTGGGATAAATTGGTTTCTGTTCCATTGAAGCTTCCATAGATGGCAACACCATTACGCATACTGAACCACTCATTGCGGTCAGCAATATCCGATGTCAGGTAAGTTCCAAAACGAACCCATACTTCATCACCGGGTACGGAAGCATCAATGGCCTCCTGTAACTGGTCACCGCGAAATGCATTGGTCCAATTGGTACCCGTCATCGCACCATCACCCAGGGGAGTTACATATCGTATGATCGCCGATGAATCGGATGCATACAAAAAAAGGATAAGGAAGAAAATAGATCTTGTTTTCATCGTATGGTTTTTATATTTAAGATTTTAGGATTGAAGATTCGTGGAGGCACCGTTTTACTGTGACTATGTATTGCAAAATCTTCAATCGTCAATATACAATCTTCAATCTTATTGTATGGTTTTAAAATATTTAAGATGGAAGATTTACGATTGCAGATTTATAGAGGCAATGATTCATTGTAACTCTATATCGCAAAATCTTCAATCGTAAATCCACAATCTTCAATCTCATTGTATGTTCAGGAAGCCCACCTGTCCTGCACTGTTATTTTTTCCATAAGCACCGACAATGATCTCAAATCCTGATATAGCCACTGCATAACCGAAATAACCGTTGGGATCGCCATCATCATCATCGATCTTCCGCCTGAAAACGGGACTTGTACTATTGGTAATAAATATGTAGGCAGCACCCTGGTTAAGGAAACCACCTTCATCATAACGGTAGGCACCCACAACCGAATAGGTACCTCCATGACTGACACTGATCCCGAAATTATCATTGGCGGCTCCGTCTGGTGCCACGATCTTCGCAGGAAGTATCCATGGGTTGGGAGGTACCGGGTTCCTGAAAAATGTGTACGCACTGCCTTGTTCAGTATTTGTACCGATATCATCGCCGCTTGCACCCACGATCATGGTTGCACCGCTGATCGAAACACTCACACCAAAAAAATCGTTGGCAGCACCATCATCTGCAGTAACCTTGTCCTGGTAAGCTTGTCCCGAAGTCCATCCACCCGCATTAGTAAATTCATAAAAGCTGTACACGCTACCCTGGTCCACATTGGCGCCAATATCGTCGAGATAAGCGCCGACTATGATATACGAAGCAAAGGCACTTACACTGGTGCCGAAGCCATCGCCCGCATCCCCGTCACTCGCTGTTATTTTTGCCTGGAGGGTCCAGACCGCAGCACTGCGTGTATAGATATATGCACTACCCTGGTTGGTATTCGCACCGATATTGTCTCCATAAGCACCAACAACGATCGTGCTGCCGGTGTTGGCGATATCCACACTGTATCCAAAAAAATCGTTGGCGGCACCATCGGCGGCGGTTAGTTTTATTTGTTGCGTCCAGGCAGTGCCTGATCGTTGAAAAATATAAATACTCCCCTGGTTGGCATCGGCACCTATATCATCACCCCATGCCCCGATCACTGCGTAATCGCCGCTGATGCTTACGCTGGCACCAAAATAATCATCAGTGTCCCCATCGGACGCAAAGACCAGATCCTGCTGCTCCCAAACTCCATTGTTGCGGTGATAAATATATGCGCCGCCAACATCGGGAACCCCGTTACTCCTGCCATAAGCCCCGATAATGGCATAATCACCATCAATCGCCACTTTGTAACCAAAGAAGTCATCCGAAAAAACTGATGAGTTGGCCAGGGTTAGCGGAGTCTTGTTCGAATTACTGAATAAAAATGGCAACCACCTGTTTCCATCGTACATGTAGATGGTCTTCTTGTCGATATCAAAGACCAGTAAACCGGTAGCCGGTGCAGGGATCGAATTCCGCTGTGTGGTTGTCATCGTCGTGATCAGCGTACCTTTTGTAGTGCTGTTGATTTCCAGTTGCGCACTGGCATTAGGTGTGGCTGTGCCGATGCCAACATTCTGTGCCATCATAGCAATGGAAGAAATAAAAAACAATAAACAGGCTGCAGCCAATTTCTGCAGCACGATTTTTTTTCTTCTTTTTGAAACAGGGATGATAAAACCATCTTTCAGCATAGCTTCCTTTCCAATGCATTGGTTGACCAGCAGAAATTCATTGTTGACAAGATGGCTGCGGTGCAAACGGGTGAATGACCCTGTCCCTAGATGCACTTCAAACCAGCTCAATAGTTTTGCCGTGACAAGCACTTTGCCATCGCTAAAAAAAAGTTTGGAATAGTTGGAAGAAGCTTCCACCCTTACAATGGTAGCAGGGTCGATCAGGTAATCACCCGAGGAAGTATTCAATATAAGTTTATTCATTATTGTGATTTATAGACCAAATTTTATTACCGTAGATCATTCCAGGTTAAAAAAGAATACCCTCCCCCGGTGGGCATCCGCGTTTGGCGCGCCTGCGATCGTATTCTGTCCCGATACTCCTACGCCAAGCCCCATATTCTCGTTGGGTTCACCAACGGGATCCACGATACGACGGACAAATATCCACTCTACGCCATCCCTCCTAAATACATAGGCAGCTCCCTGCTCTACTCCTTCTCCCACCAATGCACGGGAAGAACCGATGATCACATACTCTCCATCGATAGAGACACTGATACCAAAACGATTCAGGGGTGCCGTGAATACTTCAGGGTTGGCATGTAAGGTGGTCTGCATATCCCATACCGCCCCGTTACGGAAAAATATCTGTGCACGGCTTCCTGCATACGATTCTGAGTAAGGCACACCGACTACAATATAATTCCCATCGATATCTACACTTTCTCCAAAATGGTGATCAACTCCCGGGAAAGGATCGGCCAATCCCGCATGATAGTCCCAGTTGGTACCGTTCCGTTGATAAACATGTGCACTGCCCTGCGCTAAATTGCCACCGACCACATCCAACGGTGCCCCGATCACGGCAAAATCGCCGCTGATAGAAACACTTGTGCCAAACCGGTCATTTGCGGCACCAAATGGCGCTACCACCTGGTCCTCCAGCACCCAATTGGTACCGATACGATGAAAGAAATAAGCACTTCCTTCATTATTATTTGCTCCTACCTCGTCTGACATAACGCCGATCACTGCATAGGTTCCATCGATAGCAACACTCGATCCAAACTGGTCCCCATTGGACGGGCTGGAAGAAACTAGTTTTGCCTGCTGAGTCCAGGTGGTTCCGCTGCGAATAAAAACATATGCAGCGCCTCCCGACGTCGCAGCCGTTTGTGCATTCAAAGCACCAACGATCACATAATTGCCGCTGATGGATACGCTGCGGCCAAAATTTTCATTGGCATCTCCATCCGATGCCACCAGTTTTGCCTGCTCTGTCCACGCGGAACCATTTCTATAAAAAACATAAGCACAACCCTGGTTGGTATTCGCACCCACATTATCCAATGGAGCACCAATCACGGCATAGCTGCCGCTGATAGATACCGTAAATCCGAACTGGTCATTCACATCGCCGTCTGATGCCGTCCTGATAATAGGAGGAAGCTGGTTGGATGATACGGTGAACAATAAAGCCAGCCATTGAGCGCCGTCGTGCATATAGATCGTATTCTTGTCGAGGTCGAATACCAGCAAACCGGGTTTGGGGCTGGCAATCGCTGTTCGTTGTGCAGTGCTCATGGAAGGTATGGCCAGACCCTTGCTGCTGCTTTGTACATCCAGTACCGCACTGGCATGAGGTGTAGCCGTACCGACACCAACGCTTTGGGCTTTGGTCCCGGGACAGAACAATAACAGCGATCCGGCTATGATTAATTTTTGTAAAAACATCTTTCATTTTTAAACGTCCGTAGAAAAAACTGTTAGTCGATCCCCGGGAATTCAGCCACAAAACAATTCGCAAAGCACCATACACCGAGTATGCCATGATTGTGGCAGTCTATACAGCAAACGCCCCCGGCTGGCCCGGATTGACATTCGATGTAGAATACATTCACCGTGGCAGCGATCAGATCATAATATCTTTTTGCTTCTGCCGCTTTCAGCTTTGTTCCTTTTGCATTGATTTCTTTCAGGTGAGCTACCGTTGCGAGTAGCCTGATTGCATCAGTATGAGCTTTGCCGGTATTGGTGGCCTTTATTTTCTCCAACTTGGGAACGAGTCGTTCCATCTTTGGTAAGGTTTCCTTTGTCCATTTCAGGACATTAGCCGCCGTTGGCGATTCTGATGCTGCCATTTTACTTGTTCCCGCCTGGGCATATATGCTATTGAATGCACAGAACAAGACGGGTGTCATCAGGATGAAGATTAATTTTTTCATGTTTATTATTTTTTATGGTTAAAGATCATTTTGCCCAATTCGCCGCAAACCAATGTTTGCCGCCTTCCTCGTAACCCGTTACACAACGGGTCAGCAGACCGTTCCCGGTATTGCTTTCCCATTTTTCCTGGTAACTGTCGCTGTTTGATTTCCGGGTTGCGGCCTGGCTTTGGTAACCCGACTTTTCATACCAGATCACGGAGAATCTTGTTTGTCCTTCATGGTGGTACGCATTGATATAAACCTGCTCCCAGTTCTTTGCTTTCATTTCATCGTACTTATCCTGGTACTCCTGCTGGGTGAGAAAACTCTTCAATAAAGAGCCGCCGACATTTCTTTTTTCATAGAATGCCGAATAATATCGTTTACCACCGACCGAAACGACCGATACATTTATGGGAACATACCCTTCGCCGGTATATTTTTCCAATAAGGTTTGATGCTGTTCGGGCGTTTGCGCATGGTAAGCAGGTTGTTCGATGGCCCGTCCCGGTTTTTTAATAAAGATCGCCGCGAATTTCAGCTTGCCTGCATCGTTGTAACTATCCATTTGTTGCAAACGATATCCCTTTTGTTTCACCCACTCGTTGTATTCCAGCTGGTAGCTTTCTTTCGTCATATTATGCTTCACGGCCACCTCATAGCCATTGTTATTCGGTCTGAAAATGATGTTGAAATAGGTTTTACCCGCTACATCATACGCATCTACCCATACGGGGTAATATCCCGAATTCCATATCTCCTTGAATTCTTCCTGGTACCTGCTTTCGGCAATGCCATGTTTGGCGATCTCGGCTAACGGACCACTATGGGTTGCATCATAAAAGGCATTGATCAGGACATCCACCAAAAAAGGAATCGTTTTGGTTGGGTTGGTGTCTGTATCAAGGTTCATACTGCTATTAACGAGAACGGCACCAACATACCCATTGGGAAGTTGCATCAGCACAGTAAATGACCCGGCCTCTGCACCATCGTGCCAGGGCCATTTCGACTGGCCTGTCTCTTTACCGAATGCATCATGCTTTTCAAAACTGGCCCAGCCCAAACGTTCATCCGTTTGGTTTTGATCAAAGAGCATATTGCGGGTCGTATTAGTCAGGTAATTATTGCTGTATAATAATGTTCGCCCAAAATGAGCCAGCATTTCTGCCGACATATACCAACTTCCCTGCGGAGCACAATTGTTACCTTTTGCTTCATGATCAGCTGCTGTATTGGCGAAGATCCCTTTTTTATCTTCCCGGTCTGTGTATCCCTTTGCTACTTTTGGAGCCAAATCAGGCTCGGGTCTGCAGCTGGCAATAAGCGGTACCAAACCTTTGTCCAGTATATTCTTTTTGATATAGCGTTCGAAAGGGAAACTGTATTCGACCTGTACCTGTGTTGAGTAGTCCTCAAATGAAAGGTCAGCAAGTTTCTTTTCGATCGAGGCTGCATCCTGCGGGTAAGCAAGACTGGTAATTAAATAACGAAGCAGGGAAATATTCGTGTTGTTGTAATTCCCTGTTGCTGTAAAAGGACATGATTTTGGTTTCTTTGCCGTTGCCTCAAGGTTTTTAATATCTCCTCCCAGGTTAAACCCGGTACGGTGTTGTAATAGTTGACGGTAGGTCACACATTCAACCATAGTACCCTTATACTTTTCCTGCCACCTTTTGGGAAGTTTTGAAAAAATCGGATCGCCCAGTTTCACACCGGGCATTGCTTCGAGCAGGTTGAGTAGTGCTGTTGTCGACATCATTTTAGTAACTGATCCTATACAACCTGGTATTTTGGCAGTCATCCGGACATTTCCATCAGCAGGATCCTGTGCCCATCCATCTGCACAACTTGCTTTGATACCATCTTTATCGGCAATGGCAATAGCGTACCCTTTAAACAGGTCATTCATTTTTTTTCGGGCTGCTTCTTCAAACAAGACTGCATTAAACTGGATGCCGGGATTAAACTGGTTGCCTGTTAAATGATCTTTCTGAAAAAGGCGGGCCTCATCACGTAGCCTAATATTACTGGCCTGGCTGCCTGTTATACCCGCATCGCCCGGTGTAAATGAAACGATGATCACCAGAACTAATAATAATGGAAGAATAAAGAAATTTTTCATGACCGCTGAATTTAGAAGTGAGAAATAGCTACCATCAGCAGAACCGGGAGTGAAACTAATAAGCGATGAACAGGGAGCCGGTTCTTTTCAACAGGATGAAAAAAAAATTCAACAGGAGGGGTCGGCACGGCCTGTTTTCTACAAAAGGGTGTATTTTTTCAACGAATGGAAAACAGGTGCTTCTTTGAACGCACGCAGTGAATACGGATCCGGTACAACGGTTCAAGCTTCTGTAACCTCACCCCCGTCAGCGACCGGGTAAAAACGATGTCAAGTCCACCCTCTCCTTAAGGAGAGGGAGAATGGAAGTCCCGGGTTAATTCGGGCGACCATGGGGTGAGGTTAAAGGATTTTGGAGTATACAAGAAATGCAGCTTACTTGGAGATGATCTTCCCGCTGGCCACCAATGCTACAAAAGCATCCCGCTCATTGCGGCTGACCGGGAGTTCCAGTTTGCCGATCCTGACCGTAAAGGCTTCGATGGCGGTAATGGCCTTGATACAGACAATATAGGAGCGGTGAATACGGTAGAATTTACCTGCCGGCAATTTCTCCTCGAGGCCCGAAATGGTATGATAGGTGATGACCGAACGGTCTTTCATGACAATTTTCACATATTCCTTCAGTGCTTCGATGAACAGGATCTCCTCAAAAAATATTTTGGTCAACCCACCATCGGCTTTTACAAAAAAGAATTCGTCGCTTTCTTTTGCATCGGTTGTCACCTGTATTTCAGTAATAGCAGGTCGCAAAAATTTCCAGGCCTTATTCACTGCCAGTAAAAAACGTTCGATCGCGATGGGTTTGAGCAGGTAGTCGATCGCATTGGCATCAAATCCTTCCATGGCATGTTCGCGGTACGCGGTGGTGAAGATGACCGCGGGCGGGTTGGTCATAGATTTCAGGAACTGGAAACCGGTCAGCCCCGGCATATTGATATCGAGGAAGACCAGCTCAACGGGTTGGGTCATGATTCCTTTCAACGCTTCCTTTGCATTTTTATAATTACCCTGTAATGATAAGCGTTCATCCTGGGAAATAAAATCATCCAGGATATCACGGGCAATGGGCTCGTCATCGATCACAGCGCAACTGATGTTTTTCACCTGTTTATTTTAGTTTTAATTTTTGCCAGATGGATCCGATAGCTATCGGGGTTCGCTATAAAAATCATCATCGCGTACTCAACTAATTTGCCTGATAATTTTTACAGCTCATTTCATGATAGATTGAGTTTTAAAGTTACCGAAAAGCGATTATCCTCATGCAGCATTTTCATATCGTGCTTGCCCTCGTATTGAAGGTCGAGTATATGCCTGACGCTGTTGATACCGATACCGCCTGCCGCAGAAGCCGCATAATAACTATTCTCCACCCGGAAAAGCAGTTCGTTATTACTGATCTGCAGGTTAACCTTCATCCAGTTCTTCTCCGATTTCTCTTTCATCCCGTGTTTGAAAGCATTCTCCACGAACTGGATCAGGAGTAAAGGCAGGATCGTTTGACCACCTGCCTGTCCGGCAGGCAGGTTTACATTTCCTTCCACCTTCATCTCGATCACCGTATTTTGTTCGTACCGTAGTTTTTCCAATGCGATATAACTTTCCAGGAACCGTATCTCCTGTTCCAATAATACTTTGGGCTGGTTACAATCGATAATCACATAGCGCATGATATTGGAAAGCTGGCGCAGGGCCTGCGAAAGTTTCTCATTGTTGCTCCGCGCAAGACCATAGAGATTATTCAGGGTATTGAAATAAAAATGCGGGCTGAGCTGTTGTTTAAGCAGGTTGAGCTGCATGTCCTTGTTGATGACCGCCAGGCGGATCCGTTGTCGTTCGGCTTTCCTGTATTCAAAATAAAATTTCAGTGCATAAAAAGCGGAGAGCTTCAGTACATATTTACCGATATCCGACCAGGAGCCATAGATGAACCATGAGAAATCTTTCGGAGCGTTCTCCTCCCACACCAGCAAACCATATCCGTAATTAAAGATGATATACATCACTATGATCCATAAAAAATAATAGAGCAGGGAAAAAAAGGTGTTCATCAGCACCGCTTTCCACGATCGTAAATAATAAAAACGATTCAAGCCGAGCCATAACAGGCCTGTAAAGACGAGGTGCTGGAAGAAATTGACCAGGTAAAATCCATGAGGCAACACACAGTGGGCGCATTTACTCCAGATAATAAAATACTGCGAACTGATAATAAAAACTTCCACGGCAGCATAGATCAGGAAGGCTCTTTTCCAGAATCTTTCTGACACACCGGCTTCGCCAGGAATGACCAGGTCCGCAGTTATGAGATCATCTTTCTTCATCCAGTACTAATCTGAGTTTAAATTCATTGGGCTCATTGCTGACGGAAAATTTACCGCCGTATAGTTCGTCCAATCTTTTTTTTATATCCCCATCCAGGATAAGTATGGGCTTGTTTCCCTGTTCACTTCTGCGGATCGTTGTGAGCATTTCATTTCCCGAGAACTGCAATTGTATCGTATAGACCATCTTTCCCCTTCCTTCATTATCACCGGCTATCCGGTCCACAAAACCGGTCAGCAGCAAAGGAGATATCTTCAGTTGATCATGTTCACCCGATACGTCTGTTTCGAATATGACCCCATTCCCCTGCTGGTTGATCAACCGGGTATAATTATTCAGGAATTGGATCTCTTTCTTTATATCGATCAGTTTTTCCTTTGCCTCATAAATAACATACTCCATTACTTTCGCCAATTGCAGGATCGGTGTTGCTGCTTCCCCGGGTTTCTCTTTCGCAACCTGCTGGAGGTGAGAGATTGTTTTAAAATAGAAAGAAGGGTTCAGATGCCATTTGAGCATTTTCAATTGCAGCTCCCTGTTGGCAACAGCTAATTGCAGTCGTTTTTTATCTTCCCGGCGATAATTATAAAAATAGGCGGCGAGGAAGAACCATGACAAACGAAAAGCATGTTTGAGCAACTGGTAGTTGAGATAGGAATATTGGTCGCCGCTATCGAGTATTGCGGGAATCCGGTCAGCCGGTGCCCTCGTTACGGTGATCATGGAATCGTACAATGGACCGATCAGGCCCTGAACAGGACCAAACCACGCATAACTATAAATTATATAAAAGGCCAGGTTTACAAGTACCTGTACAATAATCTTTGTTTTCCGTACCGACCAGGCCACCCACCAGATGGGCCAGATCAGCAGACACTGGAATACCCACATGAGCAGGTGAATTTCAATGAGACTGATGGGCCGCTGGCCAAAATTATTGAGGACAATAAAAAAAAGTAACTGGATGCAGGCTTCCGTCAATGCATAGAGGGCAAAGACCTTAAACCAATAGTTGGTCCCGGCTTTATCAGAGAAAGGCCAGATCATTCGGGACTAAGTTAGTAAGATAGCCGGAAGCGATGCAAAGAGAGTTTGGTGATTCTATAAAGCGGCGGGATTATTCAATAAGATGCGAAGAATCTTCAATAAAGAAGTTTATGGTTTATTGTTGTTGCAGATCAAGGCTCACTATTCTAAGCAACGGTCCTTTAATTCCTGGCACCCTTTTGTTCGCATAATCAGAAACTACGAAACTCTTTGAGAAACTCCGGATAGCGGAGTCTATAACCATAAACTATTTTATGTCTTTTATTCCTTTCCACATCAGGTCCGCCAGCAGTTGGTTGCCTTTATCGTTCATGTGTACCCGGTCGTAGGTAAGCACTTCCTTCTCTTTGTTATCCGGGTTATGATCCTTAAGATAATCCTGGAATTTTTTCCGCAGATCGATCAGGGGCAGGTTGTTCTTTTTGGCGAGGTCACGTATGATATTACTGTAGCGGTTCAGGTCGCCATCCAGCGGATTACTCATATCATTCTTCTCCCCTACCACCGCCGGTGTGCAGAGTGCTACTTTGATATTCCTGCCGACCAGTTTTTTGATGATCGCCTGGTAGAATTTTTCAAATTTATCCGCATCCGTTCCGGTACCCAGCAATGTTTTATGCCAGACATCATTCACACCAACATAGATCACCACCACATCGGGATTCTTACTCAGCACATCTTCTTCCAACCGCAGGTACAGGTCGTATACTTTATTGGCGCTGATACCCGAGCCCACCAGTTCATACTGGTCATCCTTTTTTTCTACTTTGAGCATGCTGTCCATTTTCAGGATATAGCCCACATAGCGATCTCTCTTTACACCGAGTTCGGTAATAGAATCCCCGAAGAAAATAACCTTTGTTTTCTTTTGCGGCGAAAAAGCGCAGGAAAGGAAAAGGATCGTGGAGATGAATAGTAGTTTCTTCATAATGATTGAGTGTGGTATAAAAATACAAAGGCCCCGGTAAGAGATGCCAATTTGTTAGGGAAAGGTTGTATAAAACAAGTTAAGATTGACGATTTAAGATTTTAGATTGACTGAATCATTGTCTCAACGGGACAAAGGAGCATTGAACCGTAAAATCTTCAATACCTCAATCTTAAATCTTTAATAGCCTCACTCCACATCCACCTGCTTCTTAATAACCGCTCCATCAGTCGCTTCCGGCAGGAATTTTCTTTCCCTGATCATATAGCCATTCCCCTTTTCACAAAAATGCACTTTCAGGTTCTCCAGGCTGATGGGATTGCCATCCGGGATATCGGCAATATTGGAATGCAGGATATCGTGGCCGTCAATAATGATGACCAGCCCGCTCCCGATCGCTTCCATCTTATTGCCATCGGTGATCAGCATACCCGTATCTTCTCCCAAACCGATACCGATACAACCGGGATTAGCGGCTACGGCCTGCGACAATCGTCCGAACCGTCCCCTTTTTTCAAAATGCGAGTCGATGATCACGGAATTGATGAATCCAAGGCCTGTTGTGATCTTTACTTCCCCTTTCAGGTGAGCCCGTGTAGCATTGCCTTCATAGATCATGGTGTTGCTCATGGCCATGGCACCGGCACTGGTTCCGGCGACCACAAAATCTTCTTCGAGGTATCTTCTTTTTAATATAGACAGGAATTCCGTACCCCCGTCGGTAGCACTGAGCCGGAGCTGGTTACCCCCGCTAAACATCACCGCGTCGCAATGACGGATGCGTTCTATATACTCTTGATTCATGGCATCCTGCCGGGTGCGGATATGCATCACTCCTACATTGGTACAGCCGATCTTTCCAAAAGCATTGAGGTAATTCTCTCCTACTTCATAGGGAATCATAGAAGCAGTGGTTACGACCTCGATCCGGGCAGCGGAACCGCCGGATTCTTCCATTACTTTACGAAGGATGCCGAGTTCAAAAAAATTGAGGTTATTGCGATAGATCTCCCCGGTCTCTAGATTGGTTCCTTTATCTTCTGCTCCGCCTATGGCTATCAGCTTTCCCTTAGGATGGCTCATTCATTGGGGTTTGATTACGGACAAATGTAATAGAAAAATAATATAACGGTGATAGGGGTCTC
>JANOHQ010000390.1:0-8410 GCA_031406595.1 Chitinophagaceae bacterium
CGGAAGGAGCAAGGCATGGAACGGTTTTTCGCATTACAAAAGAGGAGCTTAGTAAGCTTATAAATCAATAACCGGCTGTCATTTTTTTGAACATAGTTTAAAAGCAATGATCAGCATAAATTAAAATGCAGTGAAAAATAATTTTCAATACCTGCTACTGTTGTTTTATTTCATATCGTTGGTGTTTGTTCAATGCCGGCCTCCAATGCTAGGTAGCGGTACTGCTCCAACAGTCAATAATTACGATACAAGGCGTCTCTTATTACGGGATGAAGGAATGTCGCAATTATGTTACGTAGATATGGCCAATCCAACTGCCAATTGGTATGTACCTGTTCCTCCCGGCCGTGACATGCAATTAGCAGGTAATGGCAGAGTATTGATCGGAACAGCATCAGGGTATGAAGAACGGGAAATTTCCACCGGTAAAAAGATCGTTGAAATCAGCAATTTCCCCGGTACAGTTGCAGCAAGGCGATTACGAAATGGAAATACACTATTAACCGGCGTAAACTGGCAGGGGAATAAGGGGATTGTTTTGGTTGAGATAGATTCGTCGGGAATGCTTAAACGGACAATTCAATATCCTGGCTTTGAGTATGTGAGGTTAGTACGTGAAACGGCGTCAGGTAATTTCCTGGTCACTTCTGATAATATTGCTTTTGAGGGAAATGAGTCGGGAGCAGTTGTTTGGCAGGTTAAAATAGCCGGTGCTGATAAACCGCATGCATGGCAAGCCTTACGTTTAGCAAATGGAAGAACTATTGTGAGTACCGGCTTTTCAAAAAACTTTCAATTTTTCTCTGCCGATGGAAAATTGGTAGACAGCATTAGCGGACCTCCGGAAGTAAAGCCCAATTTTTATGCTGGTTTTCAAATTCTTCCGAATGGCAATTTTATTGTTACCAACTGGCAGGGTCATGGCCCTGGGTTTGGAGCTACCGGCACACAAATACTTGAATATACCCCGGCAGGTAGTCTTGCATGGAAGTGGCAACAGGATGCAGGCAGGATGTCTTCGCTACAGGGTGTAATAGTGCTTGATGGGTTGGATCTCAATTTACTGCATACAGAGGATGAGAATGGAATATTAGCACCGGCAAAAAGAGTAAACAGTAAGAAGCAGGAGTAATAAAAAAGAAAACAATTAAATTATTTCGCATGAAAAAAAAATTCTTCCTCGTTGCTGTTATGATGGTAACGATGTTGGGAGCCTGGTCACAAATTGGAAAACGGTTTCCTTCGGAACGTAAAGAAATTAAGGATCCCGCCACCGGCAACTTGCTTATTTTTTTAACAAGTGCGTCAACCGGGGATACAAAAATTTATCAAACACATAACCAGTGGACGTCTGATGGGAAATGGCTTATATTCCGCAGCAACCGTGTAAAGGGAGAAGCAATGGCTGTTAATGAAAGTACGGGAGACATTGTACAGGTTACCGAAGGTGGGTATACAGGTATGTTGAATGTGGGAAGAAGATCTATGAAGTTGTATTTTATGCGCAATGAAAAGACGGATACTGTTCCAACGACACCTGGTGATACAGCCCGGCGTCATATACAAAGACCTGTCCAGATCATAGAAGTAGATCTTGGAAAATTATTCGCAGACAGCAAAGCCGGATCATTAAAAAATGCCGATACCTACCAGCGTATCTGTGGTACTACATCAAAAGAATTAGGTGCTGGTGGTGATATGGCCCTTGATGGCGCGGAGGATTGGGCGTACTTCCGTGTAGGAAATGAAGAAGCAGCCCGGCACCTGTCTCCCGGAACTAAATTAGAGAGCACATTCGGTCCCAGGAATATGGGTGCAGGCCCATCGGGAATTGCGGCCATGAATATCACTACCGGCGAAGTAAAATACGTGGTCTCTGTCCCTTTCCAGGTTGGACATATTCAAACAAATCCATGGGTAGCCGGTGAGATTATCTTTTGCTGGGAAACCGGGGGCAAATCCCCGCAACGAACCTGGACAGTAATGGCAGATGGTACAGGGTTGCGTCCACTTTATCCGGAATCTGAGTATGAGTGGGTAACGCATGAAGCTGTTATCGGTAAAGATGAAGTGGCGATCGCAATTATGGGGCACAGAAAAATTCCGGGTACAAATAAAACGGTTGCGGAAGGAACACCAGTTAATGGGACCAATCCCGGTCAGGAAAACACATGGGGACCCTCGGGTACACGGGAGAAACCCACGGGACTTGGTATTGTAAATATTCGAACGCGGGAAATGGCCATCGTTGGTCAAACACCCGCTGGCAGTGGTCTATGGCATGTCAGTGGTTCGCCGGATGGCAGGTGGGCAGTCGCCGATGATTTTGACCGGAATATTTATTTAATTGATCGCCATACAAAGGAGATGATATTGCTTTCAGCAGGCCATAAACAAACTGCTGCCGATCATCCGCATCCCACTATGAGCCCCGATGGAACAAAGATTCAAATACAATCGGCAATGCTGTCTGCAGATAACAGGACTATGAATATCTGTATTATTCCTGTCCCCGATGAATGGCTGAAGAGAACATATAAAAATTGAGTGACGGGTTTTAACAATTGATAGTGCTCGTCTCAGGTTCAGGACACATCAGGACGGCTAACGCTTACTATTAAGTACTTTGTGTAGTTAACAAAACGATTGCATAAAATGAAGAAGTTACTATTGCTTATCATAATAGGCTTTGCTATACAAGCTGGGGCACAAATCCCAAAATTGGATTGGGTAGCCAAGGTGGGGGCAAAGCAATTTCCCGGAGGAAAAAAAATATTTAAAGTAAATGCAGTAAGCGATACATCGAAGGTGATCACGAAAGCTATCCAGGCGGCCATTGATGATTGTGCGAAAACAGGAGGGGGAATCGTCGTGTTTGCACCCGGTGTCTATGTAACGGGCTCTCTTTTTTTAAAATCAAATGTGCATTTGCGGATCGATAAAGGAGTGCTGGTCCTTGGATCACAAAATTTCGATGATTACCCCGAAATGCAAACAAGGATCGCAGGGATCGAAACCAGCTGGCCTGCCGCTTTGATAAATATCATTGATGCGAAGAATGCTGCAGTTACCGGGAGCGGTGTAGTGAATGCCAGGGGGAAATTTTGCTGGGATAAATACTGGGCTATGCGAAAGGATTATGATCCGAAAGGTCTCCGCTGGATCGTTGATTATGATGCCAAAAGAGTAAGATCTTTTTTAGTGCAAAACTCGTCGGATATAACTTTAAAAGGCCTGACCTTCAAGAATGCCGGTTTCTGGACGGTCCAGCTTTTATACTCACATCATTTGACCGTTGATGGAGTCACTATTAAAAACAATGAAGATGGCAGTGGCCCAAGTACGGATGGTATTGATGTTGATTCATCAAGCTGGGTACTGATCGAAAATTGTGATATTGATTGTAACGATGATAATTTTTGCCTGAAGGCCGGAAGGGATTGGGATGGATTAAGAGTTAACCGACCCACTGAATATGTGGTGATCAGAAAATGCATTGCCCGTAAAGGGGCAGGACTGGTAACCCTTGGCAGTGAAACATCGGGTGGAATAAGGAATGTGCTTGCCACTGACCTGGTAGCAAAGCATACAGATAATGGCTTACGCATAAAATCTGCAATGATCCGGGGAGGTGTAATCGAAAACATCTATTTTCAGAATTCAGTCCTCGACTCTACAAAAAATATCTTCCAGTTCAATTTGAACTGGTATCCGGCTTACAGTTATTCTGAATTGCCGAAAGGGTATAATTATGACTCCATTCCCCAACATTGGAAAGCAATGCTGCAGAGGGTAGATCCACCGGAAAAAGGGATACCCACAGCAAAGAACATATATGTGAGTAATATAAAAGCCACGAATTCCGGGAAGATTTTTGAAGTAACGGGATTGGAGCAATCAGCATTGGTGAACTTTAATTTCAGCAATTGCCTGTTAACGGCTGCTGCAATAGGGACACTCGAATTTACTGAAGGATGGAAATTGAATAATTGTAAAATGTCAGTTACAAAAAGGCCCCTTCCAAATGTGGCAGGAGCAAAAGAAGACGAAGAAAGGTTGAAGTAATTTTATTATTTATCATCAGGAAATTAAGATGAAAGGGATCAAATTATTGCTGCTGTTGGCTGGTGTTATTTTAATGGCATTCACTGCTCACAAACGCAAGCCTGTATGCTATATCATCGGCGATTCAACGGTGAAGAACGGGGATGGTAAGAACACAAATGTTTTACAGGGTTGGGGAAGTTTTATTGATGCTTATTTCGATACGAACAGGATCGTGATTTCTAACCAGGCGATCGGCGGAAGAAGCAGCCGCACTTTTATCACGGATGGAAGATGGGAAAAGATCTTAGCTACATTGCAAAAAGGCGATTATGTCATTATGCAGTTTGGCCACAATGATGGCGGTGCGCTGGATGATACGGCAAGGGCCCGGGGAACCATCAAAGGAATTGGTGACGACAGCACGGAGATATACAACCCGATCCGAAAAATGAAAGAAGTAGTGCATAGCTATGGTTGGTATATGCGTAAATATGTGAATGAGACGAAAGCGGAGGGCGCTATTCCTGTTGTTTGTTCTCCTATTCCGCGGAATGACTGGAAGGATGGTAAGCTGTTGCGCAGCAACGAAACTTACACTACATGGGCAAAACAAACGGCTGAACTATCAGGAGCTTATTTTATGGACCTGCACAACCAGATCAGTGACGAACTGGAAAGTATAGGGGAAGCAAAAGCAGCAACTTTTTTCCCGCAGGAACACACACATACCAACAAAGAAGGAGCTATTTTCAATGCCAAAATTGTTGTAGAGTTAATAAAACACCTCAAACAGTGCAAACTTAAAAAATATTTACGCTGATATTTTCTTTGGATGCTTCATGGCTGGTGTGAGATCTTTTCATAAATTCCGTATCCATATATTCCGGTAGCTTACCGGGTTGCGGTGATCCTGCAGCAAAAGCGGTTCTTTAGCCGCATGTTTTTCATATTTTGGTATGCCAATATATTGCATCGCCCCCCACAATTCCACATTATTTTGAATGAGTACAGCATTCTGAAACACGGTCATCCGGGCTGGAGATTTGAGGGTACTGTCCCCGTAAAATTGAGGTGCTGTGAAAATAATATCATAGCTCTGCCATTCACCCGGGAGCCTGCACACATTTACCATGGGCATATATTGCTTATAGATACTTCCAGCCTGGCCGTTCGAATAAGTCGGGTTGTTATATGAATCAAGCACCTGCAACTCGTAACGACCCATAAGAAAAATACCACTGTTCCCACGGCCTTGTCCTTCACCTTTTATCGCTGCCGGTGTTCTCCATTCAATATGTAACTGGCAATCGCCGAAACTCTTTTTGGTCTGGATACCCTGCACAGTATTTTTTTGTTTTTCCTCCGGGGAATAGTCAGCGTCTTCCGCAAAGGCAACAACCGTAATGCTGTTGTCATCTGCCTTCCAGTTAAATGACTTTCCTTTTTTACTGCTCCAGTTGCTCGTGTCTTTTTTCTCACGAAATAAAATAATGGCATCAGAAGGCGGATCTGCGGCTGATTTGCCAGGGTTGATCACTTTCGGAACCGGCGACCATATTTCAGTAAGAGCCGGATCGCCCTTTTGTTGTGCTGTTGCACAAACAATGGTTATCAACGACAAGAGTAAAAGGAGGTTCTTTTTCATACGTGATCACAGTTTCCTGATCTTTACATTACGGTAATAAATTTCGGCAAATTCTGATTGCAGGAGTATTCTTCCATTTTTAACACTGGCATCTTCACCGGCATTTACCACCACTCCATTAACGATATGAACACATTTTCCATTATAAGAAATGATTTCCACTGTATTCCATTCGCCGTAAGGCTTCTCGGCATCTTTCTGTTTCACCATTCTTGTATGATTCGCCGGTTTGTTCACCAGTCCGTTTACTTTAATAGTACTGAAGCCAAGTAACCAGAAATCACCCACGTCTCCTTCCTGGATCTGGCATTCGATGGATTGGGGCCAGATGGAATCTGGTTCATTTACAGGGATATTATAGCATACTCCTGCATCTCTTTTTTCTTTGGTTCGGGAACCCCATCTTCTTTCACCCCATTTAAAATCAACTTTAAAATGAAAATTACTATAGCTTTTTTCAGTCATGACATAGCCAAGGTCTTTTCCCACTACGTGCAGCATACCATTCTCTGCAATAAAATTTGTATCAGGGTCTGCATTCTTACCAATTCCACGCAGGAAACTATGCCAGCCATTTAAATTTTTTCCGTTGAACAAGGACGTAAAAGGGTCCGCAGTTACCGGTATTATATTTTTTACAACAAAAACATAATCATTGTAATCGCCATTCTTTGCTTCTTCATAACAAAGTAAATAGGTATGAACCAGTAATTTGCCGGAGCTGTCTTTCAGGGGATAAATTCTTGTGGCATGTACCGCATGATCAGGAAAGAAAAGCATATTCCAGGCATCTTCTGACCAGGCGGAATGGGAAGGGCTGGTAAAATAAAATCCAAAGGTTTGGTTGCCGGGGTCAAATGAATTACTCCCGGCTGAAACAGATGGAAAGAGGCATTGGTGTTCGGGGAATAAACCCGTTTTGGCCAATATGCCAACTTCTTTTTTTTGGGGTAGTTCATCCCTGTTAATATAATATCCGAAAGGAAGTTCAAAATCGGGTGAATACCTCGCGACCGGAATGATCTCCACATTCCCTTTTCCTGCTTTTTTAAAAAGAGCGAATGGAATTTCATCGCCTTGTAATTGAGGGAGACTATTATTATCCAGTGTGGCCCACCCAACATTCACTTTATAACCTAATGCTTCTACAATGCGTGACAGTGGCGCTTCGTTCCTTCCTTCAAGACCATTGGTACTAAGACCGGTAAGTCCGATCTCTGAAATGGATTTCCCTGCACTATTTTTTACCTGCAATGTTGCTTTTGTTATTCCTGTGAAGTCTGCGGATGGAGTAAATACGAGAACAAGTTTATTTTTTTTGCAGGTAAGTATTTTAAAACTTGCCGTATCCCCTTTACTGAATTTAACTACTGTTGCGCTAGCCGGAAGCAATACAGAATCTGGTTTACTTTGGGTGCCTTTTATGGCAGAAAAGATAAACGCTTTTTTAACCGCAGTGATATTTTGTGCGGTCGAAAAATATATTCCGCTGCAGAAAATAAGAATGGTAAGTACAATTTTATTCATGGCAAAATGGTCAAGCGTTTTTTTTGAAAACCGTTATTATGGCTACTTAAACTTAGGGTATTGCCTTAGATCCTGCGTCCTGCTGTGTCCTGCTCAATTATCCCACCGAACTATTTATAACAGGAACAGTTTAACTTTAGAATGTTATGAAAAAAGCACTGCTGTTTTTTACCACTTTTTTGATGCTGCATTATTGCAATCATGCACAAACAAAGATCGACCGCAAGTCCCTTGTGGAAAGACACAATGTCATCAACACTTCGTTTGATTCGTTATCATCGCTTTCGGTTGGTAACGGAGGGTTTGCTTTTACAGTGGATGTAACCGGGCTCCAGTCTTTTCCCGAAGCGTATGCAAAAGGGGTAGCATTGGGAACGCAAAGCACCTGGGGCTGGCATAGTTTTATTGATACTGCCAATTATAAATTTGATGAAACATTAAAGGATTATACGCAAAGTGGCAGAAAAGTTTCTTATTCTGTTCAGCTAAAAGAACCGGAGCGAAAAAGGAATGCCGTTAACTGGTTCCGCCAAAATCCACACCGGTTACAGCTGGGTAATCTTGGCTTAGAAATAATTAAAAAGGATGGCTTAATTGCGACGCTCGCTGATATAAAGAATATTCGTCAGTCACTGAATATGTATACGGGTAGAATTGTTTCTGATTTTACAGTGGAAGGTATACCTGTTGAAGTGATCACTTTTTGCGACCAGGAACTTGATGCAATCGGGGTAAGAATTGTATCGCCTTTACTGCCGCAGCACCGGATAAGAATAAAATTGGGTTTTCCTTACCCAACAAATGAGTTTAAAGATGTAGGTGTCAATTACCCGGGTGCTGTTAATCAGCAGTCGGGATTTCTCCAATCATCAAAATATACAGCGGTCATTCATCGCCAGTTAGATTCGACGCGTTACAACATTTCATTTCAATGGAAGGAAAGTGCTGATATCAGGCAGGACAAACCGGGTCATTTTTTAATTATCCCAAACTACCCCGGTGTGAATGTTTTCGAATTCACCTGCAGTTTCAGCCCGGGAACTATAGATGCGGCTACGCCTTCTTTTGGAATAATAAGAAGCAACAGTGAGCTGTCCTGGAAAAAATTCTGGCAATCAGGTGCCGCCATCGATTTTACAGGCAGCACGGACCCACGAGCCCATGAACTAGAAAGAAGAATTATCCTCTCGC
>JANOHQ010000392.1:0-3328 GCA_031406595.1 Chitinophagaceae bacterium
CCTGCTTACTTCTTCTCATAATTGATGATCACCACCAGGTCTTCCGTCCCTGTTTGTTTTAGTCCATGTGAACTTCCTGCGAATGTCAGGATCGCATCGCCGGCTTTCACCGCAAAGGTTTCCCCGTTCATGGCCATTTCACCGGTACCGGCAGCGATATAATAGATCTCTTCTTCTTTTTGTAAATGATAACCGATGGCGGAACCGGGATGCAATACTCTTTTTGTGAATTGCAGCCTGGAGTCAGTGGCCGCTTTAAAAAAACGGTGTGCCGTACTGTTGCCACCACCTTTATGCGGACCGGGTTCGGGCGCAGCGATATCTTTTTCGTGTTCGAGGATATAGCCGGATGATTGCTTTTGTTTGGCAAAAGCAGAAAAAAACAAACCTGCAGAAAAAGAAAGAGCAATGATAATTGCAAGGGAATATTTTTTCATATGGGAATAAATTTATGAACGAATCGATTGTTGCACCCATGTTTTCACACTGCTGAACCATTCATCTTTTAAAATACTCAGCACGATACTATCTCTTCTTGAGCCATCTACTGTCGGCATCTGGCTCCGCAAAATGCCTTCCACTACACACCCGATCGCTTTCATGGCAGTGATCGATCTTTCATTCTTCGAATGGGCACGAAATTCCAGGCGCTCCAGTTCCCATTGTTCAAATACAAAGGTCAGCAATAATAATTTGCAGTGGCGGTTCAATCCCGTGCGCTGAAATTCCGATCCATACCAGGTAAAGCCCAACTGCGTGGTGAGAAAGCCCTGCTGGATATCATAGAACCTCGTGCTTCCGGCATAGCGGTTGGCTTTCTTATCAAAAACAATAAAGACATATTCCTTTTTGTCGTTCATGTTCTTCACTGCATCGCCAAGATATTTACGAAGGTTCTCTTCCCCGGCGGCAGTGATCAGTCCGTATTTCCAGATATCCGGCTCATGGAGGGAAAAGGGAAGCAGGTTATCAAAATCATCTTCGCGGATGGGGCGGAGTAAAACTCGTTCGTTTTCGAGAACAGGTTGCGTTTCAAAAATGTCTTTGATCATAGCTGGTAATTACAGCCCGAAATTATTTATTTATATCTGCCTGCATATGATGCAGATATGCCGATTTTATATAGATCAGTAACTGGGGATTGGGATCTATTCTTTTTTGTTGGCCACATACCATTCATTGTATTCTTTGATATAATTGATCAGGTCCTCCAGCTTTGTTTTCTTTTTTACCTTAGCGGCCAGTTCTGGAAATTCAGAGAAAGTTTTTTTTAAATCATCTTCGTCTATACCACTCCCGAACAGGGAAGGCGTAGCTATTACGAATGCCGAATCTTTATCGGGATGGAATATAAAATAGCGGACTATGTTTCTTGAGGAGCCCGGGCCAAACCCGCCTCCGGGTTGTACCGTCCCGGCTGAATACTTCATCTCGTTATGTTCGATAAGCATGAGCGGACCTTTGACAAGAACTTCGCCATACACCTCTTCATTCTTCTTAGACAGCAATGAAGATTTCTTTTTTGAAATAATAGTAAACTCCCTCAGTGCGGTATCCTTTTTAAACCCATATGCTTTTACGATACTGCCAGGATAATACACGATAGCTTCTTCGAATTTGCTATGGGTATATTTAAAAACCACTATGTTATAGGGGTCATTGCCGTCATGGATCTTACACATGACGGTGTCATTTCCTTTTACAATATATCCTTCTCTGAAATGCTTCAGCTTGTATTGTGAATAGCTGCTTGAAATGAACAACAATAATGATACAAAAAGAAGATTTATTTTTTTCATGCTTGAATTCTTTTAATATCCGCGCCCAATTTTTTCAATCTTCCGTCTATATCCTGGTAGCCCCTGTCTATTTGTTCGATATTCTGGATGATACTTTTTCCATCGGCACTGAGTGCCGCGATCAGCAAGGCCACACCAGCCCGGATATCCGGGCTGCTCATCGTAATGCCGCGGAGCAATTGTTCTCTTTCCAAACCGATCACCACAGCCCTGTGGGGATCACATAATACGATACGGGCACCCATATCGATCAGCTTGTCGACAAAGAACAAACGGCTCTCAAACATTTTCTGGTGAATAAGCACAGATCCTTTTGCCTGGATAGCTGTAACCAATACGATACTTAACAGGTCGGGAGTAAACCCCGGCCAGGGATGATCATAGATCGTCATCACCGATCCGTCGAGAAAAGTTTGTATCTCGTAACTATCCTGCGCAGGGATATGTATATCGTCTCCTTTGAAATTCATTTGTATTCCCAGCTGCTGAAATTTTTCCGGGATGATACCGAGGTGTTCGATACCCGCGCCTTTGATCGTGATATCGCTTTGCGTCATGGCCGCCAGCCCGATAAAAGAACCTACTTCGATCATATCAGGCAGCATGCGGTGTTCGGTGCCGGATAATCTTGACACTCCTTCAATGGTCAGCATATTACTGCCGATGCCACTGATATTGGCCCCCATTTTATTCAGCATCCTGCATAGTTGCTGGATATAGGGCTCACAAGCCGCATTGTAGATCGTTGTCCTGCCCTTTGCCATCACCGCTGCCATAATGATATTGGCTGTACCGGTTACCGAAGGCTCATCCAATAGCAGGGATGCGCCTTTCAGATCCGGGGCTTCGAGATGGAAGAAACCATCTTCTTCATGATAGGTAAAGGAAGCACCGAGTTTTTCAAAGCCGATGATATGTGTATCCAGCCGTCGCCGCCCGATCTTATCGCCGCCGGGTTTGGGAATAAACGCTTTCCGGAAACGGGAGAGCAGGGGTCCTGCGAACATAACTGAGCCCCGCAGCTTACCCGTTTTCTTTTTATACGCTTCGCTATGGAGGTAGTCAATGTTGACATCGTCAGCCTGGAAAGTACAGGTATCCCTGCTGGTCCTTTCTGTTTTGACATTCATCTCACCGAGCAATTCGATCAGCAGATTTACATCGATAATATCCGGGATATTGGTGATCGTCACTTTTTCGGAAGTGAGCAATACAGCACTGATCACCTGCAGGGCTTCATTTTTTGCACCTTGCGGAATGATTTCACCACTCAGTTTTTTACCGCCCCGTACTTCAAAGGAATGCATAGTAATGTGGAAATTAGGAGATGTGATAATGTGGAAATGTGAACAGCCTGCAAGTTAAAACAGAACAGGGCTGAAAAAACAAAGGCCGGAACTTTTCAGCACCGGCACTTCAACTATCGTAATGAGTGTTTGTAGTATCTCTTCTTTTTAAATCAGCCTCCACAGCCGCCACGGATGTAGCGACAATCGTTCCTCCGGCCGCCACCACCACCACCACCGCGT
>JANOHQ010000393.1:0-6010 GCA_031406595.1 Chitinophagaceae bacterium
ATCTTTTTCTGCTGCAGCATCCGCCCCAGCAACTCACTTACTTCTACGGAAGTGGTACCCACCAGGCAGGGGCGACCCGCATTCCTCAATAATTCGATCTCATCGATCACCGCTTTATACTTTTCTCTTTTTGTTTTATAAACAAGGTCCTGCTTGTCTTTCCGGATCATGCCAATATTCGTGGGTACGTTCACCACATCCAGTTTATAGATGCTCCACAACTCCGCTGCTTCTGTTTCTGCCGTACCGGTCATACCACAGAGTTTGTGGTACATACGGAAATAATTTTGCAGCGTAACAGTTGCATAGGTTTGTGTTGCCGCTTCGATCTTTACATTCTCTTTTGCCTCCAGCGCCTGGTGCAAACCATCGGAATAACGGCGTCCTTCCATGATACGACCGGTCTGCTCATCCACGATCTTGATGGCACCATCGATGATCACGTATTCAACATCCTTATTAAATAAGCTATACGCTTTCAATAATTGCTGAACCGTATGGATGCGGTCTGCTTTCTGTGCATAGTCATTCAGGATAGCTTCTTTCTGGTGTAATTTCTCTTCGGCATCCGTAGTGCTTTTTTCTACCTCGGCCAGTTTGACACCGATATCGGGAAGGATAAAAAACTCCGTATCCTCGCCGGAACGGGTGATCATGGTCAAACCCTTATCGGTCAGGTCGACTGAATTATTTTTTTCATCGATGTGGAACAGGAGTTCTTCATCCACGATATGCATATGCCGCTGCTGGTCCTGCAGGTAATAATTCTCTGCCTTCTGCATTTTTACTTTGATACCCGGTTCACTTAAAAATTTGATCACCGGTCCGTATTTGGGCAAACCACGGTTGGCCCTGAACAGGTACAGTCCGCCACCTTTTGCATCATCATCGCCTTCTGCAAAACGTTTTTTGGCTTCATTCAAACAATTACGTACGATGCGTTCCTGCTCCTGCACGATCTGCTGAACACGGGGTTTCAGGATGTGAAATTGCTGATCTTCTCCTTTGGGTACCGGGCCCGAGATGATCAACGGCGTTCTCGCATCATCGATCAACACGGAATCCACTTCATCCACCATCGCGTAATGGTGTTTGCGTTGCACCATTTCTTCAGGAGTGTGCACCATGTTATCCCGGAGGTAATCAAAACCAAATTCGTTGTTGGTGCCATAGGTGATATCGGCGAGGTAAGCTTTTCTTCTTTCTTCACTGTTAGGATGGTGTTTGTCGATACAGTCAACGGTAATACCGAGCCATTCAAAAATGGTTCCGTTCCATTCCTGGTCACGACGGGCCAGGTAATCATTCACGGTCACGATATGTACACCTTCGCCCGGTAAGGCATTGAGATAAGCCGGTAAGGTGGACACAAGGGTCTTTCCTTCACCCGTAGCCATTTCCGAAATCTTTCCCTGGTGTAAAACGGCCCCACCGATAAGCTGTACATCATAGTGAACCATGTTCCAGGTCACTAATCCGCCGGCAGCCGTCCAGGTATTCTTAAATATAGATTTATCACCATCGATACTGATGTATTCCTTTTTTATACTCAGGTCTTTATCCAGTTGTGTAGCTGTGGAAATAATCTCCTGGTTTTCCTTGAAGCGACGGGCTGTCTCTTTTACTACGGCAAATGCTTCGGGAAGGATGGCTTCCAATGCTTCTTCGATCTTTTTATCCCGGTCTTTTTTAAGCTTGTCAACTTCCTGGTAGATGGAATCTTTGCCCATCAGGTCGTTAAACGGAATTTCTTCGGCAGAAGCGTTCTGCGCGGCGATCTCCGCATCGATCTCCGCAAGATGCTCTTTAATCCGCTGGCGGAATTCCTGTGTTTTATTACGCAGCTGGTCATTGGTCAGGGATGAATAGGAGGAAAAGAACTGATTGATCTTACCAACATAAGGTTCAATTTTCTTTACATCTTTTTCCGACTTACTGCCACCAAAAATTTTTGAAATAAAACCAAGCATGGTTGGGTAATTATTATTAGGAATAGCTTTTCGCTGGTCAAAAACGGTGCTACAATGTCTTTACGAGCCATTTTGACAGCGTTTCACCCGTCCCGACCCTTCGATTAATTCAGGGCTATCGGGATCCGGGGGCGGCAAAGATAAGCCATAGTTTGCAGTTTAGTAGGGTGGTTTTCAAGCTAAAACTGGCATATTTGCCGATGATGGTTAGGGATGCCGGAACAGTGTTTTTGTTTTGTTGCTGTATCTTGCCCCGGCATAGTTTTAGTAATAAATTCCAGTAATGAACAGGGTCGTTTCACTTCTTTTTATTAGCAGCTTAGTCATATCCGGTTCCTGTACACTTGAAAAAGATAAGGATGGTGAAGGCGATCCCGACAGCATCTATTTCGATTACCAGGTTACCGGCGAAGAAGGTAATGATAACCTGACGATCCTGCTTCAATACCGTGCCGGTGGGGAAGATGAAGATGCGATCGGCGCCGGCGATGCCAACGGGGTAACACTGGATGGCGAAACGATACCGCCAGACACTACCCGCTCAGGTGATATTTTCTATGAATTGCATAAACCTATTGCTGCATTTGCTGGTAAGCACCAAATTATTTTTAGGGGTACAGAAGGGAAAGAATACCGGGAGGAGTTCAGCTTCGACCCGCTTGTTTTGTTAACATCTTTGCCGGATACGATCTCCAGGGATAGCCTGGTTGTTGAGTTTTCTGGCCTTAAATCCAACGATCAATTGCGTGTCATACTGACCGATACAGCATTCGGAAATGAAGATGGTTCTATTGATGAGGTTGTAGGTTGGATCACCTCTTCCGGTAGTGTATTGGCTGCGCCAGTAAAACGACAGCTTGTTGTAACCCCAGATGATCTTTTAAAGCTTTGTTCCGGGCCGGTCCAATTTGAGTTTATTAAGGAAACAGACAAGGAGATAGAGGGTCCAAGCCGGAAAGGTGGGAGACTTCTGGTCACTTATGCACTAAAAAGGGAACTTTTCCTCAAAGACTAATTGATCAGCCGGTGTTTACAGCTGGCATGGTGAGATTTACACATCTAAGTAACATCCCATTCCGCGGCATTTTTTATTTTCATTTCAGGCTGGAATTTTAGTCCCAAGACCGTACTTTTGCCCGCCCGAACGTACCGTTCGGTACGGGCGGGCGGCCCATAAATACAATAAGAATGGCAGGACAATTAAAAGAGGTTCGGAACCGCATCAAATCAGTACAAAGTACGCAGCAGATCACCAAGGCCATGAAGATGGTAAGTGCCGCGAAACTCCGACGGGCACAGGATGCTATTGTCCAGATGCGTCCTTACGCACAGAAATTACAGGAAATGCTCAGCAATATTGTAAGCAACAGTGAAGGTGGAGAAGGTGGAATGCCATTGGCTATTGAAAGACCTGTAGAGAAAATCCTGTTCATTGTTATTACCAGCGACCGCGGACTGGCCGGTGCATTCAATGCCAATACTATCAAACTGACCAAGGCAACGATCGCCGATAGATATCCCGGGCAATATAAAAAAGGCAATATCACCATCTGGAATATCGGTAAGAAAGGATACGAGCATTTTGCCAAGAATAATTACAAAGCAGATGCTACGTTCAAAGATATTTTCCTGAATCTTACATTTGAAAATGTACAAGCGGCTTCCAAAGCAGCCATGAAAGCATTTGAAGAAAGACAATTTGATGTGGTAGAACTCGTGTACAGCCAGTTTAAGAATGCGGCCACCCAGACTTTCAGCGTAGAGCGTTTCCTGCCCATCCCTAAAGTGGTGAAAAAAGCAGGGGCGGCCAAAGCCGATTTTATTTACGATCCTTCCAAAGAATTGCTGATCGCTGAATTGATGCCAAAGATCCTCAACACACAACTCTATAAAGCCGTTCTTGATTCCAATGCTTCCGAGCATGGTGCAAGAATGACGGCTATGGACAAAGCGAGTGAGAATGCGAATGAAATGCTGCGCTCACTCAAGATATCTTATAACCGTGCAAGACAGGCAGCCATCACAACTGAACTGACAGAGATCGTAAGTGGTGCTGCGGCGCTCCAGGGGTAAAAAGGTCATACAGGTCCAATGGACTCAGATCGGTGTAGATTTTCTTAAAGAATTTCCGAATTTTTTTTTTAAAAGGGGAAAAATACCTTCTTGTCTCAGGGTTGATGCTATAATTTTATCTCATGGCTTTCGGAGTAAAATTAGAAGAGCTGCAAGTTTACCAGGTAGCTATGGAGATCGGAGAAATGGTATGGGCGATAGTGGATAAGTGGGGCTATTTTCCAAAAAAGACCCTGGGTAGCCAATATGTAGAAGCCGCAGATTCAATTGCAATGAATATCAGTGAGGGTTATGGCCGGTTTCATTTTAAAGAGAACAGGAATTTTTGTTATTACAGCCGCGGATCTGCAAAGGAAACTCTTACAGTTACAGTGAAAGCAAAAGCGAGAAAACTGCTATCTGAAGAAGATTTTAATCTTCTTTCACAAAAATTGAACAGCTATTTTCGTTTGATGTTTGGATATATCAGCTCGATTGGAACACAGAAAAGTGAGTAACAATTTGTTAATAACCTGTTTTGAACTTTTTACCGTTGATTGTTACCTTGCTTCTTTGAACATTGTTTCGCATTTGACCTTTTTGACCATTTTTTGACCCATTTGACTTTCTTACATGGAAATAACTAATCTGATACCACATATTGAAGCTCTCATCTTTGCAAGCGAGAAGCCATTGACTACCCTTGAGATTGTCGAATTGGCCAATAACGCTTTGGGCTTCATGGACGATAAGATCTCACTTGACCAGGTGGAAGCTGCACTGGAGGGGATCACGGAAAAATACAGCGCCGACTTTTATCCTTTCGAAGTAAAACAAAGTGGAGGAGGCTGGCAGTTCCTGACAAGACCAGCATTTCACAAGACTGTAGCGCAGCTCAACGGGGAGAAATTCCTGAAACGCCTTTCGGCCGCTTCATTGGAGACACTGGCAATTGTGGCGTACAAGCAACCCGTAACCAAAGGCGAGATCGAATCTATCCGCGGGGTCAGTTCTGATTATGCGGTACAGAAACTGCTGGAAAAAGAATTGATCATTATCACCGGGAGAAACGAAAAAGCAGCAGGCCAGCCTTTGCTTTATTCAACCTCCAAGAATTTCATGGATTATTTCGGGATCAATTCAGCCGACGAATTGCCAAAGATCAAAGAAGTACTGGCGGAACAAATGGTGGAGCCTACCATCATGAAAGATGTGGTAGCAGAGAACGAAGGAAAAACAGATGAGGCAGAAGCGTTGCTTGTAACCGATGGTGGTGAACTGGTCATTAATAAAGAACAGGGCGAAGGAGAAGAGAACTAATATACAGTCCGAATTTTTTATATTGCTATGCCATCCAGTTACAGGATGGCATAGTTGTTCCTTGAGAGAATTTATCGAAATACTGTTTTGAACCACCCTTCCTTTGTCTGGGCCGACTGCGACACAGTAGGTACATAGGGTTGCACATAGTTTTTTCTATGTGTTTCCTAATGTTATCTATGTCCTATATGGTTCAGGTTTTGAAAAGAGGGGTTTTGCAAATAAGCTGTAAGTCATGCTGAACGCAGTCTATTTTATTATTCCTTTTTAGATAACTATATTCGCAAACATGCCACGAGCACTATCCAATGAGTTATTGACCAGTACCGCCAATAGTTTTGGCACACCATTGTATGTTTACCACGCTGAAAAAATAAGTGAGCAGTACAGCAAATTAGTGACCGCATTCTCAGGCATGGATACCATTTTCTTTTATGCCAGCAAAGCGCTGACCAATATCAATGTGCTGCGCTATATAAAAGATACCGGTTGCAACGTGGACTGTAGTTCCATCAATGAAGTGAAACTGGCTTTGCATGCGGGATTTCCACCCGCTCGTATTTTATATACATCCAACGGGATCAATTTCAGCGAGATCGAAGAAGCGGTGTCGTCTGCTGTGCATATCAATATCGACAGCCTTTCTAATCTTGAAAAATTTGGAAAGA
>JANOHQ010000346.1:0-3743 GCA_031406595.1 Chitinophagaceae bacterium
TCCGTATACAGCCGTATAGTAAACATCCGGATCCAGTGATATGCTGGTATGTTCGCTCAGTTCACCCAATGCTTTTTTCCAGGTATACCCTCCGCTCACTACATTTCCACCATCCGTGAGATCTGAAGGAGCATTTACCAGGAATGAACCATGCCCGGTGATCCAGCCGGTTTCGCGGAATGTAAAGTTTGTACCTGTAGCACCATCAATATCAAAGTGACGGTAACGCAGACCCGTAAAATTCACGACATTATTATCGCTTACTTTCCGGTAGGTGATCGCAAACTGGAAATATCCCTCCTGGTTGGCGTTCATGCTCTGCGGGCTGGGAGCAATACGGGGTTGAAAACGTTGTGATACCCCTGCATCAGGATTATTATTATCAATAT
The DNA here is from genome assembly GCA_031406595.1 of Chitinophagaceae bacterium. Classification (GTDB taxonomy): domain Bacteria; phylum Bacteroidota; class Bacteroidia; order Chitinophagales; family Chitinophagaceae; genus JJ008. The sequence continues at coordinate 390 of JANOHQ010000346.1, forward strand.
TGTCGAGGGTAGCATTTACGATAGCTTCGATCTTGATCTCTGCATAGATCGCTTCCGGGAAAGTGGCAACATTGGCATAGGTATACACATCATTTACCGATACGCCGGCAGGAGCATTGTCCGTATATCCGGGAGTACCGGAAAAATCAGGAATAGCAGGATCCAAAACAACCGGGTCATCAATGCAAAGCACATTGTTTTCATCAGAACTTCCGGCTTTGCTTGTAACAAACTGTAGTCTGAAATTGGCAGTACGGTATGTGGAAGGTAATGTAAGCACTAATTCATACCAGGTGCCGGTATTGTAAACAACATTCAGCTGTGTAGCGGTCTGGCTATACACATTAGTCCAGGCCGGAACCGCCGTACTGGATGCATTAATAGTGAATGTAAAGTCCGCCGCATCATTAAGATCTGTGAAATATAACCTGTACTTGACCATCACCGATCTGGGAGACGGATCACAGGAAATGGTCAGCAGATCATACACCGGCGTGGTTGCTGTTGACGTATGTGGTCCGTTTGTATTACTGGTGATACCCATCCTCAGGGAATTGTCAGCAGAATAAAACTGGTTATTATCGACCGATAATATCCCACTGCCAACTTCCGATGCTGTCCAACTACCGATATCGCCCGCAAAAGAGCCGGTACCACTGAATGTGTTAGGAAATTTTTCTTTGGGATAAACATTTTGCGAGTTGCCTGCAACTGCAAATAACAGGCCGCCATTCAAGAGGGCCAATTGTAAAACTTTTTTCATGCTCGAAAGGTTTAAATAATAAAAAATATTATACTGGCCTTTCAGAGTGACGGTGGATTACGCCAAGACAATAACCTTACAATAAGGCAATGACTTAACTGTTTTAAGTTTTACAAGGAAATAGAAACAAGTGGAGTATTGCGTAGGATGGTGGAGAAGTGGTGGGGGCTTGAACAGGATAAAAGTATTTCAATAAAACGGCGTTTACAAACCTTTTAAAACATATTTACTAAAGCCTTGTAAATCAAAAAGGTTTTCTTGCTGAATTCTGGCAATATGACAACCGCAGGCTACTTTGAAATCTTCTGCGTATACAGTTTACCCGTATTCTTGTCAGTGATGCGGATAAGATATATCCCTGCGGGCAGTCTGCCGATATCATTCATAGAAAACTGGTTAACACCGCGGCTCACTTTCAGCATTTCCTGGCGCACCAATCCGCCCTGGGTGTTCATCAAACTGATATCGATGGTGGTGCTGCTGGAAGCATCGTAGGTAATATTAAGAAAACTTCCCGCGGGATTTGGCCATACAAGGATACCGGTTGCAGCACCCACTTTTACGGTAGTAACATTTGAATAGGCAAACCGGCTGCCATTGTCCATCGCTTTGATCCGGTAATGAATAATGGAGGCGGAAGTCAGCCCCGGTATACTATTGTCATCAAACTGGTAGTTGGTAGGCGTATTGACCGGCCCCGATGGGGGCTTTGACCCGATCCCTATGAAACTGAGCCCATCCATGCTTCTTTCAATAACAAAACTGCTGGTGTTCATTTCGTTTTCCGCGATCCATTTCAGGTCGACCGTATTCCCCTTGCGATAAGCCCGGAGTTCGAATTGGTGAAGCGGAAGCGTACCACAATTAAAGCATTCGCGAAAACAAATATCGTCCAGCGAATAATTATTCGATCCCCCTGTTTGGGTGTCAATAACACTGATGTCCACCTGATTCGTTCCCATGGGAACGAAATAATTTCCTTGTACCAGTTTCCAGGTACCGACAGGCTCAGGAAACATATCATAACTAACTACAGTGGTAGTGGTGGCACCTGCTGTAACTTTTAAACTAATAACGGGATCTGTATTATCGATCCTCGCCACCCACAGGGCAAACCGGTATTGAGCACCTGGTATTACATCAATATTATTTTTATACCAAGCCCGGCTGGTCGTATTTTGGGGACCACTAACTACCAGCTGGTAATTTCCTGAGTGAGGTGCAATATCCCTGTAGAAGCCACTATTCATCGCATACGGATTGTTGATATCCTGGTAGCGGCCAGCGGAGCTGCCAAAAGCAAGATCAGAAGACGCATAGTTAGCACCGAAATTCTTTCTTGTATAAATGCCCGTACCGGTATTATAAGCTACATTCTCGAATCCACCGTAGTAATCGGCGCCATCTGAAATCTTATTACCGCTACAGGAGTAGGAGTTGGGTGGACACTCGTTTTGACTACCGAAAACATGGAGCCGCAGGTACTTTGTATCCTGCTTACCCTGGTCATCGCCTCCCCAGACAGGAGAAGTAACAATACAAGGATCCGATCCGCCTCCCATAAGTAACCTGACCATGACATTATCCAGCGCCATGGTGGCATGACCGATCGTAAGCAGAGGCGCATCGTTTGCACCGCCAATTTTTGTGGCTCCCGAAACTGGAAAATCTGTTCCATTGATAGCATTCACCCCTTCTGTAAAACAGGTCCAGCTACCCGACGGAGTTTTATATTGCCAGTGATAATTGGTATAGGTATTGGCACCGGAGACGATGGCATCGATCTTCATTTCCTGCCCGGGGACAACGCAATTGAATAGAAAAGGCTCCGAACGCTGACCGTAACTACCAGAAGTCCCGACCAGGATGAAGCAGAGAATAATACATCCCATATGGACCCTGGGTCCGCAACAGGCAAATAGCCTTAGGCTGGAAAAAAGTTTCATGCTCAGGGTTCTTTTAAATATTATCAGACCGGCAAATTAAGACCGGTATAAAAGGATCATCAATTGGGAATCAGAGGAAGACTTGGGTAGGGAATTCTTAGGAAGGAGGATGAACTATTGCCGGATAGATTTTCCGTTGGCAACAAATGTATAGACTAGTTCACAGAAGTGCAATAGTCTGTCTAAATTAATTTTGATCGCTTTAAACCCTTATTCTCACTGCATTTGAGCAAAAAAAAGCCCCTCGCCTGGTGCAAGGGGCTTTGTATATCGTAGTTGTACGATTATTCTGGTTTTGCTTCTTCAGCGGCATTTTGCTCACCGGCATTATCCATCTTCTTCTTCAGGTCAGCCAGCACACCCAGGTCTCCCAGTGTTGCTTTCTCGACTTTACTCTGCACATTCTTCACAGCTTTGCGGGTGCTCTCTGCTTCGCTTCTTGCTTCTTTCTTCACAGCTTCTGCTTCTTCTACCTTGCCTTGCTCCCAGATACGGGTATGAGATACCACAATTCTTTTTTCATTGCGGTCAAACTCGATCACCATAAACTGTGCAGTTTCATCAGCAGCAATACTCTTACCATCTTCTTTGGCAAGATGACGGTTAGGAGCAAACCCTTCCAGGCCATAGGATAACTGAACAGTA
>JANOHQ010000403.1:0-31414 GCA_031406595.1 Chitinophagaceae bacterium
GCGCGCGCACCGGCGTGCCGGCGGCCTGCAGTGCGGCGGTGAGATCACGCAAATTCTCGATCTTCACCGTCTCGTCCTTGAGCCCGTACATCAGCAGCGATATATTTGAGAGCCTGCTAACTACGGATACCTGGTCCAGTATATATTCCGTTTCACCAACCAGCCCATCCGCTCTTCCTTTGATACTTCTTGTGATATGCTGGGACTCGATCGACTTTTCAAATTGAAGGATCTCCAGCACCAGGATATAATGACTGTTCTCCCTCGCCAGTGTTTTTGCCTTATCTAATATCTTAAGACTTTGTATCACCAGCCCACGATTATAAAGGATCTTGGCAAAATCGATCTGCTCCCGGATCTGCGTGTCTGTATTTTTAGAGCTGTGCAGCAACCGGAGCGATACCAGTAATTGCCCGTACAAATGCGCTTTTACATTCGCCAGTTGCGCAGGCTTGATGATCTTCGCTTTCTTCAGTATCGTTTCTTCATTGTATTCTTTTATGGTATCGAGCACATCAAAGAGGCGGATGAACTTAGAGGCCCCTGTGCCCGGGTTCCTGGCTGTATAGAGCTTAAAATGCCTTTTCTCCGCGCTGTTCAGCGATTTGATCATCAGGAAAAGACTATCATTTTGTGTGTTAGGCATCGTAAATGGCAATTAAGAAAACCCTTTGCTATTAAGGCTTTCAACGGGATGCAAGCCTCCCGGGGCTCGGAAAATGCTGTGGGTTTGATATCAATTCTTTTATCTGCACTTGCTATTTTGCTTTACCCGGGCTGTTAAGACGAGGCAACGCAACTTATCAAAGATAACCCGGGGTATAACTAACAAGTGTATGCAGGAACAAAAGATATTTATTTTTGATACCACGTTACGTGATGGTGAACAGGTGCCGGGATGTAAATTAAATACACGGGAAAAACTGGAACTGGCTCTTCAGTTGGAAGCACTGGGAGTTGATGTAATCGAAGCGGGTTTTCCTATCTCATCCCCCGGCGATTTTGAATCCGTCAGTCATATTGCAAAAGCCGTGAAGAATGCTACCGTCTGCGGGCTCAGCCGTGCCGTGCAAAAAGATATTGAAGTAGCTGCACAAGCCTTGAAATATGCGGCCCGGCCGAGGATCCATACCGGGATCGGCACTTCCGATTTTCATATCCGTTCTAAATTCAATTCCACAAGGGAAGATATTTTGAAACGGGCTATACAATGTGTGAAATGGGCCAGGAATTTTACCGATGATGTGGAGTTTTATGCAGAAGATGCAGGAAGAACAGACAATGATTACCTGGCACAGGTGATCGAAGCAGTGATCAAAGCGGGCGCCACTGTGGTGAATATTCCTGATACAACGGGGTATTGTCTTCCACACCAGTATGGCGAGAAGATCGCTTACCTGGTCAACAATGTTTCCAATATTGACAAAGCCGTTATTTCCTGTCACTGTCATAATGATCTCGGTTTGGCGACAGCCAATTCGATCGCCGGTGTTATCGCAGGTGCCGGGCAAATTGAATGTACGATCAACGGGTTGGGAGAAAGAGCCGGTAATACCTCACTGGAAGAAGTGGTGATGATCATCCGGCAGCATAAGCAGCTCGGTCTTTATACCGATATTAAAACGGAGCAACTAAATCCTTTGAGCAGGCTGGTATCGGATACTATGCGGATGCCGGTCCAGCCCAATAAAGCGATCGTGGGAAGCAATGCTTTCTCGCATTCATCCGGTATTCACCAGGATGGTTTTTTGAAAGATTCACAGACCTACGAGATCATCAATCCCGAAGAAGTAGGAGCCGATAGCTCCAAGATCGTACTGACAGCAAGAAGCGGGAGAAGTGCCTTGGCATACCGGTTTCAAAAACTGGGCTTCCAGTTCGACCGCAATGACGTGGATGTTCTGTATGATGAGTTTTTAAAAGTTGCAGATAGTAAAAGAGAAGTGGAAGACGCGGATTTGGAATCGTTGGCGAAGCAATATCAGACGACGACTGCTCTTGCCTAAACTTCATAGACCCGGTCCCGATAGCTATCGGGATTAACCCGGGTTGGAAGATGAGATGCTTTTCTAACCCCATAGGGGTTAAATGTCGGTAGCCCCGATGAAATCGGGGAGCAATGAATAAAATGAATTTAGAGCCCCGTAGGGGCTCAACAAGATGAATAGAATTACCGGAAGTACAAGAGTGCGACGCAACAGGCGATGATAGTAGCACAGACGATGACAAACAAAACAAAAATGCCGAAAACTTTATTTGAAAAGATCTGGGAGACACATATCGTCAAAACCATTGACGATGGCCCCGCTGTTTTATATATTGACCGGCATTTTATTCACGAGGTAACAAGCCCCCAGGCATTTACGGGGTTGAATAAAAGAGGGATCGAACTGCTGCGACCTCAACAAACGATCGCTACAGCCGATCATAATGTGCCGACGGTAAACCAACACCTGCCGATCAAGGAAGAATTAAGCCGTTTGCAGGTAGAGACGCTGGAAAAAAATTGTGCTGAGCATGGAATTGAATTGTATGGCCTTGGGCACCGGTTCCAGGGCATTGTGCATGTGATAGGACCCGAATTGGGCATCACGCAACCGGGGATGACCATTGTTTGCGGGGATAGCCATACATCCACACACGGTGCATTCGGCGCTATCGCTTTTGGGATCGGCACCACTGAAGTAGAAATGGTCTTCGCTTCGCAATGTTTACTGCAGACCAAACCAAAGCTGATGCGCATCAACGTGGATGGCGAGTTGAATGGAGGCGTGGTGTCAAAAGACATTGTATTATATATCCTTTCAAAGATCACTGCGAGTGGCGCAACGGGCTATGCGGTGGAGTTTGCGGGTTCTGCTATCCGTTCATTGAGTATGGAAGCCCGGATGACCATTTGTAATATGAGTATTGAAATGGGAGGACGTTGCGGGTTGATCGCTCCCGATGAAACTACCTTCAATTATATCAAAGGAAGGAAATTTGCTCCGCAGGGCGAACTGTGGGAAAAGAAACTAACAGAGTGGAAGCAGTTGTATTCGGATGACGATGCCGTTTTTGACAAAGAAATTTTTATTGACGCAGCAGGTATAGAACCGATGATCACCTATGGCACAAACCCCGGCATGGGTATTAGCGTGACCGGCACAATCCCCACCAGCGAAACGATCAATGAGAACGACCGCTCAGGGTTATCAAAATCATTAGCGTATATGGGATTGCAGCAGGGCGCTGCTATAAAAGGGCAGAAGATCGATTATGTATTTATAGGTAGCTGTACCAATTCCCGGATTGAGGATCTGCGGATGGTGGCTTCTTTCGTCAAAGGAAAACAGAAAGCAGCCGATGTGGAAGTATGGATCGTACCCGGAAGCAAACAAGTAGCTGCACAGGCAATCAGCGAGGGGATCGATAAAATATTTGAAGAAGCTGGATTTATATTGAGGCAGCCGGGATGTTCGGCTTGTTTGGGAATGAATGAAGATAAAATTCCGGCGGGTAAGTATTGTATCAGCACCAGCAATAGGAATTTTGAAGGAAGACAGGGTGCGGGTGCAAGAACATTTTTGGCAAGTCCCTTGATGGCAGCAGCAGCAGCTATTACAGGGATGGTAACGGATGTAAGAGAGTTGCTAAACTAATGGCCTGCCCCAACCCATCCGTAGGAAGGACTTTAGCGGCTTAAACTTTTAAGATAACTATGCCAGATAAGAACTTAAACACTAGCGTACAAACAGGGTCTTCGAACTCTGGGACCCGAAAGCCCCCCTTGCGGGGGTGGGGGAGCTTTGTATCCCGTTTTGTTCCTGTCAATATCGAGAATATCGATACGGACCAGGTCATACCCGCCCGTTTTTTAAAAGCCACTACACGGGATGGTTTTGGAAAAAATCTTTTCCGGGACTGGCGGTATTATAATGATGACGAATCAAAAACAAGGGCCGACTTCCCGCTGAACATGTCACAGTTTGATGGGGAGATACTGGTCGCCGGTAAAAACTTTGGCTGCGGCTCTTCCAGGGAACATGCGGCCTGGTCCATCCTCGATTATGGATTCAGAGTGGTTGTCTCCAGTTTCTTCGCCGATATTTTTAAAAATAACGCATTGAACAACGGTGTGCTCCCTGTACAGGTAAGCGATGCATTTCTTCAACGGATCTTCCTGCAGGACAATAATACGGAACTGACTGTTGACCTTGACCAACAAACTATCAGGATCAATTCCACGGGCGAACAGGAACATTTTGACATTAACAGTTATAAAAAAACCTGTTTGCTCAACGGTTATGATGATATTGATTATTTGATCAGCATAAAAGAAGACATACAACAATTCGAAATCCAAAGAGTATAAAGAATTATGAAAAAAAGGATTGCAGTAATAGAGGGCGACGGGATCGGGCCGGAAGTAACCAAACAATCTGTACTGGTATTGAATGCCATCGCTGCAGCGTTCGGCCACAGCTTTGAATATACCTATTGCCTGATGGGCGCCGCAGCCATTGACAAGACAGGTGATCCGCTTCCGGATAAAACCATTGAAGTTTGCCTTGACAGCGACGCTATTTTATTTGGCGCTATCGGTCACCCGAAATATGATAATGATCCTGCGGCGAAAGTGCGGCCGGAACAGGGTTTATTAAAGCTTCGCAAAGCATTGCAGCTTTATGCCAATATCCGACCCATCACGACCTATCCTTCGTTGCACCATTTATCTCCGTTAAAAGCGAAGACCATTGAAGGGGTGGATTTTATCATTTTCCGGGAACTGACAGGTGGCATTTATTTTGGGGAGAAAAAATTAAATGAAGAGGGAACGATCGCTTCTGACAATTGCGTGTACACCAGGGAAGAGATCGAACGCATAGCACATCTCGCTTTTCATTTTGCTCAAAAGCCCGAACGCCGGCAAAAGCTAACCCTGGTCGATAAAGCCAATGTGCTTGAAACGTCCAGGCTCTGGAGAAAAGTGGTGCAGGAGATCGCCCCGCAATACCCGGGAGTGACAGTGGATTACCTTTTCGTGGATAATGCCGCTATGCAGATCATACTGAACCCGAAACAATTTGATATCATTCTAACCGAAAATATGTTTGGCGATATCATCAGCGATGAAGCCAGTGTGATCAGCGGGTCACTCGGATTATTGCCGTCTGCATCTATGGGAGCGGGTGGTCTTGCGTTGTTTGAGCCTATTCATGGATCCTATCCTCAGGCTGCCGGCAAAGACATTGCCAATCCTGTAGGTTCTATTCTCTCTGCCGCTATGATGCTGGAATTCCTGGGGATGAAAGAAGAAGCTAATCTTGTCCGGGAGGCGGTAAACTGGACGATAGAGTATTCATTCGTTACAAAGGATATTGAGCCGGTTAATTTTTATTTCACTTCTACGATCGGGGAACTGGTAAGCGACTATGTAAGCGGGAAAATATCGGGTGGGGTGAGAAAGGAAAATATTGAGTTGAGAAAGTCGACGATTATCTGAGCCTCTTGTCTGACGGTCTCCGTCTGACAAATAAAAAAATCACGGTCTCCGTCTGACAAATAAAAAAATCACGGTCTCCGTCTGACAAATAAAAACAATCGTTAGTATGCCCGATATTCCCTTTTCGGGATTAGGGGCAAAATAAACTTGCTTGTTCAGTTCTTTTTTTGAAACGGCGGGTGTATATTTATAAAACATACATCCTTCATGTTGAAGAATAGTACATATAATATTATCACCTCTTTTGCGTCAATTATTATTGTCGTGGTGATTATTATATCTTCTTCAAACGGAGGTGGTGCATGATATTGAACTAACAAACTCAAAATATAAGCAACCCGCCTCCAAGAGGCGGGTTTTTTATTTGTCTGACGGTCTCCGTCTGACAAATAAAAAAATAAAAACGGTCTCCGTCTGACAAATAAAAAAGCCCTAAAATGTAAAATAACTATGGCAACGAAGAGCGTAAACACCAAAACAAAAAAAGAGACTTCAAACGTTGAGAGTCCAAAGCCCCCTAGCGGGGGGTTAGGAGGCTACTACAACGACAACACCATCATCTATTTCAACGGCGAGTTTATCAAAGCCGCAGCCGCAAAGACAGACCTGTACAGCCAGTCACTGCACTATGGCTATGCGGTTTTTGAGGGAATCCGCTCTTATCCCATAGGTGAAAACACAAAGATCTTTAAGGCAAGGGAACACTATGACCGGCTTCGTCATTCGGCTGAACTGATGAAGATGCCCTTTCATTATTCTACAGAGCAACTCATTGAACTGAGTTATGAAGTATTGGCCAAAAATAATTTCAATGATGCCTATTTGCGGCCGATCGTTCTATGCTCTGCGAACATGTCCTTATCGAAAGGAAAGGAATCCTGGCTTGCTATCGAGGCGTGGGAGTGGACAAATGGCTATCTCGCCAACAAGATGCGGATCATGACCTCTACTTACCGACGGCCCAACCCGGATGGTTTTCATATTGAGGCAAAAGTGAGCGGGCATTATGTAAACTCCATATTAGCATGCCAGGAAGCAAAGGACAATGGATTTGATGAGGCCTTGCTGCTGGATGGTAACGGTTTTGTGGCAGAAGGCCCGGGCGCTAACGTGTTCTATGAAAATGACGGTGTGATCTATACACCGGCTAAAGGAAATATTCTCCCGGGCATCACGAGGGCAACGGTGATCGAAATATGTAATGAACTGAGTATACCTGTGAAAGAGACGTTCTTTAATTCAGCAGCGATGCGGGGTGCAGACAGTGGATTTTATTGTGGTACGGCCGCTGAGGTAGTGGAGCTGGCATCGCTGGACAATGTGGAATTTAAATCGGATTGGGAAGACTCGTTGGGAGCGGTGATACAGAAAGCCTACAAATGCAAAGTACTGGAGAAACCGTATCGGTTGCAGCAGGCGGTGGCGTAATGGAAATAAGAAATAAGGAATGAGAAAGTAATGTGTCGTTGAATCAATGAATCAATGAATCAATGAATCATTGAATCTCCCTCTCCGTCATTGCAAGCAGCGCGAAGCAAAGGAGAGACAACCGAGTCACGAAGGTTGCGAGCGCAGCTCAGAGGGTGAGGTCAGATGAGAAATGAACAGAAAGTACAAGAGTGCGACGCAACCGGCGATGCCATGAAAAACTGAAGTTGGAAAACAAAAAAATAAAATGAAGGAACTCAATAAATATTCAAAGACCATCACCCAGGATTCTACACAACCTGCCGCACAAGCCATGTTGTACGGTATCGGGTTGAATGATGACGACCTGCAAAAAGCACAAGTGGGCATTGTAAGCATGGGTTATGATGGTAATACCTGCAATATGCATTTGAATGAACTCGCTAAAACGATCAAGCAGGGGGTCTGGGATAATGACCTGGTGGGATTGATCTTTAATACGATCGGTGTAAGCGATGGTATCAGCAACGGTACAGATGGCATGCGGTACAGCCTGGTGAGCCGCGATATTATTGCTGATTCTATCGAAGCAGTGTGTGGTGCGCAATATTATGACGGGTTGATCGCCGTGCCGGGTTGTGATAAAAACATGCCCGGGAGCCTGATCGCCATGGGACGCTTGAACCGGCCTGCTATCATGGTGTATGGCGGAACGATCGCAACAGGACATTACAAAGGACAGGAGTTGAATATTATTTCCTCCTTTGAAGCACTGGGACAAAAAATAGCGGGTCAGTTGAACGATGAAGACTTTAAAGGAATAGTAAAGAACAGTTGCCCCGGTGCCGGTGCCTGTGGTGGAATGTATACCGCGAACACCATGGCGGCCGCGATCGAAGCATTAGGGATGAGTATGCCTTTTTCATCTTCTAACCCCGCACTCAGCGAAGAAAAGCAACAGGAATGCAGGGATGCCGGTAAAGCGATACGGGTGTTGCTGGAGAAAGATATCAGGCCTTCGGACATCATGACGAAGAAGGCATTTGAGAATGCGATCACCGTGATCATGGTACTGGGTGGAAGCACCAATGCCGTGCTGCACCTGATCGCGATGGCGAAAAGCGTGGGACTTCAACTTACACAGGATGATTTCCAGGCGATCAGTGATAGGGTACCCGTGCTGGCAGATTTCAAACCCAGTGGTAAATATTTAATGCAGGACCTGCACCAGTATGGAGGCGTGCCGGCAGTGATGAAATATTTATTAAAGAAAAAATTACTGCATGGGGATTGCCTGACCGTAACCGGCAAAAGCCTTAGGAAAAATTTGTCGGAAGTTTCTGCCCTTGATTTTAAACAGCAGGATATCATTCATCCCCTTGAAAACCCCGTGAAGCGTACCGGCCACTTGCAGATACTCTATGGCAACCTTGCGAAAAAAGGATCGGTGGCAAAAATATCGGGAAAGGAAGGCGAATTGTTTAAAGGTCCTGCCAGGGTATTTGATGGCGAATTTGAATTGATCAAAGGCATTCATTCAGGAAAAATAAAAAAAGGGGACGTCGTGGTCATCCGTTATGCCGGCCCGAAAGGAGCGCCGGGTATGCCAGAAATGCTGAAGCCAACATCAGCGATCATCGGCGCAGGTTTGGGAAAATCCGTTGCCCTGATCACAGATGGAAGATTCAGCGGAGGTACGCATGGGTTCGTAGTTGGACATATCACACCCGAAGCACATGAAGGCGGGTTGCTCGGGCTGGTAAAAGACAATGATCCCATCAGGATCGATGTAAAGAAAAATAAACTTACACTGGAAATAAGTAAGAAGGAGATCAGGAAGCGAAAGAATAAATGGAAACAACCTGCGCTGAAAGCAAAGAATGGAGTTTTATTTAAATATGCACAACAGGTAAAGGATGCAAGCGAGGGTTGTGTGACGGATGAATAGCCACAGGATTTATCCATTGCGAATGGATTTGTCTAATGCCACGGCATTTATCCAGTCCAACGAGATCTATCTATTGCCACGGGATTTATCCCGTGGACCAAAAGAAAGTACAGTTACGGGCTTTAGCCCAAAAAAATATTGTATATGGAAACACTGGAATTATTGAATGAACAAAAAGTATCGCAACCTGTTGCGGAGTTAAGCGGAAGCCAGGCTTTACTGGAAGCCTGTATCGCCGAAGGTGTCGACATCATATTCGGTTACCCGGGTGGAGCCATCATGCCGGTCTATGATGCGCTGTATGACTATGATGACAAACTGAAACATATTTTGGTGCGGCATGAGCAGGGCGCCATCCATGCTGCACAGGGTTTTGCAAGAGCAAGCGGGAGAACAGGTGTGGTATTTGCCACCAGCGGCCCGGGTGCCACAAACCTTGTAACGGGTTTGGCCGATGCAATGATCGATTCAACGCCGGTTGTTTGTATTACCGGACAGGTATATGCGCACTTGCTGGGAACGGATGCGTTCCAGGAAACCGATGTTATCAATATCACCACGCCGGTAACAAAATGGAATTACCAGGTGACAGATGCAACGGAAATCCCAGCAATACTGGCGAAAGCATTTTATATCGCTAATAGCGGAAGACCCGGACCTGTGCTGATCGATATTACGAAGAACGCACAGTTACAAAAATTCGATTACCAGGGTTATACCAAATGTGGTCATATCCGCAGTTATCGTCCCAAACCTGTTGTAAGACCGGAATATGTAGAAGCGGCGGCGAAGATCATCAACAGTGCTGAAAAACCGTTTGTGATCTTTGGCCAGGGGGTGATACTGGGAAAAGCAGAAAAAGAATTCAAGCAATTTATCGAGAAGGCCGGTATCCCTGCTGCCTGGACAATCATGGGCATGGGTGCCATTCCTACCGATCATCCGCTGGCAACCGGTATGCTGGGTATGCATGGTAATTATGGTCCCAATGTATTGACCAACGAATGTGATGTATTGATCGCGGTGGGAATGCGTTTTGACGACCGGGTAACAGGTCGTTTGGATAAGTATGCAAAACAGGCAACCATTATCCATCTGGACATTGATCCTTCCGAGATCGATAAGAATGTAAAGACCAGCGTCGGTGTATGGGGCGATTGTAAAGAAACATTACCGATGCTGACTGCTTTGCTGGAACAGAAACTGTATCCTCAATGGCTGGATAAGTTTGCGCAGTATGCCAAAGAGGAAGAGACCACCTGTATCATACCGGATATGAACCCTGCTACCGATGCTTTGTCAATGGCCGAAGTGATCAATGGGCTGAACAAGCTCACAAAGGGTGAAGCGGTTATTGTAACAGATGTAGGCCAGCACCAGATGGTAACCTGCCGGTATGCACAATTCAATCATTCAAAAAGCAATATCACTTCCGGTGGATTGGGTACTATGGGTTTCGCATTACCGGCTGCTATCGGTGCCAAATTCGGTGCGCCGGCCAAAACGGTCATCGCGGTGATCGGCGATGGTGGTTTTCAAATGACCATCCAGGAGCTCGGTACGATCATGCAAAGTAAGGTGGAGGTGAAGATACTGATCTTAAATAACCAGTTTCTTGGCATGGTGCGCCAGTGGCAGCAATTGTTTCATGACAGGCGTTATTCATTCGTGGATATCACCAGCCCTGATTATGTAATGGTGGCCAAAGGTTATGGCATTGCAGGAAACAAAGTGGAGGAGAGAGAAAAGCTGGGACAAGCCCTGGAAGATATGCTGGGACATAAAGGACCATACCTGCTCGAAATCATGGTAGGAAAAGAAGACAATGTATTTCCTATGGTGCCGCAGGGATGTAGTGTGAGTGAAATAAGATTAAAATAGTATGCTGATCAGTATGATCGGTATGAGAAAGGCAGAAGATCGTAATCAATCTTAATAATCATGATGATCTGCGGCCTGTATTTTAAAAAATGTGACTATGAGTAAAAGAGAGTTTACTGTAACGGTTTACACAGAGAACCAAATTGGTTTATTGAACCGGATCGCCATTATTTTCTCCAGGAGAAAGATCAATGTCGAAAGCCTGAATACTTCTCCCACCGAGGTGGATAGTGTACATCGTTTCACGATCGTCATTAATGAAACGGAGGAAGTGGTGAGTAAACTCTGCCGGCAGATTGAAAAACAGGTGGAAGTATTAAAAGCCTATTATAATACGGAAGATGAAATTGTGTGGCAGGAACTGGCCCTGTATAAAGTAAGCACAGACGCTATTGCAGAGAAAGTAAAAGTGGAAAGATTATTAAGGGAGCATGGTGCCAGGGCCGTGGCTATCCGGAAGGATTATACCGTTTTCGAAACAACCGGTCACCGCGAAGAGACCAACAACCTGGTCAAAGTCCTGGAACCCTATGGATTGATCGAGTTTGTCCGGAGTGCTAGAGTGGCTATTCTCAAGGGCAGCAGTGATTTTCATGAACGGCTGAAAGAGTTCGAACAAAAGGAACCCGGCGAAGAAGTGATGGAGAATGAATTTTTGGACAGGAAGGATGAGATATTTTCTATGTAGTAGGAAAGACGGCAAGACGGAGAGTCCGGAAGATCATTTACTAAAATTTGAAAGAGGTATTGTACGGATGATCAATAAATGGAAAACAACAACAACTATAACTTCCCTACACCCCTTCAGGGGATGGGGGCAAATCAACTAACAATGGCAAAACTAAATTTCGGCGGTGTTGAAGAAAATGTAGTCACCCGGGAAGAATTTCCCCTGAGTAAAGCTCAGCAGGTATTAAAGAACGAAACGGTAGCGGTGATCGGCTATGGCGTACAGGGGCCGGGACAGGCACTGAATCAACGTGACAATGGTATCAATGTGATCGTTGGGCAACGAAAGAATTCCAAAAGTTGGGATAAAGCGGTGCGTGACGGTTTTGTTCCCGGCGAAACCTTATTCGAAATTGAAGAAGCGCTGGAAAAAGGGACGATCATTTGCTATTTGCTGAGTGATGCGGCACAGATCGCACTGTGGCCTGCAGTACAAAAACATCTTACGCCGGGTAAAGCCTTATACTTTTCTCATGGTTTTGGCATTACGTTCAATGAACAAACCGGTATTCTTCCGCCAAAAGATGTTGACGTGTTTTTGGTGGCTCCAAAAGGAAGCGGCACTTCCCTGCGAAGAATGTTTCTACAGGGTCGTGGATTGAACAGTTCTTATGCCATCTACCAGGATGCGACCGGTAACGCCTTTGAAAGAGTGGTGGCGCTGGGTATTGCCGTTGGAAGTGGTTATTTGTTCGAAACTGATTTTAAAAAGGAGGTCTACAGCGATCTGACCGGGGAGAGAGGAACACTGATGGGTGCTATACAGGGAATTTTTGCGGCACAGTATGATGTACTCCGCTCGAAAGGACATTCTCCTTCTGAAGCATTCAATGAAACGGTAGAGGAGCTGACACAGTCATTGATGCCCCTGGTAGCAGAGAATGGTATGGATTGGATGTACGCTAATTGTTCTACCACAGCACAACGCGGTGCCCTGGACTGGTGGAAAAAATTCCGCGATGCCACAGCTCCTCTCTTCAAAGAATTGTATGAAAGCGTAGCAGCAGGTAATGAATCGCAGCGTTCCATTGATAGCAACAGCAAGGCTGATTACAGGGAAAACCTGGAAGTAGAATTGAAAGAATTGCGGGAAAGCGAATTATGGCAAGCGGGTAAAACGGTAAGAAGCCTGCGACCGGAGAATCAATCCAGGGCCGGGGTAACAAGTTCACCGGCACCCACTCCGTCCACAAAGGAAGTATTCAGCAAGCTTGTGCAAACACCGGAGTTGTCAGAAAAACAATACATCGTATGACGGAAGCAACACCCGATACGGTCCATCTTGATTTTGCATCTGCTTGTCAGCGGCTGAAGAAAGTGGTAAACAGAACACCGCTTACTTTCAATCCCGGCTTGTCAGCGAAATATCATTGCAGTGTTTTTTTGAAAAGAGAAGATCTGCAATTGGTTCGTTCCTACAAATTGCGCGGAGCCTACAACATGATGTGTTTATTGCCCGCCGGACAGTTACAACGGGGAGTGGTTTGCGCCAGCGCCGGCAACCATGCACAGGGCTTTGCGTACAGTTGTAAAAAATTGAATACGAAGGGGGTGGTGTTCATGCCGATCATTACACCCAAACAGAAAGTGAAGCAAACCAAAATGTTTGGTGGTGACTTTATTACTATACAATTAGTAGGCGATACATTCGATGATTGTGCGATCGCTGCCCGGCAATACACCACGGATAATGGAATGACCTTTATCCCGCCGTTTGATGATCCCCGGATCATTGAAGGGCAGGGTACAGTAGGTGTTGAGATACTCGAAGACCTGTCTGACATTGATTATTTGTTTATACCCGTAGGTGGTGGTGGCCTGGGTGCGGGGGTGGGCACTTATTTCAAAACATATTCACCCAAAACAAGAATTATCGGTGTAGAACCTGAAGGCGCCCCTTCTATGCTCGAAGCATTGAGAGCCGGTCATCCAGTGACACTGGATCATATTGAACGGTTCGTAGACGGAGCAGCGGTAAAAAGAGTGGGCGATCTCACTTTCCCCATCTGTAAAGAAGTGCTGGATGACATGCGCCTGGTTCCGGAGGGAAGAATATGTTCCACCATCCTGAAGTTGTACAATGAGGATGCGATAGTCGTAGAACCGGCCGGTGCCTTGTCTGTAGCGGCCCTGGATGATTTTGCCGGGGAAATAAAAGGTAAGAATGTCGTTTGCATCATCAGCGGGAGCAACAATGATATTGACCGGATGCAGGAAATAAAGGAAAGAAGCCTGCAGTATGAAGGGCTAAAGCATTATTTCCTGATCAGCTTTGCACAACGTCCGGGGGCACTAAAAGAATTTGTCAGTAATGTATTAGGACCCACCGACGATATCACCCGGTTTGAATACATGCAAAAGACCAATAAAGAGGATGGGCCGGCATTGGTGGGTATCGAGTTACAGTGCCGTGATGATTATGACCTGTTGATCGGGCGAATGAAAGATTTCAATATCGGGTTTTCTGCGATCAACAAGAACGACCAGTTGTTCGGCTACCTGGTATAAGTACAGAAGTCTACCAAATTTGTGGATAAGAAGATGTCCGATCCGCTATCCTGCTGAAAGCTTTTTTGTATTTTCCAATTCATTGCTTGCTGCATGAAACAGTTAACGGCTGTTTTCATCACCTTAATCGTGCACCTCATGGCAGGCAACCAGGGATTGTATCACCCATCTTTCGAACATGACTCTTGTGGTATTGGTTTTGTTGCCAATATCAAGGGGCATAAATCTCACCAGCATATTGCTGATGCGCTGACCGTGCTGGAGAACATGGAACATCGCGGAGCCTGTGGCTGTGAAAACAATACAGGGGATGGCGCTGGCATCATGATCCAGATCCCGCATGAGTTTTTCTTTGACGAATGCCTGCGGCTTGGGGTTCATCTTCCTTCCTTTACAAAATATGCGGCTGGCATGGTCTTCTTTCCCAAAGAGATACGGCTACGGGAAGAATGCCGGGAGATACTGAACCGTACGGCTGAAAAATTGGGATTGGAAATATTAGCCTACCGGAAAGTCCCCGTAAACACCGGGGGGATCGGCCCCACTGCATTGAGCGTAGAACCGGAAATAGAGCAGGTCTTTGTTGCCTGCCCCGATCATATTTCCAACCCCGATGACTTTGAAAGAAAATTATTTATCCTCCGGAATTATTCCACGCATATTATCAACAGCACCGTACGAAAGGATGAAGTGGGTTTTTATATCGCTTCATTGTCCTATAAAACAATCATCTACAAAGGCCAGCTTACGAGTTTACAGGTGAGACACTATTTTCCTGACTTAAGCAATAAAAGAGTAGTCAGTGCATTTGGCCTTGTGCATTCGCGTTTTGCTACCAATACATTTCCTTCCTGGAAACTGGCGCAGCCCTTCCGCTATATGGCACACAATGGAGAGATCAATACATTGCAGGGAAATTTGAACTGGTTAAAGACAAGTGAGAAAGGCTTTGTCTCTCCCTACTTTTCCAGTGAAGAAATGGAGATGCTGTTGCCTATTGTTACCGGTGGGCAAAGTGATTCAGCCTGCCTTGATAATATCATCGAACTGCTCACGCTAACGGGCCGCTCACTTCCCCATGTTATGATGATGCTGATCCCGGAAGCCTGGGATGGCAACGAGGAAATGGATCCCGTAAAAAAGTCCTTCTATGAATTTCATTCTTCATTCATGGAACCCTGGGATGGTCCGGCTTCTATTTCATTTACGGATGGAAAGATCATCGGGGCTACTCTGGACCGGAACGGACTCCGGCCTTCGCGGTATTGTGTTACCAATGATGACCGGGTGATCATGGCATCGGAGACAGGAGTGTTACCCGTTGACCCTTCTACCATACTGAGCAAGGGAAGATTGCAACCCGGAAAAATGTTCGTGGTGGATATGGAAAAAGGGAAGATCATCAGCGACGAAGACCTGAAAAAAGAGATCTGCTCGCAAAAGCCTTATAGTGAGTGGCTGAACAAGTATAAGATCCGGCTGGAGGAATTACCGGCACCGAGAGTGATGTTCACCCCGCTGGAGCATGAGCAGGTATTCAAGTACCAGAAAGTATTCGGTTACTCCGCGGAAGACCTGGACACACTGATCACACCGATGGCGCTGGAAGGGAAGGAGCCGGTTGGTTCCATGGGTACGGATACGCCGCTGGCCATATTGAGTGATCAGCCACAACACCTGAGTGCTTATTTCAAACAACTTTTTGCCCAGGTAACAAATCCGCCGATCGACCCGATCCGTGAACGACTGGTAATGTCGCTGTCAACGTTTGCAGGCAACAATGGCAACCTGCTGGTTGAAGATCCCTTGACCTGCCACAGTGTAGCGTTGAAGCACCCGGTGCTTTGCAATTTCGAATTGGAAAAGATCAGGAGTGTTGATACCGGCCTGTTCCAGTCAAAGACCATTCAATGTTATTTTAAAGCCGATGCAAAACCCGGTTCCTTGAAAAAAGGGTTAGAAAGAATTTGTGAGTATGCCGTACATGCCGTAGAAGATGGATTTAAAGTTTTGATACTACAGGACAGGGCCATTGATTCTACCCATGCACCAATTCCTTCTTTATTGGCTACCGCAGCGATCCATCATCATCTTATCCGTAAAGGAATGCGTGGACAAGTGGGCATCATTGTAGAAGCGGGCGATGTATGGGAAGTTCATCACTTTGCCTGCCTGCTTGGTTTCGGTGCTACAGCTGTCAATCCTTACCTGGCTCTTTCCTCGATAAGAGATATGAAAGAAACAGGCAAGCTGCGCACGGCATACGGTGGACCAACTTCTCTGAGTGATGATGAACTAAAAAAGAATTATATCAAAGCGGTGAATGATGGCTTGCTGAAAGTCTTTTCCAAAATGGGTATCTCCACACTTCAATCCTACCAGGGAGCACAGGTATTTGAAATATTGGGATTGAACAGGGATGTGGTCAGTAAATATTTTACAGGAGCCACTTCAAGGATCGAAGGCATGGGCCTGGATGAGATCGCCAAAGAGACCCTGGCGAAACATTTCTTTGCATTCAGTAAAAAAGATATCCCGGTTGACCGCCTGCCTGCTGGTGGTCTCTATCAATGGAAAAGAAAAGGTGAGTTCCATTTATTTAACCCGCAGACGATCCACCTATTGCAACAGGCAACAAAAATGAACGATTACACGGCCTTCAAGAAATATTCCAGGCTGGTCAATGACCAGGGTGAAAAAGCCTGTACACTCCGCAGTTTATTCCAGTTTAAAAAGAATCGTCCTTCTGTTCACATTGATGAAGTGGAAGCAGCATCAACTATTTATAAACGTTTTGCCACAGGTGCCATGAGTTTTGGTTCTATTTCCTGGGAAGCACATACCACACTGGCAATTGCGATGAATCGTCTCGGCGGGAAAAGCAATACCGGCGAGGGCGGCGAAGATGAAAGAAGATATGATCCCCTGGCGAATGGTGATTCTATGCGAAGCCGTATTAAACAAGTAGCATCGGCGAGGTTTGGTGTAACAAGTCTCTATTTAACAGAAGCGGATGAATTGCAAATAAAAATGGCGCAGGGAGCCAAACCTGGTGAAGGCGGTCAATTGCCCGGGCATAAAGTGGATGAATGGATCGGCAAAGTGCGGCATGCTACTCCCGGGGTGGGATTGATCTCCCCACCACCACATCATGATATTTATTCGATTGAGGACCTGGCGCAACTGATCTATGATCTGAAGAATGCAAACCGGGAGGCAAGGATCAGTGTAAAGCTGGTGAGTAAAGCAGGTGTTGGTACAATAGCTGCTGGCGTAGCAAAGGCAAAGGCGGATGTGGTGCTGATCTCGGGCCATGATGGCGGTACAGGTGCATCACCGGTAAGTTCCATCCGGCATGCAGGTCTTCCCTGGGAACTTGGGTTGGCAGAAACACAGCAGACATTAATAAAAAATAAATTGAGAAGCAGGGTGGTGGTGCAGGCAGATGGACAAATGAAAACAGGGAGAGATATTGCGATGGCAACCCTGCTCGGCGCAGAAGAATGGGGCATAGCAACAGCTGCACTGGTGGTGGAAGGTTGTATCATGATGCGTAAATGTCATTTGAACACCTGTCCTGTTGGTATCGCTACACAGGACACTGAATTAAGAAGTCGTTTCAAGGGAGATCCCGGCCATGTCGTGAATTTTTTTAAAATGATCACACAGGAGCTACGGGAGATCATGGCAGAATTGGGTTTCCGGACTGTTGATGAAATGGTAGGACAGGTAGATAACCTGGAAATGAGAGAAGCGATCGAACACTGGAAATATAAGAACCTTGACCTGTCGGCTGTACTGTATAAAGAACCTAACTCCGTATATACAAGTTTGTATCGCAACGAAGAACAGGACCATGGCCTGGATGGTAACCTCAACTGGAAATTACTGGAGGCAGCGGGGCCTGCTATCGAATATAAACAGAAGATCGTTGCTTCGTTTGATATAAAGAATACGGATCGTACGCTGGGTACCATTTTATCCAACGAGATAACAAAGAAGTACCGGGCAGCTGGGTTGCCGGATAACACGATCCATTTCAATTTCACGGGAACAGCAGGTCAAAGTTTTGGCGCTTTCAATACAAAAGGTATTACGCTTGAGCTCGAAGGTGATGCTAATGATTATTTTGGTAAAGGGTTAAGCGGTGCACGTTTGATCATTTACCCGCCCCGGACGGCAAGCTATACACCGGAGGAGAATAGCATCATTGGTAATGTGGCACTCTATGGAGCTACATCGGGTGAAGCTTATATCAGGGGTAAGGCCGGTGAACGGTTTGCTGTACGAAACTCAGGTGCCAGGGTGGTCGTTGAATCTGTCGGTGATCATGGCTGCGAATACATGACCGGGGGAACGGTGATCATCCTCGGTGATACGGGCAGGAATTTCGCCGCGGGTATGAGCGGAGGTATCGCTTATATATATGATGTGAAAGGAGCATTTGCCGGCAATTGCAATACAGAGATGGTTGACCTGGATCCCTGTGACCAGGAGGATAAGCAAGAATTGTTCCGGATGATACAACAGCATTTTGAGTATACGGGGAGTACGGTGGCAAAATTTATAGCTGACGATATCGATAACCAGCTACAGCATTTTGTGAAAGTGTTTCCGAAGGATTATAAAAAGGTGTTGATAAAGAATAGTCAGAAAGCCGGGAATGAAATAAGGAATGAGAAATAAGGAATGAGAAAGTAGCGATGCATTGATCCAAAGACTTAATGATTCATTGAATCTCCCTCTCCGAAGGGAGAGGGAGGTAGAGGGTGAGGTTTGAGTGGCGAACCGAACCCCGAAGTGTGCGACGCAACGAAGATGACCAGGGATCTGGAGCTGGTAAACAAAATAAAACCGTTACGAATGGGCAAACCAACAGGCTTTAAAGAATTTTCAAGAGAACTTCCGGGTAAGCAACCCGTGGAAGAGCGATTGAAGCATTATAATGAGTTTGTAGAAAATTATAGCGACTCAGCATTGAACCAGCAGGCGGCCCGCTGTATGGATTGTGGTATTCCATTTTGTCATCATGGTTGTCCACTCGGAAATATCATCCCTGGATTTAACGACGCGGTGTACCGCCAGGATTGGAAAGAAGCGTTTGATATCCTTTCCTCCACGAATAATTTCCCGGAATTCACCGGCAGGATCTGTCCTGCGCCCTGCGAAACGGCTTGTGTATTGGGTATCAATCAACCGGCTGTCGCCATTGAAGAAATAGAAAAGCATATTATAGAGATCGCATTTGATAAAGGATTTGTCAAACCAAAGAAACCCAATCTTCGTTCAGGAAAAAAAATTGCTGTGATCGGTTCCGGTCCTGCAGGACTGGCTGCTGCGGCCCAATTGAATTATGCAGGACATGCTGTCACGGTTTTTGAACGGGATGATGCCCCGGGTGGATTATTGCGTTATGGCATCCCGGATTTTAAACTCGAAAAATGGGTGGTGGACAGAAGGATAAAATTGATGGAAGAGGAGGGGGTTATATTTAAATGCCATGCGAATATTGGGGTAAATGTGAGTATCAATGATGTGCTGCGTGATTTCAATGCCATCGTGTTGGCAGGCGGCAGTACCACAGCAAGAAATTTATTTATCCCGGGAAGAGAATTGAACGGTGTTCATTTTGCTATGGATTTTTTAAAACAAAATAATAAGCGGGTGGCCGGAAAGGACTGGCTGGCCCATTCCGCCATTGAGAGTAATATTCTTGAGACTGAATTAAAAGCCACGGGGAAAAATGTTGTGGTGATAGGTGGTGGCGATACGGGAAGCGATTGTGTGGGCACTTCCAATCGACACGGCGCAGCATCCGTAACCCAATTTGAATTGATGCCCAGGCCACCGGAAGAAAGAAATGATCACATGCCCTGGCCTTCTTACCCCCTGCTGTTGAAAACGACCAGTTCCCATGAGGAAGGCGCTCATCGTTATTGGGCAGTGACCACCAAAGAATTTATTGGTGATGGGAATGGTAACTTAAAAGCTGTAAAGGTGGCGGACCTTGAATGGAAAATAGTGGAGGGAAGGGCGGCACAATTTATTGAAGTACCCGGGAGTGAAAGAGAAATTCCCTGTGAGCTGGCATTACTGGCTATGGGTTTTATACATCCTCAGCATATTGGTCTGCTTAGCGATCTCGGTGTCGGTCTTGATGACCGGGGTAATGTAAACGCATCAGAAAATAATTATCGCACAACAATCCCGAAAATTTTTGCCGCCGGTGATATGAGGCGTGGTCAAAGCCTGGTGGTCTGGGCCATCAGCGAAGGGCGTGAATGTGCCATCAAAGTGGACGAATTCCTCACATATAGCTTCAGTATTCTCGAAGCAAAAGACAGATCCCTGCAATTCCAGGCTGGATAATGATGAAGGTTGGTCATAATTACTTGTATTATTTAAAAACATAATGCAATAAATCTTCAATAATTTCTGGTATTTATTAACTATTTGGTCTATTTATTACCATTTCCCTATAAACTAACAACTGTTATAGGCATTATTTTATAAATTAGGTTAAATAATATCAAATTATTTATTTTATTAATGTTAACCAAAAATCAAAGCTTATGAGTACAGTAAAAGCAAAACAGATTCTGCCATTTGTCCTTTTGGTTGCGATTGCCCTCATTGCCATGTTTGTAAAACCTACGGCCGATTATGTTCCGGGAGCAGGAGATCCACAATATAACTCCTCGGATATTGCCTGGGTATTGGTATCTACCGCGTTGGTGTTTTTGATGACACCGGGGCTTGCATTTTTCTACGGTGGTATGGTGAACCGTAAGAATGTTATTTCAACAATGATCAAAAGCGTTGTTGCTGCTGGTATTGTTGGAGTATTATGGGTGGTCTGCGGATTCAGTCTTGCTTTCGGTGACTCATTGAACGGTTTGATCGGGAATCCATCCACCTATGCTTTTTATGATGGTGTAAAATCGGGAGCCGCCTGGCCTGCCGCCAACAGCATTCCGCTATCGCTGTTCTCATTGTTTCAATTGATGTTCGCCATCATTACACCCGGCCTGGTGGTGGGTGCCGTAGCAGAACGTATCCGTTTTACTTCCTACGTTCTGTTCATTGTACTTTTTTCGTTGCTGGTGTATGCACCCGTTGCGCACTGGAGCTGGCACCCGGAAGGTTTCCTGGCAAAAATGGGTGTATGGGATTTTGCCGGCGGTACTGTCGTTCACATCACGGCTGGCTGCGCTGCGTTGGCCGGTGCCATGGTGCTGAAACGAAGAAAATCGCATGTGGACAAAAAGGAGATCCCGCCTGCGAATGTGCCTTATGTATTGATCGGCACAGGTCTTCTCTGGTTTGGTTGGTTTGGTTTCAACGCCGGTTCGGCTGTTGGTGCCACACCCTTAGCGGTAAATGCATTCGGCACAACCACTACCGCCGCTGCTTCTGCGGGTCTTGCCTGGATGTTCTTTGATGTGATCAAAGGAAAGAAACCATCCGTACTCGGTTTTTGTATCGGCGCTGTAGTTGGCCTGGTAGCGATAACACCGGCAGCTGGTTATGTCGGGATACCACAAAGTATCATTGTAGGTTTGGTGGGAGCAATTGTATCTAACATCGCTGTCAGCATAAAACAACGATCAAAAGTTGATGATATGCTCGATGTATTTCCCTGCCACGGTATCGGTGGTATGACAGGTATGTTACTCACCGGCGTTTTTGCCAATACGGCTGTTCATGGAATTCCTGGTGGTCCCAATGGTTTGTTTTATGGGAACCCCGGCTTTTTCTTTACGCAACTGAAAGCAATGGGGATCGTAGCAGGATACAGTTTTGCCGTTTCCTATGGCATATTCAAGTTCATCAATTTCCTGGTGCCTATGCGAGTCAGTGAAAAAGAAGAAGAGGAAGGACTGGATGCATCACAGCACGATGAAAAATACCTGCAAGGAACTTTACTGGTACACAATAACGGCGTCATCGAAGAAAAAGCCGTAGAACTTTAGTAAACAAAATCGAAAAAGGCACCGCGTTAATGGTATCCCCTTCTCGTAAAAGATGATACCTGCTGTGCCCTTTTCTCACATTAAAAATGCAATACAATGTTACAAAATTATTTTGTGGCAGCCATAGGGCTGCTGTCATTTGCCGTCAGCAACGCCCAGACCGCCTCCGTCAGTAATTTAATAAGTGATTCAGCCTCCGTAAACGAGGAGCAAAAAAAGACCCCGGTATTAACGATCACCGGCTCTGTAGATGCCTATTACCGGAATGACCTGGCCGATACCAAAACCAACAGCTACACCAGTTTTACCCCCCTGCATAATTCCTTTTCGCTGGGGATGGCCAGTTTGAAATTCGAACATAAGGGCGAGAAAGTGACGGCCGTGGCCGATCTTGGCTTCGGACCAAGAGCAAGAGATTTCTCGTATACTGATGAGGGCATTACACAAGCCATTAAGCAATTATATATAAGCTATGCGGCGACCGACTGGTTGAAATTTACCCTGGGTGCCTGGGGCACACATGTGGGATATGAATTGCTCGATCCCCAGTTGAACAGAAACTACAGCATGAGCTATATGTTCACCAATGGACCATTCTCGCATACCGGTTTCAAGGCAGAACTAACAAAAGGAAAACATGGCGCCATGCTGGGAATAGCCAACGCTACCGATTACAGGATCCCCCCGGACGGGTTTATCAATAAAAAATTTCTACTGGCGCAGTACTCATTCGCCCCTACGGAGAAAATAAAGATCTACCTGAACTATGTCGGTGGGCAAAATCCTGATACCTCAAAAACAAACCAGTTTGATGCAATAGTGACGGCTAAATTCAGTGATAAATTCAATATCGGGTATAATGGTACGGTGAATTCAACACAATCATGGGATGGCGCAAAGAATGTGGAAAGTAAATCATGGTGGGGTTCTGCCCTTTATTTGAACTATGACCCGCAATCATGGTTTGGCCTTACACTCCGGGGAGAGTTATTCAGCGATAAGAACCAGTTCAAAGCATTCAGTGCAGCCGCGGAGGGAGGGACTATCTTCTCGGCAACCTTATCAGCCAATTTTAAAACCGGCGGATTTATTTTCATTCCCGAGTTCCGGGTGGACAATGCGAACAAAAAAGTACTGTTTATCAATAAAAGCGGGGCATTTACCAATTCCGCTGCGAGCATCATCCTGGCTGCGATCTATTCGTTCTGAGAGCTTTTCTGAGATGACACCTTCCAAAAGGTGTCATCTCAGAAAACCGCTGGTTCCTGCTGACTTAAACAATGAAAACTTCCCAATCCCCAGATAATATCGGTAGAATCGATACCCACTACCGCCCGGTCAGGGAAACAATCCTGGATGATCTGTAAAGTTTTTTCATCCCTGGCAGAACGGAATGTAGGCACTATAACTGATCGATTGGCAATATAGAAGTTGGCATAGGAGCAGGGGAGACGCATGTCTTCATAGACCAGTTCCTCCGGCATCGGCAACTCCACAATATTCAATTGCTTGCCGTTCAGCAAGCGCATTGCTTTTAATTGTTTGAGGTTATGCTGAAGCAATTCATAGTTCTCATCATTTTTGCTCTCTTCGATAACGGTGATCACCGTGTCCTCATTGACAAACCGGACGGTATCATCAATATGTCCATCAGTATCATCGCCGACAATTCCTTCATCTACCCATAGTACTTGTTCCATCCCATAATAATTACACAGGTATTCTTCGATCTGTTGCTGGTTAAGGTGAGGGTTGCGGTTCTTGTTCAGTAAGCAGGCAGTTGATGTCATCACGGTTCCTTTTCCATTGAATTCTACGGAGCCTCCTTCCATAATAATGCCCGGGTTAAAGACCGGGATATTGAAATGTTTGCCGATCAATGTCGGCACTACATCATCCAGATCGAACGGCGGATATTTTCCTCCCCATGCATTGTAGTCCCAGTCAACAACTACTTTTTTTTGTTCAGCATTGGGGTTAACTAAAAATGCAGGGCCATGGTCCCTGCACCAGGCATCATTTGTGGGGTGAAAAAAGAATTCCACTTTTCCCATATCAACGCCTTCATTTTGTAAATGACCGGTAGCAAAAGCTTTCATTGCCTCATCGGCAACATTGATCCGCACGAGTTCGCCTTTTGTCAGTTCTTTTATGAATTTGGAATAGGAGGGGAATATCGTACGGATCTTTCCCGGCCAGGAGGCTTCTTTGTGCGGCCAGCTAAGCCAGGTGGCGATATGCGGGAAAAATTCAGCCGGGAAATAGTAACCGAGTTGTTTGGGAGTAGGTTGTTCTATCATTTTTCGTCGTCAATATAGCGTTGTGTAATGGGTTGATAAGAATCGATCCTCCGGTCTCTCATAAAAGGCCAGTGGGTCCGGTACTGATCGGTCTTTGCCAGATCGATCTCCAGCACTTTTGTTTCTTCTTCATCGTGCGAAGCTTTGTACAATATAGTACCGAAAGGGTTGGCGATAAAAGAACCGCCCCAGAATTTCATTGCCCCGTTTTGTTCCAATCCTACGCGGTTCACACTGACCACGTGTACGCCATTGGCAACAGCATGACTTCTTTGTATAGTTTGCCAGGCCCCGTATTGCTCTGTATTCGTTTCTTCATTTTGTGAAGTGGCCCAACCGATCGCTGTAGGGTAAAATATTATTTCCGCTCCCATCAATGCCGTGATCCTCGCTGCTTCCGGATACCACTGGTCCCAGCAGATCAACACACCAAGCGTTGCAAATTTTGTTTTGAAAACCTTATAGCCCAGGTCGCCGGGGGTGAAATAAAATTTTTCATAATAAGCCGGATCGTCCGGTATATGCATTTTTCTGTACTTGCCGAGATAAGACCCATCGGCATCGATCACCACTGTTGTATTATGGTAAAGTCCCTGTGCTCTTTTTTCAAATAATGAAGCGATAATGACTACCCCCAGTTCGCCGGCTAATTTTTGCAATGTTTCCGAAGAAGGCCCGGGAACAGGCTCTGCGAGTTTGAAATTTTCATAGTCTTCCACATCACAGAAATACAAGGAAGTGAAAAGCTCCTGCAGGCAAACGATCTGGGCGCCGCCGGCAGCAGCTTTCTTTACACCAGCGATCGCTTTGGCAAGGTTTTCTTCTTTAGTAGCGGTACAACTCATTTGTACCATGCCGACTTTTACTTTACTCATACTATGAAATTGAGAGGCAAAAATAACTGATTGTGGCAAGAGATGACACCTTTTCGGAAAGGTGTCATCTCTTGCCGTAAGGTGTCATCTCTTACCGTCACCTCACGCCGAATTCCTCCCCGCATTAATGATCCCGAACGAACACCGCATCGCCAGTTTCTCATAGGTCTCTTTCACCGGGGCTTGCACTAACTGCTCATCCAGCTCTCTTATTTTGGTCAGGGCATATTGCTGGATAGTCAGTAGCGGCAATACGATCCGCTCCCGCATCTGTATGGATAATTGTTCTACGGGGTAATCCGCCATCAGCTCGCCCTGCCCGCTGATCTTTGCGAGATACTGTTTTGTCAGTTCATATTCCTGGTAGATCATTTGCCACAGCTCACCAAACTGTTTATGATCAGCCAGGAAGGCCGTAAGGGGGAAGTATGATTTCAGCATCGCCATCTCACAATTATCCAGAAGGGTTTTGAAGAATAGCGATTGGTGATATAATTTTTTCAGATCGGGCAGCTTTCCTTTCTTTTCCATTTCCAAAAGAGCGGAACCTACCCCGTAATACCCGGTTACATTTTGTTTTAACTGGCTCCAGGAGCCTGCAAAGGGTACAGCTCTCAGGTCTTTTAGTGACAGGCCGGAACCAGCTCCCCGTTTGGCAGGACGGCTGCCGATATTGGTTTCACTGTAGAACCGAAGGGGGCTTACCTGTAATAAATAGTCTGCGAGGTAAGGATGATCTCTCAATGCACGATACGAATGAAAACTGGCTTCGGATAATTCATGCAGCAAGCCCTCTTCTTTTTCACTGAGGGTGATATCTTTATTGGAGAACAGGTCATTGCTGATACCAGCATTTAGTAACTGCTCCATGTTGAATTGCGCGGAATCAACGGTGCCGAAGTTCGAACTCACCGTTTGCCCCTGTACCGTTACCTGGATTTCTTTATTTGAAATATTATGTCCCATGGAAGCATAAAACTTATGGGTCTTTCCACCGCCTCTTGCCGGAGGGCCGCCACGACCATCAAAGAACAATACATCGATACCATGTTGCCTCGCGATAGCCGTCAGTTCTTCCTTCGCTTTATAAATACTCCAGTTCGCCATCAGGTAACCACCATCTTTGGTACCATCGGAGAAGCCGAGCATGATGGTCTGCCTGTTATTCCTGCGTTTCAAGTGTTCGGTATAAGCCGGGTTGGTGTACAATGTCCGCATTACTTCCGCTGCATGCTGCAGATCATCCACCGTTTCAAATAAAGGAACAATATCAATATTCATTTCTTCTTTCTTCCACCCGCTTAGTAAGAACAGGCCATACACTTCCATGGCATCTAAGGCACTATTGCACTGGCTTATGATGTATCGGTTACAACCCTCGGGCCCATTATATTGCTGGATCGTTTTAATGGCGGCGATCGTTTTCAATGTATCCTTGTGCACCGGGTCCTCCGGCAGATCCGGATCCACGGCAACTGTAACCTTTGAAAGAATGGAGATCTTTTCATCAGTTGTAAGCCCGCTATAGTTACCGGGCACTGCGTTGCTTTTCCCGGCGATCGCTTCCAGCACTTTTCCATGCACCGAACTTTCCTGCCGGATATCGAGTGTGGTAAAATGCAAACCGAAAATTTCGATCTTATTGATCAGGTTGTTTACCATGTGTAAAAACAAACCATTATGCTGGTGGATGATAATATCCTTTATCTCTGACAGGGTCTCCAGCATTTCCTCTTTACCCAATTTGGTCTTCTGACCAGGGATAAAAAGATTGTTATATAATTTACTTTCCAGCTCCTGCAACAATACATCCACGCCTTCGAATGTCAATCGTCTCCGTAACCGTCTTACATCAAGATAATAGCACTTGATAATGCCACCCCGTAAAGCATCCGCGACCTGTAGTGTGATCTCATTGGTCACGAAAGGATTGCCATCCCTGTCACCACCCGGCCAGAAACCCATTCGTATCACCGGGTTATTTTTATCGATAGCCTCGGGGAACTGGCTTTTTAACGCTGAAATGATCCTCCCCGCAGCTGGATAGAAGACATTTTCAAGATACCAGATAAGGCTTACTGCCTCGTCATAGGGTGTTGGTTTTTTCTTTTTGAAGAAAGCTGTTTTGCCCAATTGCTGGAGATAGGTATTAATAAGACTTGCATTATTGTCAGCTAAAGCTTTGGACAGGTCATTGATGATGCCCAATACAGAGCCGGGGTAAAACTGTGTGGGGTGCGCCGTTAATACCAATCGTATTCCGAAATCTTTTAGCTTTTTCGTCAGCTCTTTTTCCTTTTCCTCCTGTATTACGGCTGATTCAAGGTGTTTCAATGTTCCCACTCCATTGAGATCGTTCACCGTCCGGAAAGCGGCATCTTCGAGGGCATCAAACAATACCACCTGCCGTTCTATATACTGTACAAAACGAAAGAGCAGGTCATTCCGCTCATTCTCCTTTGTATAGATGGTATGCTTGTTGAAAAATTCCCCGATAATTTCTACGGGGCTTTGTTTTTTCTTATAGCCTTCTTCGCAATTGTTGGAAAGCAATGACAAAAGAATGCCCGTTTTTTCTATCCGGTGGAAAGGTAAAGAAGTGAAAAGACTGTTGTAAAGCTGGAACTTGATGCCGACATTATTTTTAAATTGCTGTAAGCCGCGGGAGTTGTGATTATCCATGCGTAAGATAATTTTCCGGAAAATGATAAAAAAGCAGCAATCCCTTCAAATATCAGCTAAATTTTACAAATTCCAGCGGTCAACCTGCTTGTAAAAAATTAGCGGGATTCCCGGCTATATTTAAATGACCCAGTACAAAAAAAAGGGTTACCGGACAAATCCTACCGCCACGGTATTATTGCTGAATTCATCAATCAGGATAAAACTCCCGTTGTTGGAATTGCTATTGTAAGGGTCGGCAAAAACCGGTTTTGCCAGTTTTAAACCGATTCCGCCGATATCATTCAACCCGAAAGTTGTTTTACTGTTGTTTATTTCGAGACTGTTGATATCCATGACCGGACCTGCTTTTACAATTTTCGCTTTTACACGGTTAGTGCCATGCTGCAGCAAATATATTTTTCCTTCGGCTCCCGGTGATTCATCCATCCAGCATACCGTTGCGGTCAGTTCGGCGGATTGTTTAAAACCACCGGCACATTTGACCAGCATATTACCACGGCTGATATCGATATCTTCTTCCAGTGTGATGACCACACTCTCTTTTGCCTGCACTTCTTCCTTCTCTTCATCGTAGACATGAATGCTTTTTATTTTGGAGCTTCGCAGCGATGGTAATACGACCACTTCTTCTCCTTTTTTAAAAGAACCGCTTTCTACTTTGCCCGCATAACCGCGGAAATCATGGAATTCATCGGTATGGGGGCGAACGACATACTGAACAGGAAACCTTGCGGGGGCATTTTCCATAGCTGTTCTCACAGGAATATTTTCCAGGAATTCCAGCAATGATTCGCCTTTGTACCAGGGCATGAGTACCGAAGAAAAAACAATATTATCTCCTTCTTTGGCGGCGAGGGGTATGAATTTTATTTCCTGTCCTTCAAAACCGACCCTGGCGGCAATGCCGTTGAAATCCTTTTTTATGGATTCAAATACATCCTCATCATAATCCACCAGGTCCATTTTATTCACGCAAACGATCACCTGTTTGATCCGGAGTAAAGAGGCGATATAGAAATGCCGTTTTGTTTGTTCGATCACGCCTTTCCTGGCATCGATCAGTATCAGCGACACGCTGGCATTGCTTGACCCGGTGATCATATTGCGGGTATATTCCACATGCCCGGGTGAGTCGGCGATAATATATTTACGGTTGGGTGTTGAAAAATAAATATGTGCTACGTCGATCGTAATGCCCTGCTCCCTTTCGGCTATCAGGCCGTCTGTCAGGAGCGACAGGTCGGTAAAATCAAGACCCTTTCGCTTGCTGGTGGCTTCAATGGCTTCCAGTTTATCGTTGGTAATGCTGCGGGTATCATACAAAAGTCTGCCGATCAATGTGCTTTTTCCGTCATCGACACTGCCGGCTGTTGTAATGCGTAGTATATCCATAATTATTTTTATCAATAGTTAAACAAAACTTTTTATGATCATCCTGGCACACCAGATCATCACCATGATACCCACGGCGATCATCATTGTCTTCTTTGGAAGCCGTCCTGCCAGTTTCGCGGCAAATGGCGCTGCTATCGAACCGCCAATGATCAGACCGAGAACAATATTCCAGTGATGCACACCTACCATAATAAAGAATGTAGTGGCGCTGGCCAGCGTTACAAAGAATTCTGTAAGACTCACAGAGCCGATGGTATATTTTGGACTTCTTCCTTTTGAGATCAGCGTACTGGTAACAATGGGTCCCCAGCCGCCGCCGCCGAAGGAATCCAGGAATCCACCTGCACCAGCCAACCACCCGATCCGTTTTACTTTCGGACCGGGTTTATTTTTTTGAAAAGCCTTTATAAGGATCTTCAAACCGAGGAACATGGCATAGAGTGCGATAACGGGCATCAGCCATTTTCCTGCTTTATCACCCAGGAATACAAGAAGTACGGCACCTGCGATGGCTCCCAGCACACCGGGTATCAGCAGGTGACGGAATAATTTTTTGTTGACATTGCCAAACTTGTAATGACTATATCCTGAGATCCCGGTAGTAAATATCTCGGAAGTATGTATCGCTGCACTTGCTGAAACGGGGCTCACCCCAAATGACATCAAACAAGTAGCAGAAGTAACACCATACCCCATGCTTAATGCACCATCAACCATCTGTGCTGCAAAGCCGGCCAATACAAAAAAGAGGAATTCGTAATTGAAAAAGGGTTTGATCTCACCGATCAGGTCCTGTACAGCGGGTATTGGTAAGGCAGAAAGGATCAGGTGACCCGTGACCATTAATGAAAAAGCGATCACAAGGTAGGTGGCTATTCTTTTCCATTTTTTTTCTGCGCTTCCTCCATTGCCATTGACCGGGAAGCCCCTGCTCATAATAAAGAAATCGCTTTGGGCTGGTCTTGTTACAGAATGGACAAGGATATTTCTTAAAGAAGCTTCCTGCCTGACTTTTTCATCCAGCAATGCATCATCAGTTGCCGCAATAACCAGGTTCTTCTCTTCCAGGTCACCGATTGAAAATTCTTTCTCCAGTAAAATGAAATTGGAATGTGTGCCGGCAAATTCTCTTACACTATTTGTTAATGCTGATCCTACGACGGTCACTGATTTCAGGGAAACAGGTTTTCGTAATCCCTGCAATTGTTTCAACGCTTCATCGCCACCCCCAACCACCAACAGATGCAGGCGTTCCTGTTCCAGTAAGACTGGCTGAAAGCCGTTGAGTGATATTGTTTTTTTGCTTCGGGACATTGATTAGGGAGGAATAGTCTATTAAATAAGTAGGATAATTGATCAAAAAAATCAGAAATACCCTTCTTTTTTCCTGCTCTCCATGGCCGCTTCCGATCGTTTATCATCTATCCTGGCACCTCTCTCGGAAATAGTAGCCGAGAGTATTTCATCGATAACCTGGTCCAGTTGATCAGCATCTGATAAAACAGCGGCCGTACAGGTCATATCTCCCACAGTTCTGAAACGTACTTTCGATACAAAAGGCACTTCATCAGCTGTCGTGTTCAGGTAGTTGGAATAAGGCCAGTACAATCCATCTCTTTTGATGACCTCCCTTTCGTGGGAAAAATAAATGGAAGGAATATCCAGCTTTTCTTCCCGGATATAATTCCATACATCGAGTTCTGTCCAGTTAGAAATAGGGAAGACCCTCACATTTTCGCCGACAGCTATCTTCCCGTTCAACATGCCAAATAGTTCAGGCCTTTGTTTTTTCGAATCCCACTGGCCAAAGGAGTCACGCACGGAGAATACTCTTTCTTTTGCTCTTGCTTTTTCTTCATCTCTCCGGGCGCCACCAATACAGGCATCCAGTTTCAATTCCGTGATCGCATCCAGC
This sequence comes from Chitinophagaceae bacterium, assembly GCA_031406595.1. Classification (GTDB taxonomy): domain Bacteria; phylum Bacteroidota; class Bacteroidia; order Chitinophagales; family Chitinophagaceae; genus JJ008. Next base: position 31,102 of record JANOHQ010000403.1, read on the forward strand.
AGGGTTTGTGTCTGCAGCACATTCCTGCTTGCATATTTACCCGTTTCTTCCTGCACTTTTCCCTGGTCAATGCTATCCTGCACATACCGTACGATCAGTTCAGCACCCGTTTCTTTTACAAGCCAGTCACGGAATTCAATGGTCTCGGGAAAATTATGTCCCGTATCGATATGCAACAAAGGGAAAGGGATCTTCGCCGGGTAAAAAGCTTTCTGCGCCAGTCTTACCAGTGTAATGGAATCCTTACCACCGGAAAATAGAATAGCCGGTCTTTCAAACTGCGCCGCCACTTCCCGCAGGATATGGATCGCTT
>JANOHQ010000411.1:0-6428 GCA_031406595.1 Chitinophagaceae bacterium
CCATCAAAAAACTGGTGGCCGAATTAAAAAAACATGAAGAGATCTGTTTTGATACAGAAACCACGGGGATCGACGCTAACGATGCGGAGTTGGTAGGTCTTAGCTTTTCGGTAAAACCGGGAGAAGCTTTTTATATTCCCTGCCCGGCCGATCAAAAAAGAACAAAAGAAATACTGGCGCATTTTGAAACGTTGTTTTCCGATAAGAAAAAAATATGGATCGGGCAGAATACCAAATACGACCTGCTTGTATTGAAATGGTATGATATAGAGATCGCCGGGAAATTGTTTGATACCATGCTGGCGCATTACGTGATAGAGCCCGATGGAAAAAGAAGCATGGATATTCTCAGTGAACGATTCCTTGGATATGAGCCCGTGCATATCGAAGAACTGATTGGTAAAAAAGGTAAGACGCAGGGGAGTATGCGGGATGTAGAGATCGAAAAGATCAAAGAGTATGCGGCGGAAGATGCCGATATCACCCTGCAGTTAAAGAATGTTTTCGTGCCGCTGCTGAAAACCAAAGAAGTAGAAAAGGTATTTAACGAAGTAGAGAACCCGCTGGTGAAAGTGTTGATGGAAATGGAATTTGAGGGGATTAAAATAGATGTGGGCTTCCTGGCAGACTATTCCAAAGAACTGGAGAAGGATGCAAAGAAAGCAGAGGAAAGCGTTTACAAACAGGCGGGCGTTCGTTTCAATCTTGCATCACCCAAACAACTGGGAGAAGTATTGTTCGACAAATTAAAACTCGATCCTTCTGCCAAAAAAACAAAAACGGGACAGTACCAGACGGGAGAAGATGTGTTGCTGAAGCTGGCTGCAAAAGGTCACCAGATCGTAGACGATATTCTTGCGTTCCGGGAGCTGACAAAATTAAAATCAACCTATGTTGACTCCCTGCCATTGCTGATCAATAAAAAAACGGGTCGGGTACATACAACTTACGGGCAGGCGGTAGCAGTTACCGGCAGGTTGGCGAGCAACAATCCCAATCTTCAGAATATTCCTGTAAGAACGGAGCGGGGTAAGGAGATCCGGAAAGCATTTATACCAAGAGATAATAAACATATCCTCCTGTCGGCCGACTATTCGCAGATCGAATTGCGCATTGTAGCTGCCATCAGTGGTGATAAGAATATGTGCAAAGCGTTTAAAGACGGTACGGATATCCATACGGCAACGGCTGCCCGGGTGTATAATATTGCCGAAAAAGACGTGACGAAAGAAATGCGTTACAAAGCCAAGAGTGTCAACTTTGGTATCATATACGGGCAAGGGGCATTTGGACTGGCGGATAACCTGGGAATATCGAGGACGGAAGCCAAACAGATCATTGATAATTATAAAAAGGAATTTCCGGGTATCCAGAAATACATGGATGATACGATCAACTTTGCCAGGGAGAATGGCTATGTACAGACACTGATGGGAAGAAAGCGTTGGCTGAGAGATATCAACTCCGCCAATTTCACCGTCCGGGGTTTTGCGGAGCGCAATGCGATCAATTCGCCGATACAGGGAACGGCAGCCGATATGATCAAACTGGCCATGCAGAAAGTACAGGCCGCGATGAAAAAAGCAAAAATGCAGAGCAGGATGATCCTGCAGGTACATGATGAATTGGTGTTTGATGCATTGAAAACGGAAGCAAAAGAATTAAAGCCACTAATACTCGAGAATATGCAATCTGCCATGGTACTGCCTTTCAAGGTCCCTGTCATTGCCGAATGTGGGGAAGGTGTCAACTGGCTGGAAGCACATTAAAAATAAATTATGGACTGGTCACTGTATTTCAGGGATGTAACCATTATCGGTAGCCGCTACCTGGTGATAGCCAGTATTGCTTTTCTTCTCTTTTATATTGTTTTACGCCGCTCCATTGTTGCAAAAAAGATACAGCAGCGGTTTCCAAAGTTTATTGATTATGCAAGGGAGATCGGCTTTTCGATCCTGACGGTTTTTATCATGGCGTTTATCCCGGCATTGGTCCTGGGAAGTCCTGCATTGGCAAAGCATACAAAATTCTATACGGATATCCACCAGCACAGCATTGTATGGTTTATCGCAGCATTTCCCATTATGGCGCTCATGCATGATACCTATTTCTACTGGATGCACCGCCTGATCCATCATCCGTCCTTATTTAAGATCGTTCATCTTATTCATCATAAATCCACCAACCCCAGCCCTTTTGCTGCCTATGCTTTTCACCCATTGGAAGCAGTGCTGGAAGCCGGGATATTTATCGTATTTGTTTTTACAATCCCAGTTCATCTTTTTCACTTGCTCTTCTTTTTCCTTTTCATGATCATCTATAATGTATATGGTCATTTAGGCTGGGAACTATATCCCAAAGGTTTCAGCAAACACTGGCTGGGAAAATGGATCAACACGTCCGTCAATCACAACCTGCACCACCAGTATTTTAAGGGCAATTATGGCCTGTACTTCCTGTTCTGGGACAGGATGATGGGAACTATCCGGAAAGACTACGATGAAAGATTTGAGGAGGTAAAGAACAGGATGCAGACTGATGCGGCTTCTTGAATCTTGCTGTTTATCAGCCCCAAAAGGCATTTTGTACCTATTTTTTTGCTTTCTCCACCGGGACTTTGTACCTTATCTGTCTAAAAAAAATTTATGAAACGGATAACCTTAACGATCTGCTCTGCAGCAATCCTGCTGTATGCCTGTAACAATGAAAAAAAAACTGACGAAGGCAAAACCACTGATGTCAAATTAGAAGAAAAAGTAAAACCTGATCCTTGTGCCGGTTATGTAGCCGATACAGCCGGAAAGCCACCCATGGATTCCGCTATGATGGCAACCTGGATGGCTGCTGCCACCCCGGGTGATATGCATAAAATGCTGGCAAAAGACAATGGAGAATGGGAAAGTGAAGTAACACATTGGATGGACCCCGCCGCTCCACCCGAAAAATCAAAGTCATCCGCAAGCAATAAAATGATCCTGGATGGTCGCTTCCAGATGTCGGAACACAGCGGTTGCTTCGGTGGCATGCCTTTCGAAGGCATAAGCCTGGTTGGCTATGATAATATGAAAAAAGTATTTGTTAGCAACTGGATCGACAATATGGGCACCATGATGATGCACCTCGAAGGGCCTTGGGATGCTGCAACAAAAACCATCAAGCTTTCCGGGATCTGTACCAACCCGATGGATGGAAAACAAATGAATGTAAGAGAAGAATTTACTTACGTGGATGATAATACACAAAAAATGACCATGTGGGGCCCTGATATGACAGGCAAAGAATTCAAGACAATGGAGATTGTTTTCAAACGGAAAAAATAGATCTTGTTATTAAATGCTAAAACCCCGGGCAAATCCCCGGGGTTTTATTTTGCGTACTAACCAGGTATTATTTTAACCCGCCTGCTCATAAGCCTTTTTGATCCAGCCGAACAGGTCTTTATTGATCGTTTTCTCTTCTGTTATTTTGATACGGTGTGTACACATCGCATTCCATTTGGAACCGTCTTCCACAATCCCGGAGGGTGCGACACCCTTGATGTTCAAACCGAGGTCCAGCCTGTCTTTGGTAGAGGGTTGCAGAATAGCGAACTGTTTTTTTCTCCGCAGGCTCACATAGGCTTTCTTCGGTGCCAGTTCCACATCTTTTCCCAGCTTGTTTATCTCCGCCATGATCTTATCATACCAGGGCTTCAGATTTTCCTTGCCTTTATACTGATCGGTGACGAGATCATCCGAATTTTCCGCAGCGCCGGCATGTGATTGTTTGGCGAAATGAACAATTACATTGGCATTGCCATGTGTAAATGCATGCTTCTCTTTTAAGAAATTTACCAGCTCCCCATGTTTGGCAAATCCACTTTTGTTGACAATACCGATCCATTGGGCCAGTTGTTTCCCCGTGTTCTTTTCAATATTGGCGATCTGGGTTTGGGTGGCTTTGTCGATACTGTCGGTGCTCATGGTGTTTTGTTTAGATGATTATTAATCGCATTTGTTCAGGGCGATACCGTAGGGGTGCACTTTGGCCAGCATGATCTTATTCTTTACGGCCGGGTCATCCATCATGAACTGCAGCGCCTCCTGGGCATCTTTTGCATAGAAGATCACGAGTCCCATCATATCGGGGTTGCTGGTTTCATAAGCGGTGCGGCCTGCCAGGACTACTTTTCCTTCGTTCTTTAATTTAATCAGCCGCTGGAAATGCTCACCCACGATGCCCTGGTCAGCTTTGGTCCAGTTCTTTTCCTCCTTGTATTTTTCTGTCAGTGTCAAAACACCCAGCCATTCTTTCCGGGTACTATCCGCCTTTTGGCCAAATGATGAATAACTGAATGCGCAAAGTGCAACGACAATAAAGTACTTTGCCAGGTATTGATCAATGGTCACTGCTTTTGATTCCATAAAAAGTTTATTTCTAAATTAACGCTTGGTTTTCTTTTTGGTCACGGCCTTTTTGGATGACTTTGCTGTTTTATTAAAGGCAAGGGCCAGTTGCACCCAATAATCCAGTTGTTTTTTTGTCTGGAGTACCCGCTCATTCACGTACACAAACCCCCGCATGGTTCTCCCGTTAAAATTCATTGGCTCACAACCTTCCTTTTCTAAAAAAATTTCAAACTTATCCGGGTCCACCCTTACCATGATCCTGCCTTCCCGGGTACAGACACACATTTTATCATTGACCATAAAACACAATCCCCCGAACATTCTTTTCTCTTTCACTTTTTTATGGTTGATGGCGATGATCTCCCGTACACGGTCCGCCAGTTTTTCATCAACTGCCATAGAATGATTATGAATTCAGCATATTTGACAGAGATTCATCTTTATTCCGCAAGTCGATCCCACCTTCCAAAATTGATTTCATATCTGCCAGGTGAAAGGTCCAGCCTGTTTTGCAACCCAGGTGATAGTACTCCATCCCCTTATCATCGGTAGGGATATTCTCCTGCTCCAATTCTACGATCGTCTTTCCCTGTTCCATTTTGATCCTTACCGTACAGTCGCCCGCATTTCCAAAACTGAATTTAAAAAGATCCTTCCCGTTTGCTTCGAGGATAGTTCCTTCTTCGGTAACGCTGTCAGGATAGCCATGCCATCTCCATCGATAGCGGTCCCCTTTCTGCACGAATTCGTTATCTCCTTTCACAATATTATCCGGTCCCCGGTATTCGCACCATCTTAAGAACCAATGTTCGATCCCTGGACGGGTGGCCCATCCCTTGTATAATTGGTCTGCCGGGGCATTGATATCAACCCGGACCACGAAACGGTTCCAGTTAAAATCAGGCATTTGCTTCGCTTTGTTCGCAATGACGCTTCGCTTGCGATGACATTTCCCACGCAATGATGCTTCATTCGCGACGGTTAAGAGATCATTGTGGTACTGAATGCAGGCCGATCCTGTTACCCTCTGTATCAACGAACACAGCCATAAACCCATGCTCAGGAGATATCTCAGTCTTTGGTACCGTGATGGTTCCGCCTGCGGCCACCACCTTATCCAATACCTTTTGCACATCAGGATTTCCATTGAGATAAATAAGCGGGCCGTCCGTTGCCGAAGGTTTATGAAATCCGCCGCTGTCTACAAGTGCGCCCCCAACCCCATTCATCATATCATCCAGCGGAAACATCCGCATTTTGATATCGGCCATATCCATGGGTATCAGGGATACCCCAAAAATTGTTTCATAGAATTTTGTTGCCCGGTTCAGGTCGGTGGTTCCTATTTCGAACCAGCTGATAGCGTTGTTCATTTTTTATTTCTTTTTAGTTGTTGAATGCTTCTTTTTCATCACTCCATAGGAGTCCGTTAGTAATTCTTTTAAAACTTTTTCATCTACATCGGTTAGCTTATTGATATACAGGCAGCAGCCGCCCGTCTTATGCTTGCCCAGTTTTTTCAGGAGTGCCGGGTAAGGCGCAAAGCCAGTCATGATATAAAGGGTCAAATTTTGTTTTCGTGGCGAGAACCCGGTGATATACCAATCTCCCGACCGTCCTGTTGCAGGGGACTCGTAGGTGTACATGCCAAATCCAATTATACTGGCTCCCCACATCATGGGTTTCTCTTTGGTAACCTGTTTGAACAACTTCACCAGGGTCTCACAATCCTTCCGTTTTGCTTCATCCTTCTCCGATTGGATAAAGGCATCCACATCCCCTGTATTCTGCTTTGTTTTAAGTTCAACTTTTTTTGTTTTCACTTTAGTGTTTGCCATAAATTTAATTGATGTCTTTTCCTTCTTTCAATTTAATAATATTTGCATCGATCGTTTTCTTAGCCGCATCATTGGGAGCCTGGGCCAATGCTTTTTCAGCACTTGCCAATGCGTTTTTAAAATCGCCTTTTGCAGAATAAGCAAAAGTCAGCCCGTTGTTGACGGCAAAAACGTCCCCAAATTTTGCTTTGGCGGCCAACAT
>JANOHQ010000414.1:0-3109 GCA_031406595.1 Chitinophagaceae bacterium
TTACGTGATCGGCTCTTATGGCCTTCGATGGCAGGTTTATGCAAGAAGTGCCACGACCCCGGAAGAAGTGGTCAAGTCCTTTAAAGTAGAAGTGCCCAAATAATTTTTTACCAATCTTAAAATATACACATGAAAAGATCAATCTACCTGGTATTGATGATTCTGTCAATACCTTTTTTTGCCAATGCTCAATGGAGCGAAGAAGTAACCATGGTGCCGGCAAAAGCGAATGATTCTGTATTGGCAAAAGGCGATCTCGCCAAAGGGAAGATCATTGAAGACCTTTCCTGGGCCGCGAACAGTTCGAATGCCTGTTTTGTGGCCACGCAGAATACCAAATTCCGGGGCAATCATGTCTTTTTTGCGACGACCATCCTGCCGCATTCCATCATGACCATCAGCGTGACACCAACGGATGATAAAGGCGACCTGAGCATGTATGCCTATATGTCCGGTCTGGATGATCATTACCTGGTGCCGGACCTGCCACAGTGCATTACCTGTGAAGCAGATTATAAATGGGATGGAAAATGGAAGAATAAAGTACAGACCAGTGAGCGAAAAGTGGAGTTCAACAACCCCACCAACGGTCCCTATAATATCCTGATCGGTATTGCAGCCCCCAAAGGCGTGACGGCGGGCGAATTTACCCTCAAGATCAGGAGCCAGAATTAAAGATATAAGTGCTTCCCACTATCCTTCCACCCTGCATCAGCACCCGCTGGTGCAGTTTTTTTATTGCAGGTGACCATCCCCTGACAAGCCCCGGAGAAAGACCCCCGGGGTAATTATTACCCAACCGGCGGGCCTGTGAATTTCTTTTTATAAATACCGAATCCAAATATTTGTTTTTCCCCAAAACATTTTTACCTTACCTGGGAGCATTTGAAACCCACCTATTTATTATCCAACACCCCAGGAAAGAAGTAAGCTCTTTATTCTTTAACCTTGTCTGTCCTCCTTGTTCATCCGGGAAGCAGGCACTAAATTTTAAATGCCATGGTTCAGGTAGACATCTCACAGCTCTCCGCGGAGTGCAACGCCTGGAGAGAAAAACTTCGTAATTATCGTGAAGAATTCTCCAGCGACGAAGCCCGACTCCGACAGGTAGCAGGCCAACCCCTCTCCAAAGAACAGTTACACGACGTAGAACACCTCCACAACCAGTTTCACATCCAGCTTATCAACATTCATGACCTCAAGCAATCGATCAAGGCGCATGACCGTAAAATGAACTTTGAGAAAATCGCCTTTAACGGTTCTGTGAACGAAGACAGTTTCAGCCGTCATGAAGGGCTGTTTGAAGAGTACAATTCGCTGGAACTAACACTCCAGGAACTGCGGAATGAGTTCAATGCATTTTTAGAGCGAACGAAATAATCAATAGGCAGTTCACAATAGGCAATAGTCAGACAAAGGACTATGACACATTGTTGCGATGTTTCTAAATTGCCAATTGCCGGTTGTCTTTACCCATTAGATTCTCCGGAGGAGTCCTTCGGACAAAAGACAAACGATTTCTTCATTCATAAAAAGGAATGCCATGCCTGAATTTGATACCTCACACGTAAAAAATATTGTCTTGCTGGGCCATGCCGGCTCGGGTAAGACAACATTAGCGGAATGCATGCTGTTCGAGGCCGGGATCATCAGCCGCCGCGGCAGCATCGCCGAAAGAAACACAACAGGAGATTACCACGAACTGGAGCAGGAACGTGGTAATTCTATTTTCAGCAAGCTCCTCCACACCAAATGGCGCGGTTACAAGATCAATATTCTCGATACTCCGGGGTATGATGATTTTGTCGGCGAAGTAATCTCAGCGTTGCGTGTGGCTGATACGGGAGTGATGCTCCTTAACTCCGTGATGGGAGTGGAAGTAGGTACCGATATCACCTGGGATTACACCGAAAAGTTCAAGACCCCGATGATCTTCGCCGTGACCAAACTCGATGATGATAGCGCCGATTTTGATAAGACCGTAAAAGAAGCCAAAGCACATTTTGGTTCCAAAGTGGTGGTGGTACAATATCCCCGCCAGGTAGGGGCCGGCTTCCACGAGATCATTGATGTGCTGCGGATGACCATGTACAAATTCAAAGATTCGGGAGGAAAGCCCGAGAAACTACCAATACCCGATGAAGAAAAAGCTAAGGCAGAAGAACTGCATAAAGAACTGATCGAAGCAATTGCCAGCAACGATGAATCGCTGATGGAAATATATTTTGACAAAGGCGGATTAATGGAAGATGAAATGAAAATGGGCATGAAGAAAGCCATGATCGCCCATGATCTCTTCCCGCTTTTCTGTTTATCCGCTGAAAGAAATATGGGAAGTGGCCGGCTGATGGGCTTTATCGACAATGTTTGTCCCAGCGCCAACGAAATGCCTCCGCAGAAAACAAAGAGCGGGGAGGAGCTGAAATGCGATGCGAACGGCCCGGCCTGTATCTTCATTTACAAAACGATCTCTGAGCCCCATGTCGGGGAAATGTCCTTCTTTAAAGTGTATTCCGGTACGATAAAGATCGGGATGGAACTGGAGAATGAAGGAACCGGTGTTACCGAAAAGATCAACCAGCTATTCCTTGTAGAAGGAAATAAAAGAACGGCTGCGCATGAATTGGTCGCTGGTGATATTGGTGCTACGTTGAAACTAAAAAATACACATGTCAACAATACCTTGCATGCAAAGGGCAAGAATTATGAACTGCCGCCGATAGAATTTCCAGCGCACAATATGACGGTTGCGATCGAATTGGTGAAAAAAGGAGAGGAGGAAAAACTGTCACAGGCATTGCACCAGTTAAGGGAGGAAGATCCGACGCTGCTGGTAGAAGTCTCCCCGGAATTAAAACAAACGCTTATACATTGCCAGGGAGATATGCATCTCGCTGTAGCAAAATGGAAAATTGAAAAGCAGCATAAGCTGGAAGTGAAGTTTTTAAAACCAAAGATCGCTTACCGGGAAACCATCCGGAAGATGGCCGATGCCAATTACCGCCATAAAAAACAAAGTGGTGGTTCTGGCCAGTTTGGTGAAGTGTATATGCGGATCGAGCCATGGCATGAAGGGATAGCAGAACCAACAGACCTGAACGTAAGAGGC
>JANOHQ010000434.1:0-2229 GCA_031406595.1 Chitinophagaceae bacterium
CTTCAATCGAAGGGAGCTCCAGTTCAGCGACCTGTGCTACATATTTTCCCAATCCCAGCCCATCCTGGCTGAAATAGGTATTGAAGTTCTCGGTCTGGTAATATTTCCAGCTGAATTTCTGGTATTGCACACGGTTCTTTCCAAACTCAACGGTGTTCACTTGGGCTGCGGTTTCCATTGACAGTAGAACGGAAAGGCAGGCAATCAGGCTTTGTACTTTCTTCATAGACTCTTTGCTGTTTCTAATACGTGTTAATCGGACATTTTTATGATTAGGCAGCCGGCTTCAATAACTCTTGTCAACATTCGTATCGCTATTGATCAGGGTGAGCTACATACGAAGGTTATGCAAGGTATATTCTTTGCAACCCGCAACAAGAATACTCTTCGTATTTTTGGAGTATTCTTAAGCCCCTCCTGCGGAGGGTTTTGGGGAGGCCATTAAAAGTACGAAAAAACCGCCCATGTTAGCTGTTAAGTCATTCACCTTTAGTCCTGTTCAGGAGAATACCTATATTTTGTATAACGAACAAAGGCAGTGCTGCATTATAGACCCGGGCTGTTATTTCCCGGCGGAAAGGGACGAATTAAAAACGGTTATCGAAAAGACAGGCCTGATCCCGGTTCTGCTGCTTAATACCCATTGCCACCTCGACCATGTTTTTGGCAATAAATTCATATATGACACCTGGGGGCTGACCCTCCATATCCATGAAAAGGAAAAGCCGGTCCTGGATTTTGCACCCCGGTCGGGCGAGCAATGGCAGCTTCCCTTCGACAACTACGAGGGGCCATTGGTTTACTTAGAGGAGGGAAATACTATCAAAATAGGCGAAGAGGAGCTGGAGATCCGGTTTACTCCGGGGCATTCACCCGGCAGTATCTCTTTTTACCACGAAGCCGGGGGCTTTATCATCGGCGGCGACGTATTATTCAATGGAAGCGTGGGGCGAACCGATCTGCCGGGAGGCAGTATGGATGTTTTGATAAACAGTATCCAGACCGAGTTTTTCACCCTGCCCGATGAGACAAAGGTTTATTCGGGGCATGGGCCGGTGACAACGGTGGGGTTGGAGAAGATGAATAATCCGTTTGTTAAACTTTATTAGCGAAGCAAAACCGTCGTCTTTGCGACTCCGACGAAAGAGGGGGAAGCAATGGATAATCCTTTTGTGAAATTGTATTAGTCATGAACCAAAAGACAATAGTTTTTTTCATCCTTTGTATAGCCATGGCGGGTTCAATATTTTATCACAATGTACTTATGCACCGGCTACTAATAAAATATGTCAGTGGTTGGAAAGCTTTCCTGATCGCTATGACCCATCGCAATAAAGAAAAAATACCAGAACATGAATGGAAGCGGTACATCGGTTACCGGAAAAGGGCGGTCTTATTTTTTTTGTGCGGCGTTGCCATGGTATTGTTGCTCGCTTTTTTGTTTTAAGCTTTCATAAACTTGTATAGGCCGATCGTGAAATTGTATTGATATGAATCTGCTCGGAATATTGGTGATCAGCTCCAATCTGAATGCCGGTTAGGCAGGCAAGATGCCTCGTTCCTCGGCATCGTGTTCCACATTATCGTCTTATTCCTCCCTTCGGTCGGAATGACAGCGTGTTTTATTCTGCATCACACGCCATGCCCTTTGGTCGGAATGACAACAGCACTTCAACATAGGCCATTTCTCTGTCATGCCGACGCAGGAGGCATTCAAGGAAATAGTACAACGACCTCCATTCCGACGCAGGAGGAATCTTGAGACGCTATCAAAAACGTTTTCTTATCACGATAGGTGGCCAGCTTCCACAGATTTGGGTGTTTAGAAAATCCCAGTCAGGATTTTTTGTGTCAATTAACGATAATTTTTTTTCCCGTCGCCATCCTTTGATTTCTTTTTCTCTGGCTATTGCGTCATTGATATATTTAAACTCTTCATAGTAAATCAAGTTGTAGCAAAAATATTTTCCAGCGAAAGTCTGTGAGCTTCCCCGGTTCATCCAATGTTCTATTAAGCGCTGAGCGAGATCATTCGTGACGCCGGTATAAAGCACTTCCCGGGCGGGATTGGTGACGATATATACGTAAAACTTTAATCGAGTGGTGCCCATAGTTTATTTTTTTAGGCTGTCGATTTAATTAATATAAGATGCCTCGTTTCTCGGCATAGTGGTTCATTTAGTCGTCCTTTTCCTCCCTTCGGTCGGAATGACAGCGTCTTTATTCAGC
>JANOHQ010000454.1:0-20389 GCA_031406595.1 Chitinophagaceae bacterium
GACGGTGCCAATGCCCACATTGCCATTTGATAGAACCGATAACCTGGGGATATTGCCGGTGGTAAGATGGACCTTTCCCGGATTACTGTTATAGGTACCGAAATCAACATCTTCATCGTTCCCTGCAAACGAACCAATATAACCCCTGTTAAAAGTTCCTTCAGCCAATGTAATATACATTGGAGATCCGCCTGTGAAGGTGGCGATATTACTCGTAGTAGCGGATACATGCAATTTGCTGGCAGGTGCTGAAGTGCCGATCCCAACATTTTGCGAGAAAGAAAATTTAGAAAGCAGGAGACAGATGAATAAACTCTTTTTCATGGCGGCGCATTTATGATCAAATATGAGAAAGATCGGAACAGGTCACTATCGCCAAAACTGGGTAGATGCTATTTATTGTTTACTATATAAATAACAAGCGCCCGGGTTTTCATAAAAGGCCTGGAAAGAGGGTTGGGCGTCGGGGAAATAGCGGCCGCCGGTATTTTGAAAACCACTCTGGTAGTCAGCACCTGAAAAAATAACCATTTCCCGGCCCGTCCAGAAAGCCATTGGAGAATATCGCGGGGAAGGGGCGCCTGTAGTAGTGATAGTTGTCCAGGTATTGTTACCGGGATTGTATTTTTTTCCTGTATTCGTGACGTCATTACCCGCATTGATCAAACCTCCCCAAATGATCATGTCGGTACCGGTCCATACCGCTGCATACTTTTCAATATCAGCGGCGGGTGCATTGGCCAGGGAAGTTGTTTGTGGCCATGTATTCGTCATGGAATTGTAGCTCGCACCGGTAATACCGCCACCGTATCCACCCCAGATGAGCATGGTAGTACCAGTCCAGTATGCGGTGTGGCCACGGCGGGCCGATGGTGCACCTGCCAGGCTAATTGTTGTCCAGGTATTGGTAGCCGGATTATATTTTGCCCCGGAATTCAACAAACTGCCATTAACATCTACTCCGCCCCAGATGATCATTTGGGTCCCTGTCCATACTACAGTATGATTTTCTCGACCCACTGGTGCATTGCTGGTGGTCATAGTGGTCCAGGTATTGGTAGCAGGATTATATCGTGCGCCTGTGTTCACTGGAACACCGCCATCAATGCCACCCCAGATGATCATTTCAGTTCCGGTCCATATAGCTGTGTGCCCGTTCCGGGAGGTAGGAGCGTTGGTGGTAGTGGTGGCGGTCCAGCTATCACCTACCGGGTTGTATCTTCCACCTGTATTAAGATAAATACCGGTTGAATTTCTTAACCCGCCCCAAATGATCATTTCAGTACCGGTCCATACTGCCGTATGAAGGGTTCTCCGGACGGGCTCATTAGCGGTAGTGATAAGTGACCAGGTGTTGCGTGCTGGATCGTAACGATAACCAACAAACACGCCACCCCAGATAAGCTCTTCTGTGCCTGTGTAAACAGCAGGTCTCGGAGCACTTCCTTCGGGTTGTACCAGGTTCTTTAAGGAAGTAGGTAACCAGGAATCTGCTGCCACTCCCTGTTGCACTTCCATTATTCCTATATCATTGATCACTCCCCTGAATATATAACCCTGGTCTTCCAGGTCGAAATTTGGAAAAAAGCGACTGGCTACCAATGTGCCTATTGGTAACTGATCAAAACTGACCCAGTTGTTCGTAGTATGTCCCTCGAACCTGCTATTGTTATAACGAATACTTCCTTCAACATTAGTAGTCGTATTACCGATCTTTATTCCACCCAACACCTCCAGTTTTTGTGCAGGTGTAGAGGTGCCGATACCGATATTTCCAGCAGCCGTTACCGTTAGTCTCGGTACGGAGCCGGTGACAAGGTGCAGCTTACCTGTGAAATTGGTGCTATAGGTTCCGAAATCAACGTCCTCTGCATTACCATAAAAGGAACCGATATACCCACGGTTGATCGCTCCTTCAGCAAGGGTAATATACATACTGTTCCCTCCGGAGAATATCGCCACATCACCACCGGAAGCAGACACATGCAGTTTGGTCAGCGGGGTTGCTGTACCGATCCCAACATTTTGTCCGAACGAAAATTGAGAAAACAGGAGACCAATGAATAAACTCTTTTTCATGGCGGCACATTTGTCACCAAATATGAACAAAAAAGCGACAGCCCCCTATCCCCAAAACGGGCTAGCCGTTCAGATCAGCTTATTCTTGATAGCTTTTGCCACCGCTTCGCCCTTGCTGTTCACGTGCAGCTTCTCGTAGATGTTCTTGATATGGGAATGTATAGTATGAAAACTGACATTGACCTTGTCGGCGATCATCTTGTAGCTGAGTCCATCCACCAGTAGTTTCAGCACTTCTTTTTCTTTTTCCGTGAGGCGGATGTATTCCGCTTTTTCCGGTTGCTGCTGAAAATTGAACAATATTTTTTTGGCGATACTGGGGGTGAAGAAAGCACCACCCTCCGCTACTTCCCGGATAGCCTGTAATACTTTATCGGGTGGCGTGTTTTTTAAAATATAACCCGAAGCACCGGCACAAAGCGACGCAAAGACCTTATCCTCTTCTTCAAACACCGTTTGCATACAAACCTTTACCTGCGGGAAATGATCGTGGATCTCTTTTACTGCTTCGATGCCGTTCTTGCCGGGAATATTGATATCCATCAGCACCACATCCGGCTGAAGCGCGGTGATACGTTGTTGTAAACGGGTAGTGTCTTCAAACGAACCACAGAGTTCCATATCAGCAGTCGTGACAATGATAAATTCAAGGCTCTCCCGGAATTTTTTGTTATCCTCGAACACCGCTATCCTCATTTTTTTTACTTCTTTTTTCAAAGCTCCTGTATTATGAAATGATTGCGTATACCCAATTATGGCGATACGGTGATCATACCGGGCAAAACAACTCCAGTTTCGTTCCTTTACCCGGTTCTGAAACCAATTGCAAGGTGGAACGGATCTCCCTGGCCCGCTGTTCCATGTTCTTTAACCCGTTGCCTCCTGTATGGTTATTGGTGTTAAACCCGATCCCATTATCATCGATCTGCAAATGCATCCTGTGCCTATCGCGGCTAATACTGATATTGATCTCGCTGGCCTGTGAATATTTCAATGCATTATTCAGCGCTTCTTTGAAGATAAGGTAGATATTCTTTCGGAATTCCAATGGTAGTTTGATATCGCTCATATCGTCGTCGCCGGTAAAATGCAGGACTACGTTCTTGATGGCACACATATCCCGGGCATGGCTTTCTATACGCTGTGCCAGTTTTTTCCCATCGTCATTATTAGGATTGATGGCCCACACGATATCGCTCATGCTATTCACCATGTCCCGGCTGTTCTCGCCCATTTTATCGAGCACTGGTTCCAGGTGCGGCAATTGGTCTTTTACCTGGTTCTTGACTGCTTCGCTATACATCGAGATAGAACTAAGCGTGGCGCCGATATCATCATGCAGATCGGTGGCAATATTCGTGCGGAGCCGTTCCATTTTCAATGCCGCTTGTAAACGGTAACGATAAAAAGCGAAGATGGCCAGGCCGATAAATAGAACCACCCCACTGAGGAACCACCAGGTTCGGTAAAATGGCGGGGTGATAGTAAAAGAAAAAGAAGACTCTTTACTTTCTTTTCCATCGGAATGGACGGCCTTTGCTTTGAAATGATAATGCCCGGGTGGTAATTGTTCGTAGCGAATAGGGGAGGTCCCGGTCAGTAATTTCCAGTTATCATCCCAGCCCTCCAGGCGATACATCACTTTATTTTCTTTTTCCGCCAGGTAACTTACGGGTGAAATATCGATCTCAATGGCATTCTTATAAGAGGTCTTAAGCGTTGTCTTTTTTTCAGAAGCTAAGAATATTTCCTGCTCACCATGTTTAACCCGGCTGATGATAACAGGGCGTATCGTAGTTGCAGCGGGTGAAGCCGGTTCCTGCAATAGACCGATGCCGCCATCGCCGGTGAAGATCACAGGTGCTGGCAAACCGGTATAGATCTCGAAGGGAGGGAAACCTTTACTGATCCCCAGTAATTCACCTTTATCCGCCCAGTGTGAAAATGAACTGTTTGTCTTCAATACCGATTGAGCGGTGGTGATCCAAATGATATCACCCGTTCCAGCTACGATCTTTTCCATGACAAAATCCGATAACCCGTTGAGCGGGTATACAACCTGTAGTTGCTCATTCTTTAATTCATAGACGCGGAAATTGCTGATCACCAGGATGCGCTTGTCGCGGGTAAAAAGAATATGCTGGGGGCAGATTTTTTTATCATCGATGGGCTCGGGGAATTCAGGAACACCGAAAGTTTGAAAGGAACGATCGCTTGGATCTACCCGATACAAATTGTGCGGCGCACAAAAATATATCTTGCCATCCGGCCCCATTTGCAGATCGGTGATCGTGTGGCCGTAGGTATTTTTTGGTTGAGTGCTATCGCCGAAAAGCTGTTCCGTTGTTTTGCTGATAGGATCATAGATCATTATCCCGCTTCGCCGAAGGGTGACCCAGAACTTTCCGTATAGATCTTTTTCAATAAAACCGGTGGAGCGTTGCCCGGTCATTTTTTGGGGAACAGTGCTGAGATCGATCAACTGGTTACGGTAAATGTCATAGTAGCCAAACCCACGAACCGAAGTAAACCAATACCCATTTTTATCAGGGTACCAATCATTGATCGATGTTAATTCCAACTCGTGACCAGCAGGCAGGGCATGCGGCACAATAGTGGATGCCCGCCTGTCATATTTCCACCATCCATCATTTGTTGTGAGATAAAAAAACCGTTCAGGTTCCCTGCTGTCGGGGATGATATGAAAGACAAAAGGGCCATTTGCTCTCTTATTGTTGACAGGCAGCCACTCATAATCAAGACGGTCTGCATTCATTTTAAAAAGCCCTTTGTTCCCTGCCCACCAGAGCGTTTGTTGCGAATCGGTAAGAAAATCAGTGACCGCTAATTTCCCTCCAAGGTATTCAACCTGGTCAAAGATCGCCGGGCTGTTTGTCTTGCCTGTCTCTTCTTTTATATAACGAAGACAAAGCACACCTGCTCCTGTTGCCAATAAAAGATATCGTTGGTTGTGGATCTTCAACTCACTAATATCCTGGATGACATAGTCGCCCTGTGCTACACCGGTTAATATTGTTTTTTCGAATTCACCGGTCGTTTCATTGTACCAGAATAAGCCATCCGCAAATGTTCCAGCCCATATAAGACCTGCGCTGTCTTCGAAAAGAGAGTAGATAACATTCTTATTCAGTCCTTCATCACCGTCTTCAATTGTATGAAAAGAACGGAGAGTGCGGCCACCCTTTCTGTCAAATAATTTTACACCATAGGAAGTGGCCAGCCAGAACCTGCCTTTGCGGTCTTCCAGCATACAAAGGATCGCTTTGTTGATACGACTATCCGGACCAAATACCCTGATGGGATAATTGGTAAAGCGGTTGGAGTGTTTATCAAATGAAGCAATACCTTTTCCCGAGGATAGCCACAAGGTCTTTTCTTTATCTAGATATAAAGCATTGCACCATTTATACGGGATCGTTCCAGGCCCGGTGCCTTCATAATAACGGGTGATGGATTCGGAAAAAGGATCCAGTTTATTCAATCCGTTTTCTGTACCGATCCATATATAGCCATCCGCATCTTCTTTTATGCAATTAATACTGTGATCAGTGAGCCCATCCTTGCCGATACGGGTATATTTTTTAAACACCCTTCCATCATACCGACTCAACCCCTCGGCAGTACCGATCCACAAGAAACCGCGGCTGTCCTGGAAGAGTGTTTGAATATCATTGCCGGCCAGGCCATCAGACACAGAGAATTCTTCGAAATGCAAAAAATTGGAAATGGTTTGCGAAAAAATAAAACCTGCCCGCAGAAAGAGGGTAAGCAGCAGTATGGTAGGTTTCAGGCATCTCACCGCTGAAAGTTAAGAACAGATGAACAGACGAACAAGCCCGCCTTGCCGGACGGCAGGGAACAGGGAAATGAAGAAGTAACAGGGTGGTTAGTGACATTTGAAATAATCGAACGGCTCTTTGCAATCATCGCATTGGTATAATGATTTGCAGGCCGTACTTCCGAATTCGCTGATACGGTGTGTATGAGAGGAGTCACAATGCGGGCATTGTACAGCTTCATCCGCGGCGAACAGTTCGGTGCGGCATGACTGCTGTTTGGGATTGGGCGGAGCGATCCCGTAAGCCTTTAATTTTTCTTTACCCGCTTCACTCATCCAGTCGGTGGTCCAGGCAGGAGATAATACCGAAGTGATCTTTACCGAAGAATACCCTTTTTCAATCAACGCCATTTTTATATTCATAGCGATCATATCCATAGCGGGGCAGCCAGTATAGGTGGGAGTGATGATCACTTCGATTGCATCGCCATCGATCTTTACATCCCGTACAATTCCGAGATCGGTGATCGTAAGCACAGGAACTTCCGGGTCGGTTACCGTCTCCAGGATTTCCCAAACGGCACGGGACGATATGGTGCCGGTGTTTACCATGTAGCGCCGGGATAAGCTCTTTGCATATATTGTAACTCAGTCAATATATAACCGAGATGCTCTGTATGTTTTCCTTCTTTGCCCCCGGTTTGCTGGTAAACATTTGACGGCACAGGTAATGTGGCTTCTTCAAAGATCCCGTTGACTTTTTTTGACCAGGTATCTTTTAATGAACTAACATCAACGCCGGCAGCTGTTTCGTATGCCGCGGGTACAAATAATTCACCGGTATAACGCCACAATTCATCGGTCGCTTTCCGCATCCGCTGGTGACTTTCCGCAGTGCCATTACCCAGCCGGATCACCCATTCGCCGCTCCAACGTACATGATAAGTCGTTTCCTTTAAGGCCTTCGTGGCAATGGCAGCTACCTGTTCGTCTTTATGATCCTGCAATTGTGTGTATAATAAATATTGAAACTGACTATACAGGTATTGCCGTAAAATAGTTTGGCCCCAATCACCATTGGGTTGTTCGGTCAGCAAGAGATTTTTAAACTCTCTTTCTTTCCGCAGGTAAGCCAGTGAGTCTTCTGTTGCATTACCGCCCATTAAAGAAGCGGCATATTGATAGAAATTCCTTGATTGCCCCAACAGGTCAAGTGAGATATTCGTGATGGCAATATCCTGTTCCAGTATCGGGCCATGACCGCACCATTCGGCATTGCGTTGAGAAAGAATAAGTGTGGTATCGGCAAGATGTAAAGTATAGTCGATCAATAGAGACATAAAATCTTAAATCAAAAATTTACAATCTTAAATTACATGTGGTTCACTTCGTCAGGTAATTCATAAAAAGTAGGGTGGCGGTATACTTTATCCATCGCCGGTTCATATAGTTCGCCTGCTTCTTCGGGGTTGGAAGCAGTGATATACTTACTTTCTACCACCCAGATGCTTACCCCTTCCATACGTCTTGTGTAGACATCCCTTGCATTCTCAATCGCCATCTGTGCATCGGCGGCATGCAGGCTCCCGGCGTGCTTGTGATCAAGCCCTTGTTTACTGCGAATGAATACTTCCCACAGTGGCCAATTGGTTGTATCGTTTACAGTTTTGTAGGAACCGCCACCACCTTTCTCTTCAGGAATATCACCGTAGTATAATTTCCGGATAAAATTTTTCATTATATTTCTTAATTATAATTAAGCTGCCTTCTGTTTCGATTTTCTTTTTTCAGCATATGCCATCGCCGCCTCTCTTACCCATTGCCCATCTTCGTGTGCTTTGCGTCTTGCTTCTAATCGTTGCTTGTTGCAGGGGCCGTTCCCTTTTACCACGTTCCAGAATTCATTCCAATCGATCTCGCCAAAATCATAATGTTTCTTTTCCCCGTTCCATTTCAGATCGGGATCGGGTAATACCATGCCCAGCACTTTTACCTGCTGTACAGCCATGTCTACAAACTGCTGGCGCAACTCATCATTGGTCTTTCTTTTTATTTTCCATTTCATGCTCTGGTCGCTATTGGTGCTTTCACTGTCCTTCGGGCCAAACATCATCAGCGAAGGCCACCACCAACGGTTGATCGCATCCTGGCACATGGCTTTTTGTTCGTCGGTACCATTGCTCAATACCAGCAATGACTCAAAGCCTTGCCGCTGGTGAAAGCTTTCTTCTTTACAAATTTTTACCATGGCTCTTGCATAAGGACCATAAGATGTCCGGCACAGCATCACCTGGTTCAGGATCGCTGCCCCGTCCACCAGCCAACCGATCGCTCCCATATCGGCCCAGGTAAGGGTGGGATAATTAAAGATGGAAGAATATTTTGCTTTACCACTGTGCAGATCATTGATCATTTCTTCCCGGCTCATCCCCAGGGTTTCTGCGGCAGAATATAAATACAGGCCATGCCCGGCTTCGTCCTGTACCTTGGCCAGCAGGATGGCTTTTCTTTTCAAAGAAGGGGCCCTGGATATCCAGTTGCCTTCGGGTAACATACCCACGATCTCGCTATGCGCATGCTGGCTGATCTGCCGTGTATTGGTCTTGCGGTATGCATCCGGCATCCAGTCCTTTGGCTCGATCTTGGTTTCTGCATCTATTTTATCCTGGAATATCTTTTCTCCGAAGGAGTCCTTATGGACAAAATTCTGAAGGGACATAGCTTTCCTGTTTATGGTACAAATTTACGTAAACTAACGCCTGTTTGAAACGGAGATTTGTTAAGCTGGTGAGTAGGGATACAGCTAGCCCGTGCGCTTGATGTGCCAGACGCTCTGCGAGACGTCAGACACCCCCCGCTTACAGCATGCTTTTTACAAAGAGATCCTGGTATTTTTTGGCATCGATCAGGATAGAAGCAGGTTTAGGCTTGAAATCTTTATAGTCTTCGGTTAAAAAGTCTTTTGTTGTCAGCTCTTTGCCATTGGCTTTCACACTGTTTTTGAAAGCAATGCCTTTGCTGTTGAACCAGACCCTGGTCTCCCATTCATTTCCTTCTTCCCCTTCCTGTAAAAAATAAAAAAGCAATTTGCCGTCTTTAAAAAGATATTCTTCATTGGTGCCCAGGTGAGAGGCTTTGCGGGTAATATTCACTTTTACCAGTACATTTTTAGGATTGCGTTCGGCAGCAGGGAGATGATCGGGCGGATCGTCATACCAGAAATCGGTGGTTTCGGAATAGTTGCCCACCGCCGGCCAGGACCTTCCGTTCTTATTAGTAGTCCATTGATTATTGTACAAAGGACCTTCAAACCCGTTTTCGATGGACTCGGCGATCTGTTTGTTTACTTCCGTGTAATGTGCCCGGATGGAAGTTTCTGTTTGGGCAGACAGGACCATAGGGAGTAGCAACAGGAGAAAAAGGAAAGACCTTTTCATGATTTACGATTTTCGATTGAGATATTGAAAATTTTGTGACTCAATGTTTCTTTTTCCGATGAGGCATTGTATCAATAAATCTTCAATATCTGGATTGATTAAATGACTATAAATGTATGTGGAAAAAAGGTACCATTCTTACGGCCTTTGAAAAGCAGCGGCTTACTTAATATCAAAATCCACCACCACTTTTTCTGTCCGGGGATGACTCTGGCAGGTGAGAATATATCCCTGTTCTACTTCTTCTTCCTCCAGGCCCCAATGCACATCCATAACCACCTGGCCTTCCAGTAATTTGGCTTTGCAGGTACAGCACACGCCACCTTTGCAGGCAAAGGGAAGATCGGCTCCCTGTTGTAATGCAGCATCCAGTATAGAGGTATCGCTGGTGAGCGACAGGTCAAAATCAAAAGAGCGTCCATCCAGCTTAATCGTGATCTTGCTTTTGGGACCTGTATCACCGGCTCCTGACTCACGACTGACGACTGACGACTTCTTCTGCCCCGGTGTGGTAAAAAGCTCAAAATGAATTTTCTTTTTGTCAATTCCTTTTGATTCGAGGTATTCTTTTGCAGTAAAGGTCATTTCTTCCGGTCCGCAGATAAATGTTTCATCAAAGGAATTGTAATCAACAAGCTTTGATAATTCATTCAACTTCTCTTTGTTTATCCTTCCAAAATTGACAGTCGCATCTGTTCGTTCACGGCTCAGTATATGGATCAGGGTGAGTCGTTGCAGGTATTTATTCTTTAACCCTTCCAACTCTTCAAAGAACATGATCGAGCTGCGGCTTTTGTTACCATAGATCAGGGTCAAGCTGCTATCGGGTTCTGTTCGTAATGTTGTTTTAATAATAGAAAGAACAGGCGTGATTCCGCTTCCTGCAGCAATGGCCAGGTAATTCTTTTGATTTGCAGCATCCAGTTCTGCGTAGAATTTGCCCACTGGCTCCATCACTTCCAGCTCGTCACCTCTTTTCAGGTCTTTATTGGCAAAGGAAGAAAACAAACCGCCTTCCACCATTTTGATAGCCACTTTCCATTCATTGTCCAATGGTGAACTGCAGATTGAGTAGGTCCTTCGCACTTCTTCGCCCCCGATCGTTGTCCGCATTGTCAGGCTCTGTCCCTGTTGAAAGGTAAAATCCTTACGCAGATCTTCTGGTATCTCAAAACTAACAGCTACGCAATCGCTGGTTTCCTTCGTTATCTCTTTTATACGTAGCCGGTGAAAATGAATAGACATGTGCTCAGTTCTTTTTTAATCCGCTGATCAGGTGACTCACCATATTATCTTCCAGCTCCTGCGGGGTGATCCTTTTCCCGCTGCGGTGCCAGAACTCCAGGCCCCGAACCGATGACAGGATCGTAAGCATGGCCACGTAGGGTAAAACGGGTTTCATTTCTTTGCTGCGGACACCTTCTTCAATGATCGCTTCCATTTTTTGTACATAATTCCGCCGCTGCGTGGTGAAATTGGTGAGATAGGGCTCCGTAAGATGGTTCCATTCATTGATCATCACCGTATAATCATCAAAACGGTTCAGCATCATCTGCACATGAAAACGGATCAGGAACTCGATCTTCCGGGTACTGTTGCCCGGACTCTCGTCGAGGTTTTCCAAATGAACATTGCATTCATTGGCGATCCGGAAAACGATCTCCTGTAAAATTTCCGATTTGGACTGGATATGATTATAGAGACTGGCCGCTTCGATACCGACCGCTTCAGCAAGGTCACGCATAGAGGTCGCCGGGAAGCCTTTCTCCCGGAACATGGCGGATGCCCGCTGAATAATAAAGTCTTTTTTGGAAGCTTTTTTACGCTGTGCTTTGGTCATGCCCAAAGATAATAAACCATGTCGTAGGGCTGGACAATCAGTGTCTGCCTTTCGGTGGGGCGAGCAGTTCTCTTTTTTCTTCCCGTTTTGGTACGATCAGCTCATCAGCCAGGTTAGGGTCGATCTGTTTGGCCGCCACCCGGTCTCCCTGTGAATCAAAAAAAGTCCAGAATAGTCCCCCGTCCCAGGATTCACCCACCAGGTGAGATGTAGTGGTAATGCGGGTTCCCTGCCATTCGATCACTGAATTCAGTTCGATGATCGCCTGGAAGTCACCTCCTTTTTTTACGACCTGGAGTATCTTCCCGGCTTCGTATTTTTTCCAGGCAGAATCCGGTGCCTGGCTAAAGACACCAGCGATATAATCACTGAACGCTTTTTTCCCGCCGAGCGCCCCTACAATGGCAGGATAACTGTACCGGGTGAAAACATCCCAATTCCGGGTCTTGAAAGCAAGGGTCAGGCTATCGGCACAATGACGGATATTTTTTTTGATAAAACTGCTGTCGAATTGTGCCTGGGAGGAACAAACGATCAAAAGGGAAACAGCAGCTAACAAAAATCGTTTGTTCATGGTCATGGAAGGTTAAGTTTCAAAGTTATCGAAAAAGGAAGGATTGCTCTTTTCCCGTACCCAAAATTCATGTACGTTTGCGCACTTTAAGGTCAAATGAGTCATATAGGTTATAGAGGTCAAAGGAGTCGCTCAAAGCATTAAACGATAAATTGCAGGCGGAGTTTTCGAGGGGGCCGGGCGGCCCATGTGACTTATATGACCAGTATGACTTTTATGACCCATTTGACCCGTATGACCATTTAACTTTTTGAATGATTTATTAATTGATAACTTTTCATCTATGTCTTTAATCACCGTCGGCACCATGGCTTTCGATGCAATTGAAACTCCTTTTGGTAAAACAGACCAGATCGTAGGCGGATCTGCTGTTTATGTGGCCTATGCTGCCAGTAATTTTATAAAACCGATCCAGCAGGTATCCATTGTCGGCTATGATTTTCCCAAAGAGGAAATGGAAGAGCTGAAGAAAAGAGGGGTGCAGTTGGAAGGAGTGGAGATCGTTCCCGATAAAAAATCATTTTTCTGGAGCGGCCGTTATCATGAGGACATGAACACCCGGGATACCCTCGTTACCGACCTGAATGTACTCGCTGATTTTAACCCTAAAATCCCCGATAGCTACCAGGGTGCTGAATTCTTAATGCTCGGTAACCTGGCACCTGCCACACAGTTAAGTGTCATCAAACAACTGAAGACAAGACCGAAACTGATCGTGATGGATACGATGAATTTCTGGATGGAGATAGCCATGCCTGACCTGGAGGAAGTATTGAAACATGTGGATGTTTTACTGGTGAATGATGCAGAAGCGAGACAACTCAGCGGGCAGTTTTCATTGGTAAAAGCCGCCAAAACGATCATGGCCATGGGACCTAAATACCTGATCATAAAAAAAGGAGAACATGGCGCACTTCTTTTTCATGAGGAAAATGTATTCTTTGCACCGGCACTTCCACTCGAAGAAGTATTTGATCCCACAGGTGCCGGAGATACATTTGCCGGTGGGTTTGTGGGACACCTGGCGAAAACAGGCGATATCTCTTTCGGGAATATGAAAAGAGCCATCATCGTTGGTTCGGCCATGGCCAGTTTCTGCGTAGAAAAATTTGGTCCCACCCGGTTAAAAGAGATCACCAAAGAAGATATCACCCGGAGGATCGGGCAGTTTAAAGAGCTGGTAAGCTTTGAGATAGAATTGGTTTAACAACTTTTAACAATAGATTTTCCCCCCGGCTTGTGAAATTTTCCGGCCACTGACATCCTGTTGGTTTAACCCTCACGCTAAAAATCAACAGTATGAAAAAACTTCTCCTTTTTTGCTGTGCCTGTATTTGCCTCAGCGCTGCAGCACAATACACATATAAAAATCTTGAAGTTAACTTCGCCCCTTCTGAAAAAGAACAGAAGAATTATACTCATCAAAATCTCCGCCTGTACCCGATCAAAGCCAAACAAAGTTTTACGGATACGTTCCGCCAGGTTGGACAGTACATGAATCTACGGGAGGCGCTGGCAAAAGGGAAAGTGATCATCACCGAGCAATTGGGTGGTGCAACGGTCAATACACTGACCATTGAGAATATTTCGGCTGATACTGTTATGATCATTGCAGGGGAAGTGATCACCGGTGGTAAACAAAACCGTATCGTGGGAAAGGACCTTGTACTCTTACCGCATAGTGGCAAGATCGATCTGTCTGTGTTCTGTGTGGAAGCAGGCCGCTGGGAGAATGCCAGTACCGGCACCAACCAGTTCAGCGGTTATTTTAATGTAGGAAGCATGAGTCTGCGAAAAGTGGTTGACCAAAAGCAGGACCAGGGACAAGTTTGGGGACATGTAAGCAAGATAAATGCGGCCAACGGTACCAACAGCAGCACCAGTACCTATACCGCGATCAATAAGTCAGAGGATTTCACCAAAAAACTAAAAGCCTATACCGATTTTTTTAAAGAAAAATTCTCTACCGAACAAAACGTGATCGGCGTAGTGGTGGTGAGCGGTGATAAAGTATTGGGTTGCGATATGTTTGCCACGGCGGATCTCTTTAAAAATAATTTTGAGAACCTATTGGCCTCCTATGCTACGGATGCTATTATTAGTGGTGCCACTGTAACAGCCACCCCGGCAACGATCAAAACATATATGGATAAGCTGCTCAGCAACGAAATA
The DNA here is from genome assembly GCA_031406595.1 of Chitinophagaceae bacterium. Classification (GTDB taxonomy): domain Bacteria; phylum Bacteroidota; class Bacteroidia; order Chitinophagales; family Chitinophagaceae; genus JJ008. Next base: position 13,902 of record JANOHQ010000454.1, read on the forward strand.
GAACAATCCGCCACGATCAAAGAAAAAGGAGCGGTCTTTATCAATGACGGTACGAAAATGCGGGTAAGCAGTTACGATTAAATACTGTCAGCCGATGCAGGTGGTTGCCGCTCTTCTGTTGCCGGCGGTTCTTCGGTTAATATTAATTCCGGCACTTCTGCCTTCAACCGGTTGCAAAGAGGCACCAGTAAAGTAGCGGCAAGGTCAACAATGAGCGCTGCGACCAGGAGTTTCAATGTGGATTGATTATAAGCCAGCATATACAAACCCTGGAGGGGTTCAAACACACGGAGGATCAGGCAAAGAGAAAAGATGGAGATCGCTACCGTAGCCGTGATCCGGGCATACAATGCATATTTGTTTTGCAGGGTAAAATGATGCAGGAGACAAATATGTGCCAATGCAATGGACAGTATCAGGAAACACAGTGCCAGCTTTAATAAGCCCTGGTCAGCCGTCTCGCCAATTACAATAATAAGCGTTAATAAAAACCCCAGGCCCGAAATGGCCATACCGGCAGTCCCCAGTGTTTTATATTCCGCCTTGCGGGTAACTACCATGCAGATCGTAGCCGTAATGCCAAAAATGATGATGGAAAGACTCAGGGCGAATATTTTTGCGGAGACAACACCGATACCTCCGGCCAATACAGCTAAAGTACCCAGGGCGCCTGCAACGATGACGGTTACAACCGATGCTTTGATCAGTTGCTGGTTATTTTGATCCATATATGATTATAATTTTCGGGCAAGAACAACAGGCGTTTTGAATTTCTCCTTTTTACCCTGCAGGTTGAATATTTCCGTGAAGATAATATAAGTGCCGACCGGAAGTTTATTCCCTTTATCATCCAACCCGTCCCAGTTCCAGTAACCTTTTAAACCCAGGGTGCCATTTTTCACCAAATTTCGTACAGGTCTGCCGGCTGCATCAAAAATGGTAATATTGGCAACATAGCCAGGTTCGGTTACTTCGTATTGAAGCGTGGCGATATCATCTCTTCCATCGTTGTCAGGTGAAAAGACTTTTGGTACAGCTTCTACCGTTGCACTGATCGTATTGAGTAATTTGTATTGGGAGTTTTTGTAAGTAGGTGTTCCGTAACCAGCGGTGGAAGCGGCGCTATGCCAGTTGGCTGCATCCTGCGAAACGCCCGCCGGGTCTATTCTTTCGAGGGATACGCCCTCGTCATCATCGATCAGTTTAAAATGCCAGTCATCTTTGTATTTTACTTCATCCACTACATTGCCCTGGAAATTCAACGCGACCACTGTACCCTCATCGTCAGAAAATGATGGAGGTGACGAAACCACCAATACATTGCCGGGGTTTTTAACCAGGTATTGAACCGCCAGGTTTTCCGCATCTTCTGTTTCTACAATATAGTCACCCGGGAAAATATAAAACGGGGTAGCACTTAACACTTTGATCGAACTGATCACCCCGCTGCTGTTGCGGTTGGCGATATAGAGTTTAGAAGCGTCGAATATCTTATTGCTATTATTATAGAATTCCACAAAATCAAAAGCATTGGAACGGGGGTTGAATAATATTTCGTTGATCACCCATTCACCCGTTGCCGCATCCACCGGTAAACCTACTCTTGCTTTATTCAACGCACCGATTGTATTGTTCTTGCAGTCTTTGACATTGGTAGCGGTGATGGTATAAACAGTATTGACCAGAAGTGCTGTGGTTGTTTTTAACTGAACTGTATTGAATAAAGGGGCAATAGCCGTAGCGCTCAGCAGTGTCAGGCCTCCATCGATAGAATAATTGGCCAGGGTGGCTCCGGACAAACTGTCAACCGGTTCATCATACACCAGGATGATCGTTACATTATCTGTTGTATAAGCTCTTTTTAATTGCGGTGCGTCTGTATCATTGTTGATGGCATCTATTGAATTCTTTTTTCCCGGAGTACCCCCGGTTGTGCTGGTACTGGCTTTCCAGTTGCTGCTCCCGGCACAGGGGCTTTTGGTATCGATCATTTCCAGGGTCCAGCCCCCGTCTTTCTTCACTTCATTCTGGTACCAGCCGGAGGTATAACTGACCGCATGGATCGTTCTTCCATTAGCTGCCCGTAAAAATAACTGGTCGCCATCATTATCGAGTGATGGAAAACTCGTCACGGAGATCGTTGTTCCAAAGGCAGACATGGCTGCTACAGCGCTACCCGTGCAGATGATCACAAAACTATCAGGTTGTAAAGTGAAATTGGGCAGTGGTCCACTTTGCCCGGTGGCATCACCGATCCTCCAGTTCAGTAAATTGATGGGTACCGCAGTGGTATTCTTTAATTCCAGCCATTCATTATTGGGCAAACCGACTTGCGGTGTCTGGTCGGCCATCAGTTCATCGATCACCACGTCGTACCGGTTTTGCGCCACCAGCAGAGTGGGTGCCAGCAGCAGTATGAGCAGGAATGGCCGGAAGAATTTCATCCCTACCAAGTTAACCCAAACGTTGCTAATAAACAGGAATTGATAAAAATTCTTCCTGAATATTTGGGCTGAAACCGCCGTCCGCCTATTTTTGCCCGAGTGATAACAATGAAACATACAAAACGCAACAAGAAACATCCTTAAGGAGGTTTGCAGCACTATGTATGTACCAACATAAAAGTTTAGCAAACCTCCCCAACCGGGAGGTTTTTTCGTCTGACGGCTTCAGCCGTCAGACGAGTAAAACCAGTAAAACAAAAACCCAAATGAAAGTTGCAGTTGTCGGCGCTACAGGTCTTGTAGGAACCAAAATGTTACAGGTATTGACAGAACGGAATTTCCCGGTCAGCGAATTAATTCCCGTGGCTTCTGAAAGGTCCGTTGGAAAGCAAATTGAATTTAAGGGAAAGCCGTACAGGGTAGTGAGCATGACGGATGCGATCAGGGCCAAACCGGCCATAGCTATTTTTTCAGCAGGAGGAAGTACTTCATTGGAATGGGCACCAAAATTCGCGGAAGCGGGTATCACGGTCATTGATAATTCTTCTGCCTGGAGAATGGATCCTTCCAAACCATTGGTAGTACCCGAGATCAATGCGGATATACTGAGTGCTGCCGATAAGATTATTGCCAATCCCAATTGCTCCACCATCCAGATGGTAGTGGCGTTGAATCCGCTTCATAAAAAGTATGGCATCAAAAGAATTGTGGTCAGCACTTACCAAAGTGTAACAGGAACAGGAGTGAAAGCGGTAACCCAGCTGGAGAACGAACGAAAAGGTATTGCAGGTGAAATGGCTTACAAATACCGGATCGACCTGAATGTGATCCCGCAGATCGATGTATTCCTGGATAATGGATACACGAAGGAAGAAATGAAAATGGTCAAAGAGACCTGTAAGATCATGCGGGATGATTCTATACGTGTAACAGCCACGACGGTCCGTATCCCGGTAATAGGCGGGCATAGTGAGTCGGTGAACGTGGAATTTGAAAAAGATTATGATCTCGTTGAATTGAGAACCCTGCTACAATCAGCCCCTGGTGTGATCGTGGTGGATGATCCGCTTACACAGCAGTACCCCATGCCAAAAGATGCGCATGAAAAAGATGAAGTATTCGTGGGACGCCTGAGAAGAGATGAAAGCCAGCCAAACACATTAAATATGTGGATCGTGTCGGATAACTTGCGAAAAGGAGCTGCTACCAATGCGGTGCAGATTGCTGAATACCTGGTGGCTCATAAACTGATCTGAATTGTTCCCGGGTGATCACTGTCTTTGCCGGTAAGGAATATGGTTCGCAAAATTCTCCGTGATATTGATCACCACATGGTCGGCCGGAGTATCCCAGTCGGTGGCTCGTTTGTAGTTATCATTCCAGACCGTTTCACCCTTGCTCACAATACTGCAGGAAGCCATAATGTCATTGGTCTTGGACGGGGCATACACATTTCTTTTCAGCACCGCCCCAACGATCTGCCGGCCATAGTCGACACCCATGGAAGCAGCATCACTCATATACCGCCTTTTTTGGATCTTCATCCGGATCACAGCGTCCACTTTTAAAATGCTGCATAATTCCGTATCAGTCTTGTACCAGGAATCCCTGAAGGAGATATTGTTGGCGGAAAGTAATTGAAGTGTATTCGTATAGTTCTGCACGCTAACGGTAAGTGTATACCTCGGTGTGTTACCATTTTGCAGGAGATTATCATGCAGGTATTGTTGGAAGATCTTGCTTTCCTGTTCCTCCAGTTTATCAAGGTCTTCCTGTTTAGCGTTTTTGGGTGGCGTGCCGGTATAGATCATCTCCGCGGGCAACACCGCAACTATGCGATGGCTGGCTGTTTTCTGGTACACAGCAGAAGAAGTGTGATGACGGCTACAGGATGCAAGGACAATGAGTACAGCCAATACGGGTATAGTTTTTTTCATAAGGTTGATTTATCCGGGAACAAAATACTGTTCATTCGCCGTAAGGTCAAACCTTTAAACGAAGCGGGTCGTTATAAAATTGTGAAGACGGAATCACCTTAGGGTAAAATAGTGATAATGAACCACCAGCACTTGTTCTAATCTGCTTGCACGGCTTCGTTTATAAAGTCGAGCAGGGGCTGCAAAGCGCCAAAGGCTGTCAATGTTTTCTTTAGAAGGTCCTTTGAGCTTAGATCCATGTCTTTTAAAGGGGACAGCGCTACAAAGCTTTTTAATTTCAGGTATTCAACCGCGGGATTGCCTGGCTCATATCCTTTTGGTAAACGGCTTAGCGTATATTCAGCATCCCTTGAAAGATCACCATAGACTGATTTGAACTTTGCCGCCCCGACGATCTTTTTGAAAGCCGCAAAATTGTAATCGATCTCCTGCCTTACTCTATTTAATTCCGGCGGCATGGGCATCCATAAGCCACCACCCATAAAACAACTCCCGGGCTGACAATGAAAATAGTAGCCGGCAAAAACTGATTTTTTTCCCCCGCGACTCAAGTAAGCACCCATGTTGTCTTTGTAGGGCGATTTGTCTTTGGAGAAACGAACATCCCGGTTGATGCGGAACATACAATCTTTTGCTACCAGGTTTTTTATCGTCGGATCTTTTTTACCATGCTGGCCGATCACGGCCTGGATAAAAATGGTGAAATCCGCTTTGGCTGTTTCATAGACTTTCCGGTTCTTCTCAAACCAGGCCTTGTTGTTATTCTTCTTTAGATCTTTCAGGAATTTGATGGTTGATGATTGTAGCATGCGCTGTATTATTTTTTATTAAAATGATCAAAGCCATTGCTGCCATTACTGATCAGCAGGTCTATCTCTTCTTTCTTCATCTTTCGTATCCCGGGTCTTATATTTCCGCTGCTGATGGATATAGTCCTTGACCAGTCGTCTTTTACCAATGGCTGGCGATTCAGGTTTTCAATAATGATAATGTAAAATGCATTTAAATATTCTTTAAGCGAATTAACAGGAAGCGGCGCGAGTCCGGGTTCTCCGTTCAGATCTTTGATGATCTGCTCATCGCTGTCAATGCGGAAACCAAGGGTCTCTTTATTAACAATAAATTGATTGGTATCGACATTGCTTTCAATGTACCGTGTGCTGTCAAACATCCGGATCGGGAAATTGCCGGTGATACCTCCGTCCACAACAATATCCAGTCCTGTTTTGTCCCTTGGATGATAATATACATTTCCCTGCGGGTCGATAAAAGATGCTTCGAAGTATAAGGGTATGCTCATCGAGATCCTGACCGCATCCCTGATCTTCATGTCCGGGTAAGTTTCATGCGAAAAAATAATAAGCTGTTGTTTGTTTAAACAGGTGCCGGTAACATATAACTCTTTAAAAATACCTGCTTCTTTCATTTGACGAAAGCTAATGTCGGGGTTACCGGTCTTCGCCCGGATCATATTACTCAGCCATTCATCTGTTTTTTTATTCCGGTACCAGCCAAAATATTTATTCATCCTGTTGATGCCACCCAGGAACATAAACTTCCCGTCATTTAGTTTTTTAAAGGCTGTACTGCTGATCAAATGCCTGATCTCTGCAACGCTATATCCCAATGCAACGGTCAGTGCCGTAACAGCCCCGGCAGAAGTACCACCCACCCGTTCTACATTCCGCAACCAATTTTTTTCTTCCATCTTTTGCAAAGCGCCACAATAGGCAATGCCCCGGATACCGGCACCTTCAAAAACAAGATTACGTGGCGATTGACCGTCCACAGGGGATTGCAGGAAAGAAAATAGTACTATAAACAGGAAGAAAGGCCGATGTGAAGAAAACATTGGCCAAAGTTACGAATTCAACCGCAGCAGTAAAACACCATAAACTTCGGTACTGTCCTGGTTTGAAATTATTTTGAAACACAATAGGAGCATACCTGTCTGCCGGCAGGCAGGGGTACATAGATTTCACATAGAGACCCCTATGTGCTTGCCTATGTTCCTTCCCGATAGCTATCGGGAGTGGCGCAGCCTGCCCTGACAAAGGAAGGGTGGTTCAGTTATTATCATTTGAACGGCCAAATTTCGAAATAGGAC
>JANOHQ010000472.1:0-7544 GCA_031406595.1 Chitinophagaceae bacterium
AGATCAGCAAAGTGAAGAGCAAGATCAATACCCCCGGCACTCCCATTATTTACACAACGGGGGGAACAGGTTTTATCATCGATGCCAAAGGCTACCTTGTAACCAATGCTCACGTGGTAGCGGGTGCGAAGAACATTGCTGTGCAAAACAGTAAAGGCGATTATGTAGCCCGCGTTGTCTTCAGCGATAAATTGAGAGATATCGCTATTTTGAAAATAGATGATGAAGGTTTCAAACCCTACACATCTATTCCATATTCTATCAGTAAAACATCCGCCAAACTCGCCGAATCGATTTTCACATTAGGCTATCCTAAGAACGATATCGTATACGGGCAAGGGTACCTTAGCTCCCTTACGGGCTTTAAAGGTGATACGATGAGCTGCCAGATCGAGATCGCAGCCAATCACGGTAACAGCGGAAGCCCGATCCTCAATAAGAATGGCGAAGTGGTTGGTATCCTGAACGGTCGTCAAACAAACACAGCAGGGTTTACGTTTGCTATACAGGGTAAATACATTTATTCTGCACTGGATGCATTGAAAAAGTCAGATACGGCCTATCAGAAAGTAAAACTGAATTCAAAATCTCAGATCACAGGTATGGACAGGACTGAGCAGGTGCGCAAAGTGGAAGATTATATCTTCATCGTAAAAGTGAATTAAACAGATCCCCTATAAAAGTTAAAAGCTGTCCGGAACGGGGCAGCTTTTTTTGGGCCTCCCACTCTACCGAGCTACGCTCGCAACCTTCATTCCTCTGGTGCCTCCGTTAGAGGGAGAGCATTCAACGACTCATTTAATCCATAGATCAGTAGGGTACTCACCATCACTGATCAGCTTCCCCAGACTATGCTGTACAAACGGAGCGTCTTCTTTATATGTAACCCCAAACCATAAAGAGCTGGTAGGTATTACTTCTATTTTGCCATCTTCCTTGATGAACTGGTCGACTACAATCGGAATAAAGAATTCCGATTTCAACTCGCCACCGTGTTCTTTTAAGAAACCGGCAAAAAGATCCTGTGTATAGGCAAAGAACGAGGGATGAAAACACCAGAAATTCATCGACACCCTTGTTTTTACAGAAAGTTCGGCGGGCTCCAGTCCATCATTGCAAATGATCTTCCCGTCTTTCTTCGCAATATTGATGCGCTCGGTGATCGTGGCCAGGTTTCCGTCATGATCCAGCCCGCAGACACCGCGGTTCACGGTGCCGTGTTCGGATAAGGTCCGTATAAGATCATAGCCCACGATCGCATAATTTTTGGCAGAGCAACCTACATTCAAAAACGCCGCGGCATTCTCAAAAGCGTTATGCCCGTAAAAATCGTCTGCATTGATCACGGCGAAAGGTTCGGTGACCACATCCTTTGCACAAAGCACCGCATGTGCAGTACCCCAGGGTTTGGTCCTGTCAGCCGGTCTTTGAAATCCACCGGTAAATGAATCCAGCTCCTGGAAAACATAAGCCGTTTCGACCCTGTTCTTTAATTTGGGTTCAAAGATCGTTTTGAAATCATCGGCGAACTCTTTGCGGATGATAAATACCACTTTGCCAAAACCCGCACGGATAGCATCAAAAATGGAATAATCCATGATCGTTTCACCCGCCGGGCCAAAGCCTTCTACCTGTTTCATGCTTCCATAACGCGAAGCCATGCCGGCAGCTAATATCACTAGAGTAGGTTTCATGCAATAATTTTTATTTGTGCTTTTTGCCACATGTTATTCGCCACGAAAAATATTTATTACCTGGTAATATTAAATGAATATTTTTCATGGCTCATTTCATGTATAGTTTTAAAAACTGCGGACGAAATTAAAGTAAATTCGCCAAGTAGCTTATGCAATTTTAATATGCAGGAGATCAGGCCATATTCGATCACAACAGATACCTTGTCTATTCCGCCTCTCAACGAAAAGAAACTGGCAATGGATGTATTGCGGCTGGATAAAATTCACCCGTTTGTTTCCGGGAACAAATGGTTCAAACTCCGTTACTATCTCGAGGCTGCACGGAAAGAAAACAAGCAAACGATACTGACTTATGGCGGCGCCTGGTCCAATCATATCATTGCCACTGCCGCGGCTTGCAGGTTAAGTGGGTTGGAAAGCATTGGCATCATCCGCGGTGAAGAAGCAACGGAATTGTCACCTACTTTGCAACAAGCAAAAGAAATGGGCATGCGGCTTTTCTTTTTGAACCGGGAGGACTACAGAGACAAAAAGATCCCTGCTGAGATTGCCGGCACTGATCACTATCTCATCCCGGAAGGAGGCTTTGGCATCCTGGGAGCTGAAGGTGCTGCAACGATCGCTGGATACTTTACAAAAAACAACTACACGCATATTTGCTGTGCAGCAGGAACGGGTACCATGACGGCCGGTTTACTGCGTGCAGCAACCAAACACATGAGTATTGTTTCCGTCAGTGTGTTAAAAAATCATACAGGACTCGAAAATAATATTCGCGGGCTGGGTGGAAATGAGTCGGTTCCTTTAGAGGTGATCCACGATTATCATTTTGGTGGATATGCGAAGTACAATTCCGAACTGGTTCATTTTATGAATGAATTTTTCAGTGAGACGGGTATCCCGACCGATTTCGTCTATACAGCAAAGGCTTTTTTTGCGGCGAATGATCTCGCCCGGAATAATTTCTTCCCACCGGGGAGCCACGTACTACTTATACACAGCGGGGGTTTGCAGGGCAATGCATCATTCAAAAAGGGAACGTTAATATTTTAGTTTTTGTGAAGTCCTGCCCTATCTTTGTTTATACTTGATAAACGAATCCCTGCCTGTTGGCAGGCAGACAATCCGATTCCGTTCTGACAATATGAAAAAACTAGCCTTACTCTTTTTAGTGTTCACCCTCATCAGCAGTGCAATGCATGCGCAGGATACCCTGCCGAAATTTGCCGTAAAGAATGTCGGTAATAACAGGATCATCATCGGCTGGGTCAATAATTTTTCGGATATCCGGCAAATAAGTATACAACGTTCCTTTGACAGTCTTTCGGGGTATAAGACGATCCTTACCGTTCCCGATCCCACTACGCCGCAGAATGGTTATGTAGATGCAAAAGCCACCAACGATCATATGTTTTACCGGCTGTATATCCTGCTGGAAAAAGGTGTATTTCTTTTCAGCGATGCGAAAAGACCCCTGACCGATTCAACAAGACGGGCGGATTTCCCGGTACGAACCGGGGTACCGGGTATCGATTCGGTAAAGTCACCGGTGATCAATGGAAACAAACCAAAGTCGAACACTTTCATGCCCTCACTGTATGTATATACCAACCGGGATGGCTATGTACGCATTTCGCTCCCCGACGAGGAAAAGTCCAAAAAATATTCCATCAAATTCTTTGATGATGAGGAAGTATTTCTTTTTGAATTGAAAGAGATAAAAGAAAAGGATTTCAAGATCGATAAAACTAATTTTTATCATGCCGGCTGGTTCCGGTTTGAACTCTACGAAGACGGGAAGTTGCTGGAGAAACACAAATTCTTTCTCGAGAAAGAATTCTAAACCAGTTCAGCTTCAAAGACCTGCTCAAAATTTCTTTTTATTGCTGATTTTACTTCCGCGATATCCATCCGGTGCCCCAATTCTTTTTCCAGTGAAGTAACCTGCTTGTCGACGATCCCGCAGGGAATGATGTGATTGAAGTAAGAAAGATCGGTATTGACATTGAAAGCAAACCCATGCATAGTGATCCAGCGGCTGCACCGAACCCCGATAGCGCATATTTTTCTTTCTTTACCTGGTACACCCGGCTCTATCCACACACCCGTTTCGCCGGCTGAGCGGGCTCCTTCGATACCATACTCTGCCATCGTCCGGATGATCACTTCTTCGAGGTTCCGGAGATATTTTCCGATATCGGTATAGAATTTTTCAAGATCAAGGATCGGGTAACCCACTACTTGTCCCGGTCCATGAAAAGTAATATCACCACCGCGGTTGGTATTGAAGAACTGGATGTCTTTTTCTTTTAGCCCTTCATCATCGATCAGTACGTTTTCCCTGTTCCCGCTTTTTCCCAGCGTATAAACCGGGGGATGTTCAGTAAAAAGCAGGTAATGCGCTGTATCTGCCGCGGCAACGACCGTTCCTGTTTCTGCTTCCCGGCTCCTCGCTTCGGCTTTCTTCCCCACATTATCCTGCAACAGCTTCTCCTGGTAATCCCAGGCAGTCTTATAATCTGAAAGGCCAAGATCTTCAAATATGATTGTCTGGTTCTGCATGATCGGTGCAAATTTACCAACAAAACTCCAACCGTTACCTTTGCATTGTTATGCAGGAAGAAATAGAAAAAGACAGTCCCGATATACAGGATAACAGCGATGAGTTATACGAACGCTTCAGTATCGTTATAGACAAAGGCCAGGATCCTCTCCGTATCGATAAGTTCCTGATGCAACGGATTGAAGGGGCTACCCGTAATAAGCTGCAACAGGCCATCAACCTGGGTATGGTGCAGGTGAACGGGAAAGAGATCCGCCCCAATTATAAAGTAAAGCCGCAGGATTCCATCATCGTTTATTCGGATATGAGCCCCGAGCAAACGGATGTGGTACCGGAAAAAATGGAGCTGAACATCGTGTATGAAGACACGGACCTGATGCTCATCAATAAACCGGCGGGCATGGTGGTACACCCGGGCAGCGGCAATTACACCGGCACTTTACTCAACGGTATTTCTTATTACCTGCAGCAGCAAAACCCGGCTATCTCGGAAGATGTGTTGCCGCGATTCGGGTTAGTGCATCGCATCGATAAGAATACAAGCGGGCTGCTGGTGCTTGCTAAAACAGATAAAGCCATGCGGCACCTCGCGAAACAATTCTTTGATCATACGATCAGCCGGAAATACCTGGCACTGGTCTGGGGTGATATGCAAAATGATAGCGGGACTATCGTTGCGCATGTGGGTCGTAACCTCCGGTTCAGGAAATTATTCGAAGCCTATCCCGAAGGAGATCATGGCAAGGAAGCGATCACGCATTATAAAGTGCTGGAACGTTTTGGCTATGTAACGCTGGTACAATGTATCCTGGAAACCGGTCGTACCCACCAGATCCGGGTACACATGAAATATATTGGTCACCCTTTGTTCAATGATGAGTTTTACGGGGGCGATAAAATTGTAAAAGGTACGGTGTATTCAAAATACAAACAGTTTGTAGAGAATTGTTTCCAGGTCTGCAAACGCCAGGCATTGCATGCGAAAACCCTGGGCTTTGTTCATCCTGCTACGGGTGAGAATATGCTATTCGATACAGAGCTGCCAACCGATATAGAACAGGTAATCGAAAAGTGGAGAAAATATACAGCGGTCAATAGGCAATAGGCAATGGACAAGACCTCACCCTCTATCTCCCTCTCCTGAAAGAGAGGGAGGATTCAAAGAACCAATAAGGCAGTAGACAATGAACACACGGACTTGCCTAAACCATTGTATTCTGCAGATACAATAAATTTCTTTACTCTGAAAAATCAAACAGTGTCGCAGTAAAGAATCCTCTTTCTCTTTTTTTAAAGACCACATCCCAGTTGCCGATATAGCGGAGCATTTTTGGTACAAGGTAGGTGCCGAATTTCGTCATCTGTACTTCCATGTGCACATCAAAATCATAGACACCGGCATCATAAGTCATATCATAGTTACGGGCCATTACTTCCATGGTTGTTGTATTAAACCAGGTGATCATGCTGTCAATAACAATGCTGTTCCGTTCCCCGCCATTTAATCCCGGTTTTACTTTTACGGAAAAAACATAGCAGGATTGGCCATCCTGTTCGCCGAAATCAAGTGTAAAGTCGTAGTACTTTGCCCGCACCGGATCAAAAATGTCGATCTTATCTCCTATAAAAGGAATACCGGGAATTTTTTTACCTGGGTTGAAAAAAAGCATTTTCAATTGTTCCTTGCGCTTTTCCATACCCTTCCCGGATTTCGGACGGAAATCTATCCCTTTTACAATATTGCTCTCCCCACAAACCGAGCCGTTGGTAAAAAAAAGACCGGCATACAGTTCACCGGTATAATAGTTATAACCCCTGTTGTCGTCGTAAAAATTACCGCTGACCTTTTCGTTCAGGATCTCCATACTGCGGCATCCCCGGGAGCGGATCTGCCGGGTCTTGCTGACCAGCGAAGCTTTAATATTTCCTTTTTTGTCTTTGATACGTACATCGTTCCAGGCTGTAAAACCCAGCACACGAAGGTTCCGGAATGCCTTATAAAAAGTGGTGTCTTTTTTTACCCGCTCAATAAAGGTTGCGATATTCATATCGGTCCGGATGATAACCTCCGAAAGATGAACCATTTTGGCAAGCCGTTCGGTATCCAGAGAGTCTTCATCCTGGGCATGGAGAACAGGAGATAACAGCAATAAACCCAGTCCCATCAATAATTTCATTTGCATCCTGCAAATTAAAATTTTGCGTCCAGAAATGCTCCGAATCTAAGCCGGAACCCCTATTTTTATTGGCTAATCAAAAAACCTTTAATGATGAAAAAGTTTCTCCCATTCCTTATCTGTTTAACGGTGAGTTGTGCCAGCCTGGCACAGGATTCTGTTGCATTAAAAAAGCATTACCTGAAAGTATACAACCAGGCGATAGGCTATAATGATGTGGCGGCGGCTATTAACGGGCTGCATGGATACCTGGCTACAGATAACAGCCTCAAGTACAAAGACACTTTGTCGATGCTCTATTTTTCGACAAAATCATATTACAGCGCTTTGCTGCTGGCCGAAGAAGTATACAAAACCGATGCGTCCAATATGCTGGCAATGGCCCGGGCTGCGGAGTGCTACGATCAACTGGGGGATCCCAAAACTGCTACCACCCTGTTGGAACAGGTAGTTCCCAAAACAAAGAACCCCTATCATATCTACAAATTAGCCACTTCACAATACCAGCTGAAGCGTGTGGCTGAAAGTGAAATGTCCGCAAGAGCGGTGATCGCCGACACCAGCAGCAAACGGGTCGGCGTTAATTTTACAATGGTCAACGGCGAACAACAGGCCGTGCCGGTAAATGCTGCTTCCGCCAACCTGCTGGGGGTGATAAAAATGGATGCAAAGAATTATGCTGGTGCCAAGGCCGATTTTCAACAGGCCCTGACCCTTTACCCGGATTTTGCCGGGGCAAAGCAAAACCTGGAAGTGTGCGAGAAGAATCTGAAAGGAACTTCAAAAACTCCTGTTAAGTCCACGGGTAATAAACCAAAATAGATCGGTAACAAGAATATTGAAAAGAAGATCCGTGTATCTTCTTTTTTTTTGCTCCCTAATGAACAGCCTTTGGGGTTCCAGTACCACTGGCCCAGGTGTCAATTAATTTGGTTACCATCATTCAATGTGGCCATAGACGCAGATCAACTGAGATGGCTGAACGTTAATTGTTACCCGGCCCGGGTTCTCACCCACCCGGCAGCAGTCAAAAAAAGGGAAGACCCTTTCGGATCTTCCCTTTGAAATATTCATAAATCGAATTACTGACCAGGCTTATTCTGTCTT
>JANOHQ010000482.1:0-12610 GCA_031406595.1 Chitinophagaceae bacterium
ACATATGCGCGACCCCGCCCGGCCCGTCGCCGCCACCGCCGTTCCACAAACAGATAAAGTGCACTTTATCCAGGCCGCAGGCGAGTGCACTGTAGAGCAGCCACAGGTTGCAGCGTTCGTAGGCATAGCCCGGCTCGGAATTGGGCGGCGGGTCGCCCAGCTCTTCCGGTGCGGCGCGTAGCGGGGCGGGGATTTTAGTGCGCGCGCTGTAGTAGCGGCCGCGCCAGGTTTCGCCGCAATTGACCACGGATTTCTGCACGAGCCCCGGGATGCATAACCGGATGGAGTATCGACCGCTGGAGGGGTTTGTACTGGCCGTAACGCCTTTCAATTTTACCGCGATCGGTGGTAATCTTCCTACGTCTGCTGCCATGTGTGGTAACGTGGTGGTATGGAAACCGGCCAATACACAGATATACGCGGCACAAATGACCATGCGTATTCTGAAAGAAGCAGGTTTACCGGATGGTGTGATCAATTTGATCTATGTGGATGGACCCACGATCGGGAAAGTTTGCTTTAATCATACCAGTTTTGGTGGTGTGCATTTTACAGGATCTACAGGCGTATTCAATAATATGTGGGAGACCATCGGTAAGAATATGCCTAATTACCGTTCTTATCCAAGGATAGTAGGAGAGACCGGTGGTAAGGATTTTGTGATCGCTCATAAAAGTGCTGACCCCGATGTAGTAGCGACTGCCCTGTTAAGAGGTGCATTTGAATTCCAGGGACAGAAATGTTCAGCGGCATCGAGGGCATACATCCCTTCGAATATCGCGGAAGAAGTAAAAAAGAAACTGATTGCAGGAGTGAAGAGTTTTAAAATGGGCACGGTGGAAGATTTTACCAATTTCATCAACGCGGTGATCGATGAGAAGAGTTTTAATAATATCAAACGTTATATCGACAACGCGAGGAAAGATCCGAAAGCCGAGATTTGGGTGGGTGGTAAATGCGACAGCAAAGATGGCTGGTATGTGCAGCCTACGGTTATTGAAGCAAAGAACCCGAAATATGTAACGATGTGCGAAGAGATCTTCGGGCCGGTGCTTACTGTTTATATCTACCCGGCGAATAGTTTTGAAAAAACCCTGGAGCTGGTAGACAGTACTTCGCCTTATGCGCTGACCGGCTCTGTTATTTCGCAGGACAGGGATGCAGTGGAGCTGGCAACGACTAAACTTCGTCATGCAGCCGGTAATTTTTATATCAACGATAAACCTACAGGAGCGGTCGTGGGTCAGCAGCCATTTGGTGGCGCCAGGGGTAGCGGAACGAATGATAAGGCGGGTTCAATCCTGAATTTATACCGTTGGCTGAGTGCGAGAACGATCAAGGAGACATTTAATCCGCCTACGGAGTATAAATACCCGTTTATGCAGGAGAAATAAACCTTTCTTTATTTTTTTAAAGAGAAATAACTCTTAATAATTAGAAACATGCAGGAAATCATTGGATTTTCTCCTTATTCATCCTGCTGATTAACAGGTAATTAAGTCAGGCTATTTTAAAAAACGTTTGACCAGATCCGGCTGTTATGCTTTAGTGAACCCTACAGAAATCTTTGATTTACGGTCAGTTGTGATTATTTTTGCCCTATATTAATCAAAACAATCTTTATGAAAAAAATCATGTTATTAGTTGTGTTAACAACTGCTGTTTTCGTTTCTCAAGCACAGGTTCGTTTCGGCTTAAAACTTGGAGTGAACGTTATGACCTTAGGTGGTGACGATGTGGAAGACGCGGATCTTAAGTCTAAGATCGGATTTCATGCGGGTGGCATCGTGAATATCCCGATTTCTGACCATTTTGCATTTCAACCGGAGTTGCTTTATTCAGGTGAAGGTGCCAAAGTTGAAGACGGAGACGACAGGGTCAACTTTAATCTGAGCTATATAAACGTGCCGCTACTATTACAGTACGTTTCTTCAGGATTTCATGCGGAACTCGGACCCCAGGTTGGTATTTTAATGGCAGCAAAGCAAGATTTCAAAATTGGAGGTATTTCCGGTGATGAAGACATTAAAGACGATTTGAAAGGAGTTAACTTCTCCGTGGCAATTGGTGCTGGTTACAGGTTGCCAAATGGTTTTGGATTTGGCGCACGTTACACACTTGGCTTAAGTAATATTGCTGATGCGGACGATGCTGATCTTAAGACCCGCGGTTTTCAGGTTGGTGTTTCTTTCTTGTTCGGCGGTGGTGGAGAAGCAAAAAAATAAAACTATTTTACAAGTAAAGTAAGAAGCCGGGTTTTTCCCGGCTTTTTTATGTGTGTATAGAAGAAAATCGAATGGCTTTTACTCTGAACTTGTAATTATTAAGCAGCAATTCCCGGCGTTCTCCGTGTACTCTGCGTGAGACTTGTATTTTGATATAAACCGGAAATCTGTTTGTTTGAAACGCATTCTATAACTTCACGTCAAATTATTCGACATGCAGGTGCTGCTCTCTTCCGAACAACTCGATAAAGCTATTACTGGTCTTGCTGCACAGTTAAACAAAGCTCATCCCGGGTTGAACGATGTGGTCTTTGTCGGGATCCAGCAGGGAGGGGTGGTATTGGCCGATCATATCACCGCAGCTATCCAGCAACTGAATCCTTCGGACAAAGTTCATAACGGCCAGCTCGATATCACTTTCTACCGCGATGATATCCGCAAAGAGATCCTGGCACCGGACAGGATGAACCTGCCCTTTGCCATCGAGAATAAGACCGTAGTACTTATAGATGATGTGTTGTTTACCGGGAGAACCATCAAAGCGGCCCTGGATGTATTACTGGATTATGGCCGCCCCGCCAAAGTAGAGCTCTGCGTGCTGATCGACCGGAAAGAACACCGGCAATTCCCGATCCAGGCGGATTATGTAGGGACAACGGTCAAAACGAATAAGACGGATAAGGTGAAGCTGGTGAATAATGAAGTGGTGTTGTTGAATGCATAGCTTTTAGCCATAAGCTGTTAGCTATTAGCTGTGGAACTAATGCCCAAAGCTAATAGCTAACGGCCCAAAAATTTGTCCTCTCTATCCCCCAAACCCTCTAACTTCGCCCTTTAATGCAACTATCCACTCGACATCTGCTCGGCATTAAAAATCTCACCCGCGACGATATTTCATTGATCCTTTCCACTGCCGAACAATTCAAGGAAGTTTTACAGCGACCTGTTAAGAAAGTTCCCTCGCTCCGTGATGTGACCATCGTGAATCTTTTTTACGAAAATTCCACCCGGACCAGGTTCTCTTTTGAACTGGCAGAGAAAAGACTGAGTGCCGATACCATCAATTTTGCTTCTTCCACATCATCCGCTGCAAAAGGAGAGACCCTGCTCGATACGGTCAACAATATCCTGTCGATGAAAGTCGATATGGTTGTGATGCGGCATAGTGCCAGTGGCGCCCCGCATTTCCTGGCCCAACATATTCCGGCAGCGATCATCAATGCCGGTGATGGTATCAATGAGCATCCCACACAGGGATTGCTGGATGCTTTTTCCATTAAAGAAAAAACAGGTACACTGGAGGGAAGAAAAGTAGCGATCATCGGTGATATCATGCATAGCCGCGTGGCGCAAAGCAATATTTATCTCCTGAAAAAAATGGGAGCAGAGGTTACAGTATGCGGCCCCCCCACACTGATCCCGAAATATATCAGCGAAGCACTGGGGGTGAATGTGAGCTACAACCTGAAAGAAACACTTAGCTGGTGCGATGTGGCGAATGTATTGCGGATACAGCTTGAAAGACAGAACCAGGTGCTGTTCTCTTCCCTGCGTGAATACAGCCTGGCCTATGGTATCAACCGCAGACTGCTCGACAGCCTGCATAAAGAGATCGTCATTATGCATCCCGGGCCCATCAACAGGGGCGTAGAACTGGACAGTGATGTAGCCGACTCTAAACAATCCATTATCTTGCAGCAAGTGGAGAATGGTGTGGCGGTGAGAATGGCCGTGCTTTATTTGCTTTCAACGCGCAACGGGTAAATAAATTTTAAATTTTAGATTTACGATTGCAGATTGCCTGTATTCTTAATCTAAAATCCGCAATCTAAAATCTTCAATAATATGGCCCGGATCTGTCTTTTTCCCGGAACGTTCGACCCGCTAACATTGGGTCATGTTGATATCATCAACCGGGCATTACCCTTATTCGACAAGATCGTAGTGGGTATCGGCTCCAACACAGCGAAAGCTCCCATGTTCTCTGATGAGCAACGCCTGATGTGGATCAAAGAGATCTATAAAGATGAAGAAAGGGTAGAGGGTGCTGTGTATGCAGGGCTGACCATTGATTTTTGTAAAAAGATCGGCGCTCATTTTATTTTAAGAGGCATACGCTACGTCAGCGATTTTGAATACGAGAAAACAATTGCCGACGCCAACCGCACACTCGACCGGAGTATCGAAACGATCTTCCTGACGGGTGAACCAAAATATACTTCAGTGGCATCCACGATCGTAAGAGATATCATCCGTAATCATGGCGATTCCAGTCATTTCCTTCCTGAAGTCGTTTTTAATTCATTGCCGCCACGATGAGCATCTGGCCTATCCGTCTGGCCGCTCCAAGCGGCCTGACGGATAGGCAGAATGGATTGGTATGGAATGGACAGAACTGGGCGATAATTTCCTGAAAGCCCGGATGCCCGTAGATCACCGGACCAACCAACCCTATGGATTATTACACGGCGGCGCTTCCTGAGTATTGGCTGAAACACTGGGCAGTGTTGCCTCTGCAACGGTAGTGGATCATTCTAAATTCTATTGTGTAGGGATTGAAATAAATGCCAATCATATCCGTAGTGCCAGGGAAGGGTTTGTTACTGGCGTAGTTTCACCACTGCATATCGGGGCCACCACCCATGTTTGGGATATTAAGATCCATGATGAACGGGAAAAGCTTGTTTGTGTGAGCCGGTTGACAGTGGCGGTGGTTAAGCGGCACTAGTTGTCTGGCCGCTCCAAGTCCAGGCGGCCTGACGACTACTGCACCGTCGTCTTCGGCTTCGGATGCGTTCCCCCATCTTCTGCTTTCTTACAGGGTTTAGGTAAACGGGCATAGGCATCTTCTGCAGCCAGCACATCATCGGCATCATATCCACAGTTGGCGATATACGCTTTGATCTCCTCGATATTGATCCTGTCGGTAATGAATTTGACCTTTGTTTCTCCTTTCCGGTAGTTCACCGTGATCTCGATCATACCATCGTAAGGCTTTACATAGGACTCGATCCTCTTCTTACAATTCTCACAAAGGGCCTGTGGTGTTTTGATAACAGCGGTGACAACAGATTTTACCTGCGCCTGTGTTGCTATCGAAGTAAATACAATGGCGAGTGTAGCAAAAAGGAATTTTTTCATACAGCAAATTACGAAACCCTTCCCCAGTTAGCCGGGTCATCCCGCCATTTTAACAAAATATCCTGCTGGTCTGCCGACACGATACCTTTTTCCAGTGCTGACCCGATCAGGGTAGGATAGTCTGTCAGGGAATAATAAGTCAATGATGCTTTACTGAAAGCTTCGGTTGCAACCGCGAAGCCATAAGTAAAGATCGAAACCATCCCGATCACTTCCAGCCCCTGTTCTTTCAATACATCTACGACCTGGAGACTGCTTTTGCCGGTGGAAACAAGATCTTCTATGACCACCACCTGTTGCCCTTTCTCATAATAACCTTCGATCTGGTTACCCAGGCCATGTTCCTTTGGTTTGGGGCGGACATAGATATAAGGGAGTTTTAACTGATCCGCTGCCATGGCACCCCAGGCGATCCCTGCTGTGGCCACACCTGCCAGCAGCCCGGCATCCGGGAATTTTTCAAAGATCACGTTGCACATTTCCGATTTTATAAAATCCCTGATAAAAGGGAAAGACAGTACTTTACGGTTATCGCAGTAGATCGGGCTTTTCCACCCGCTGGCCCAGGTAAAGGGTTGTGCGGGGTTTAGTTTGATAGCGTTAACTTGAAGGAGTTTTTCGGCTACTGCCTTGGCGTCAGTCATAAGACAAAGTTAGGAGTTATGAGTTCCCGAAATTTTCAGACGATCTATTTTCAGTTCTTTTCAAAGCGATTGAAACGAGATATCAAACCGTGCGAAGCGACTTATCATCCCGGGGTAGTGATTTTCATCCTGACGAAGTGGTTGTCATCCCGGGGTACGAGGGATAGACCAATAACATCGTCTAAATACAGAAATGCCGAGGAACGAGGCATCTAAAATGATCATAAACGTTTTAGTAAGATGTCTCGTTCCTCGGCATATCAACTACTATGGAATCGTTTTTTTGTGCCTCACTTCGTTCGGCATGACAAAAAATCCTTTCCAGGAGTGAGGCGTTTTTCTTTGTTTTGCCTGGCTTGATTATAAAATACTCATCTTAAGAGTGAGTGAGGCACTTCCCAGCATAAGTAAAGCTCTGCATGACAATTCGTATCTTTCTACTATATGTTCATCAAAATCTATTTCGATAACAAGCCTCTTTTCCTCTGTGACAATGTCGATGAAGCCCTGCAGCCATACATTCACCATGATGATGCAGTTTTTATCGATGAGCTGAACAGCCATACGGTTAAATCAATGATCCATGAGATGGAACTCGAAAAGATCCATGCGGGGGTCTTTTATCATCCTGACCTGGAGGCGTTGAAAAAAGCGTTTTATAAAAAATTCACCATCATACAGGCAGGTGGGGGATTGGTACGAAATGAAAAGAATGAAATATTGCTCATTTTCCGCCGTGGCAAATGGGATCTTCCCAAAGGCAAGCTGGATAAAGGTGAGAAACTGGAGGATTGTGCCGTCCGGGAGGTTGAAGAAGAAACCGGGCTGGCGAACGTCCAGCTTTTATCCCCGCTAATGGTCACTTACCATACCTATCATGAAGGAACGCGGTTCATTTTAAAGGAGTCGCACTGGTATACGATGAAGGTAAAAGGGGACCAAAACCTGGTTCCGCAAACAGAAGAAGATATCCATGAAATAAAATGGGTGAAACCGGCGGATCTGCCGCAGTATATGAAAGATTCTTTTCCCTCGGTAGGGGATGTCTTGAAATTGGTGAGTGGGGGTGGAGAATAGGCAACCCTTCGAGACTTTCGGTCGCAAGCTCCGCTTGTGCTCAGGGGTAATACACAATCGGCGGCCTCTCCCCAATCTCAAATCTTCAATCTCAAATCCTCACTCTTACTTCATCAGTTCTCCCAATTTATGTTTCCCCTCGTAGCGGAGAGGGTAGTTAATATATACAAACCCTTTCCCGACCCTGGCTTTTCCCTCCACTTTTACGGTTACCTCGTTGACCAGTAAGGCGAGCAGGGAGCTCCCGATGATCTTCCTCATGTCGACCACCAGTTTTACCGGCAGCCGGAACTCACCCCTTGCCGGGATATGGATCAGGGTATCTATCGAAAAACGCCCCAGGAAATTATTCTCGATCCAGGCATCTCCCTCAGCCCTTTTTAGTTTGAGCCGGGAATTATTGGGGTTGAAATAATGAATATCGAGGGTGAGGGTGGACTCGCTGAAGCCCAGTTTGCTGACCCGGATATTTCCAATGCTCCGGTACTCGGGTTCCTTGAGAGAAGCACAGGAAGCAAAAAAAATCACCAGAATGAGGTATAGAGAAGGGTGGAGGAGACGGGCTTTCATTGACACTATTTAATGCCACAAAATACCGGATGATTCGGGATAATGACCGGGTCAAAGCTATAATTCTTCACTAATATCATTAGCGAAACCTGCAATTTTCATTTCGACGGACTTAGCAAAAAATAAGAGCTGAGATATTTTTATTAAATCAACTATAATTCAATTGATTACAACGTTTACCGGAATATGAATATTCAAATTTTTAAGGCCATACAAACCATTATTCTACCCATTTCTTCAAAGCTTAAACAGAAATGGGCCTTCAAATCTTGTTGCTTGGAAACCAATTGATATAGCGTGGTTACCTGTTTTTTTGTTGAAGGCGAAAGGTCATATAATACTATTATAGTTAATGCTGCTGTCAAGATCGATCGTCAAATACCAGCCTCCTTCCAGGAAGATTGGAGGTGGTCGGTAATGATCACCCGCCTAGCCCTTTCACAATAGTAGATTTACGGAAACCGGCACACTGTCCACTAATTATTCAGATTACTGGTTTATCCTTGTTTTTGGCATTTGTTTTTACTAAATTCGTGAACTCTTTCTTCAAACATTCAGGACCGGACTAATGAGAAAATTCTACTTAACGAGTACTCTTGTACTTAGCCTGTTTTTCAGTCAGTATACTATTGCCCAGGACTTCTCCAATAAAGGGAAAGAATTCTGGCTCGCCTATTCTTATCACGTAGGTATGAATGGAGGTGGTACCCCAGTAATGACCCTTTATCTTACGTCTGATGTTACCACTACCTATACCGTAGAGATATTTGGTGTCGCCATACTACAAACTGGTACCATCAATGCTAACCAGGTGATCCCGGTGAATGTCCCGAATGCCTACTTCGTAAATGTGGACGGATTAATGAATGGCAGGGCTATACACGTTACGGCGGTAAAGCCTATAGTCGTTTATTCATTTATAACGCGAAGCCAGGCCAGTGCTGCCAGCTTATGTTTGCCGACGAATGTATTGGGTAAAGAGTATTATGCAACCAGTTTTACGCAACAGTCCAATGAGAATAATTCTAATTCATTTGTGACGATTGTTGCGATAGAGGATAATACCTCGGTAGAAATAACTCCAACAGCGGCCACCGTAGGTGGCTGGGCAGCCAATTCGACCAATACGATCACCCTTAACCGTGGACAGGTATACCAGGTACTGGCCTCCACATTTGGCCTATCGGGCGGTGATATCTCGGGAACGCATGTCAGATCAGTCGCATCAGCCGGCGGAGGCTGTAAAAGGATAGCGGTGTTTTCAGGTAGCGGCAAAATCAATATCGGCTGTAATGGAAGTTCGGATAACCTGTACCAACAATTGTACCCCGTAGCATCCTGGGGTAAAAAGTATCTCACGGTTCCAAGTTCCGCAAGACCCAATAATTACTTTAGGATCATGAGAAACGATCCTGCCAGCAACGTATACTTAAATGGTGCATTGATACCCGCAGGTTCATTTGTAAATAATTACTACCAGTTTTTTAATAACGTACCGAACCTGATCGAATCTGATCTTCCTGTTTCGGTAGCACAGTATTTCACTACCCAGAATTGCGCTGGTAACTCCGGTAACTACGACCCGGATATGATCGTGTTGAACCCTGTCGAGCAAAATATCAACAGGGTTACGCTGGTAAGTTCCCCGTTAACTGTGGCAGGCACCCATTTGCATAATATACATATCATCATGCGCAATGGAGGTACAGGACAATCATCCTTCCGGTTTGATGGAAACCCGATAGGTCTCTGGAACGTTCATCCGCAAGACAATAATTATTCCTATATCTACCTGCCTAATATCACTTCAGGAAACCATACATTGTTTTCAGACTCAGGCTTCAATGCCCTGGCCTATGGCTATGGAAATGCGGAAACATATGGGTACTCCGCTGGTGCGAACGTAAAAGACCTTTACCAGCAGATTGGGGTTTCCACTGAATACGGTATTGAGCCCACACCATCCGTTTGTAAGGGATCCCCATTTCGGTTTAAAGTTTCGCTGCCGTATTGTGCCGACTCTATGAGATGGGACCTCAGCCAACTTCCAGGCCCGCCCGCAGCGCCGCCGACTCAGATTTATTCTACCTGCACACCAGGACCCGGCGGCCCCGACTCAACAACCGTGGTGAATGGAAAAACATTGTATTGGTACTCACTTCCGTCTTTATATACGTTCATTGTAAGTGGCACTTTCCCGGTGGAAATCGCTGTGTATGCACCCAATACCGACGGATGTGGCAACCTGCAGGAAATCCCATTTGACCTGAACGTATTCGATCCACCCGTAGCGGATTTTAATTTTGTTACTCCGGGTTGTGTTGCTGAGGTGGCTCAATTTACAGATAACACCACAACGCCCAGGCCGAGCTATATCTGGAACTGGAATTTTGGTGATCCCGGAAGTGGAGGTGCCAATACCTCCAGCTTACAGAATCCGACACATATATTCTCTGCACCCGGAACATATACCGTAACATTCTCAACAATCACCACGCCGGGTTGTATCAGCTCGGAGATTACGAAACAAGTGATCGTTAACCCGATACCCACTGCTTCGATAACCGGCACTACCTCGGTATGTATCAACGCACCGGAACCCCTTATTACATTCACGGCGGCAGACGGTACCGCACCTTATACATTCAGTTATCATATTAACGCAGGGCCGGCTATTCACCTGCCATCTCCAACTGCAACGATCACGGTCTCTGTACCAACAGGTACTGCCGGTACTTTTACGTACACCCTCGATAGTGTGAAAAATACTGGTTCTACACTTTGTAAGACAACCTATACCAACACATTTGCCGAAGTGATCGTTAATGCGAACACTGGCCTTGCTTTGACAGCGGGCTCTGCCAGTCAATCTCTTTGTGTAAATAATGCTATTGCGGATATTCAATACACCATCAGCGGTGGAGGAAATAATGCAACCGTCACAGGTTTACCACCCGGTGTAACGGGCACCTACGCGGCTGGTGTATTCACTATCACCGGGACACCCACCTTAGCAGGTATCTATAATTATACTGTTACTGCTACGGGACTTTGCCTGCCTAATTCACTAAATGGTTCAATAACCGTGAACCCCGACGCAGCCATGTCACTTACCAGTGGTAATAATACCCAGGCAGTTTGTATCAATGTTACGATCAGTATGATCTCGTACTCGATCACGGGAGGCGGCACCGGTGCGACTGTGAGCGGTTTACCGCCAGGTGTGACCGGGACCTATACCGGGGGTGTGTTTTCTATTAATGGGGCCCCGACTGCAACAGGTACATTCAACTACACCGTGAACACGACCGGCACTTGTCTTCAAACCAGTGCAACCGGAACTATTACAGTGAATCCTGATGCAACACTTAACCTGACCTCAGGCAACAATACCCAGGCAGTTTGTCAAAATGTTGCTATCACACCGATTACTTATACGATAGCTGGAGGCGGAACCAATGGTGCTGTTACGGGTTTACCGGCAGGGATAACGGGTACTTATTCAGCGGGCGTATTAACGATCAGCGGAACACCCACAACACCTGGTGTTTATAACTTTACTGTCAATACCAGCGGTACCTGCGCACAACAATCTGCTATTGGTTCTATCACAGTCAATCCCGATGCCGATATTGATCTGACATCAGCGCCTGCCAGCGATGCACAGGAACTTTGTGTCAATAGCAGTATTGCACTCATTACTTACCAGGTATCAGGAGGTGGTACCGGAGCAACAATTACCGGGTTGCCCGCGGGAGTTACTGGTTCATTCAGTGGCGGGATATTTTCAATTACAGGTACACCGATAGTTTCGGGAACATTCAATTATACAGTCACGACCAATGGGACCTGCGTTCAAACAACAGCTACGGGAACCATCATCGTCAACGCACTGCCTACACCTGATTTTACCGTAACCAACCCATCCTGCGAAACCAGGGAGCTTACTTTTACGGACCTGTCAACACCAAACTCGGGTGCATTAAATGGCTGGGCCTGGACTTTTGGCGACGCACCAACCGTATTCAATGGTCAAAACCAGACGCATACTTATGCTGCAGCAGGGACCTATAATGTTACTTTAACAGTCACCAATGATAAAGGCTGCGTAAGCAACCCGATCCTCAACCGCCCCATTACGATCAATGACAGACCACAATCCGATTTCACCGTTCCCGAAGTTTGTATCAATGACGCGGCAACGGTCTTTCCTGATAACAGTATCGGTGCTACCACTTATTTCTGGAATTTCGGCGATCCGGCAAGCGGACCTTTGAATACTTCCAACACACAGAATGGTTCGCACTTGTATACGGCCATCGGTAACTATACCGTAATGCATGTTGCTATCACGGCACAAGGTTGTACCGATACGATATACCACGATATCTTCATCAACGCTGCTGACCCGGTCTCTGATTTTACTATCACGAACCCAGCGACTTTATGCTCCAATGATTCCGTATCACTGGTGAACCGTTCAACGATAAGCCAGGGTAGCGTAACGAAGCTGGAGATATACTGGGATCTTGTAGGAGCACCGGGTGTATTCCAGACTGAGAATGTTCCCGTGTTCAATGGTGTTTATAAACATAAATATCCCACACTGCAAACCACCCAGAACTATACGGTCAGGATGATCGCTTATTCGGGTAATATTTGCTTCTCTAATACGACCCAGGTCATTACAGTCAACGCCGCTCCAAGAGTTCAGTTCAACAATATGCCGGATGCCTGTCTCGATGCCCTGCCATTCCAGATCACCCAGGCTACCGAAATAGGAGGCGTGCCGGGTACAGGTATATTCAGCGGACCGGGTGTAACGCCGGGTGGTATATTCAACCCTGCTTCAGTAGGGCCAGGAACTTATTTGATCAAGTATACCTTTACTTCATCGGCAGCTGGTTGCGTGGATACCCTGACAAAACCGATCACGGTATTGGACAGCGCTTC
>JANOHQ010000483.1:0-5064 GCA_031406595.1 Chitinophagaceae bacterium
GGTGTTGGATATCCGGGCGTTGGCAAGCAGTTCCCGGAGGATGTTCAGGTTCAGGTCATCCAGTACTTTACTATTTAATTTTTTATCCATAAAAAAGATCGAAATGAAAGTAATCGGATCAAAATCCGTAAAATCAAAAGCGATCGAACGGCATCAAACCTGCAATTTTGTCTGAACAAAGACCATAGATGATTATGATTTTTAAGATCCACGCAGATCTTAACTCATCCTGACCATCATAAGGATATGAGCAAAAAACGACTAGTTATTCCCTGAACAAATCTAATATCATGAACGGAAAATATCAATTCCTTTTTTTAACCTGCCTGCTGTTTTGTCGGGGGCTCATCGCTCAAACAAATACGGTAGCTAAAACAAACAATATGGAAAGTATCGTTGCGGCTCCCACCGACCGGGAACAATTGAGCAAACTCAATGCGCAGTTCATTCAGAATTTCCTGAAACAGGATGTTGCTGCACATAGCCAGCTCATTCACCCCGACTTTGTCTGCATCGAAAGCAGCGGGGCGATCGTATCCCGCGAGGTCTACCTGCAAAACTGGGCCACGGATTTCGACAACAGTGGTTATGCCACGTTCACGTACCAGGATGAGTCGATCCGGATTTTCGGGAATACCGGTTTTGTAAGAGCCAAAACAATGTATACAAAATACAACAATGGTAAAACCGAAACTGGTTATACCATCTATACGGATACTTATATAAAAGAGAATGGAAAATGGCAGTGTGTGCAGGTACAGATTACGCCGGTAAAAAGTGGCATGGATGAAACAACTCAACCGGTTCTTCGAAACTAAAACAGCATACGGTGTTCTTTTCCTCCGCATCATAATGGGTTGCGGCTGATCTCCGGGGTATGGGACTTATGCGACAGGATCCAAACCGATGAGTGAAGTACCAGGCTTCTTTACACAACTGCATATACCACTGCCGGCATTAAGTGGATGGTTTTCGGTCTATGCACAGTTTATTTGTGGGATAGTTTTTGTAATTGGTATATGGGTTCGCCCCGCAACGATGCTAATGATCATCAATTTCTTAATTGCGATCATTGCGTCCCATTCCTCGGATCCCATTGAAAAATCATTTGCTGCATGGGCATTGCTTGCCTCTTCCATGTTCCTTCTATTCAATGGCGCAGGGAAAATAGCGGTCGATCAGGCAGTGGCGAAAACAACTCCATCAACTGATCACATCCCAGGGGGTAACGATTTTCGGATCCTTGTCCTCGTCTTTCGGTCTGTCCTTATCGTTTCGGATTTCCAGGGGTTCATGCGCAGTATCTTTCTCTATCTCCATATCCGTACCGGTGGCGAGATTTTTAAACTCTTCATCAGTGATCACGTCTTTTTCGTCATTAATGTGACGAGACATCACTTCTTTAGGCGTTTTTTTTCCTTTACGGGACTTTTGAGGAATCTTCTCCCCAGTTTTCCCATTATTCTCACTGACTGTTTCAATTTTGTCCGTAACTGTTGCTTTTGGCATATAGGAACTGTTTTGCTGTACTATTAAGAAAAATACGTGCCTGTCATTCGCCGGGAAAATGTCCTCCCTGCTATATCGCTGGTTTTAAAGGAATGATCGCAATATTATTTCATCGTTAATTTTTGGACAGGCGGGAAATACTGCGAACTGCGCAAAAGCCAGTCTAAAAGACATGGATGGCATAAAATATGATCCCTGGG
The DNA here is from genome assembly GCA_031406595.1 of Chitinophagaceae bacterium. GTDB lineage: Bacteria > Bacteroidota > Bacteroidia > Chitinophagales > Chitinophagaceae > JJ008. Next base: position 1,710 of record JANOHQ010000483.1, read on the forward strand.
TACTGTAAGATTTCTTCATTAAACAAAAACAAATATGAAAACTATCAGAAACTGCGCAGGGGTATTCTTGCTGCTATTCTTTATCGCTCCTTTAAAAATTGCGGCTCAAACGGACAAATATGTGATCGTGGACCTGTATACCGGTGAAGCGATCGATGTCTACTACGATACGCTGAGCTGGAAGACCATGAACAAAGTGACCATGGTTCCCGTCGACTATTATGTGATCCGCTACACTGATCCAGGCACCTTACCTGATACGGTGCATGGTGTAACAGGGATCATCGCCAATAACCTTATCTGGAAAAATAACGATGGGAAATGGATGTTCAACGATGCCCAGGTAAAATGGGATGGCAATGAACTAAAAATGAAAGACAAGTATGGTCGTAAAGTAAAATGGGAACAGGGCAGTCTGAAGATCAAGGACTGGAACAGTAAATATAAAAGCGAAGCCGGTGATGACACCAAGTATAAACAAGAATGGGATAAAATAAAATGGAAAGACAGTGAGGTGAAAACCGAAGTAGGTACACAAAAGACCAAAGTACAGCAATAACGACTTCAACGGACGGTTGGATAACGAAAATGACAGCCCGTAAGCTGTCATTTTCTATTATGAGTTTGTTAGGGGATCAGAATGCCGAGTAGTTAAATTTTTGTCCTCCTATTGAGGCTTCATACATCAACCCACCTTTCTGCTGCGTGAAGATCATCACACCTTCAGAGTATTTGACATTGGCCGAGGCACCGGCGGTGGCCGCAACGGCAGAAGCCTGTGCGGAGAATTCGATCTTGTTCTCCTTGAACCGGTCGAGATCCGCTTTTGTTTCAAAAAATATCACTTCACGGTACGCTTGCCCGCCAAATTGAAAACCGATACTGATCTGGGTCAGTTTAGCTTTTCCCACTACCGATCCCCCTTCATAGACAATACCATTACCGGCAGCACCGCCGATACCGATCCCTCCTTTTCCCACATTCGGGAAGATCACATAACCATAGGCATTGTTGAATAAATTAGACATCAATCCATCTGTAGCAATAAAATCGGCTTTCGCTTCAACGCAATCGGTCACCAGCCGTTTTTCTTTGGTGCTTGATTGGGCCATCGCAAAATTGGCTACCACCAGCGCTGCTGCTGCCAGGGTGTATTTTACAGCTACCCTGATAATTCTTTTTTTCATACCCTTACTTTTAAATGATAAAATATATACAAAGTGCAACTGAACTACAGATTACACTGTCCATGTTGGGCAAAGACTCTGCCAGATATGGAACAGGCACGATACCTGCTGGTAAATTAACCATTATTAAAATTCAGCTATAAAGATTAAATTTGCCGGTCACCAACATCAACCCTCTTGTATGAAAAAAATCTTCTTGTTAATTTTCCTGGTACCTGCCCTTTCTTTTGCACAGGAAAAGGATGTAGTCATCAGGATCATACAGGATGGTAGCTCCAGCAGGCTGGATGAATTCCAGACCACGGTCCTACTGAAGAAAAAGACCTTTAAATTCCAGGTATTGCTGAATAATGTAGAAGGGGTTTATGTCTTTGCCAGTATCAAAGATTCCGTCTATCGCTTTACTGAGAACAGTCCCATCCGCGACTTTGCCTACCTGAAACTCCTTGAATTACGGGAGGCAGACAAATTCAATATCAACAAGGAACTCAATATCAGCGAAACGGGCTGGTCCTACTGGTTTTTTAATGATTCGGCCGACTGGCATTCCTTTGCCCGCAAGACGGTGGGTATGGGTAACAGCGGGATCGTTTGTACAAAACAGGTCAAACAACTCTATCATACCGAAGCCGGGGAATTGCTAAAACTCCGCAATATGGAGACACCGCTCTATCTTTTCTTTATTGCAGTAAAAGAATATGATGAGAACGGGAAACCGAAAACAGAATTGATGCGCCGGAAAGTAAAGATCGAATGGTCCGATCTGGACTGATCGCAATGTGAAAATGTGTAAGTGGGAGAATGTGTAAATGCATTTTCACATCTCTACATTATCACATTATTCTCTTTTCATTCTTGAGAACGGGTAACCCCCGCAGCCTTTTTTAGGATTGCTCCGGTCAGCACCAGTTGCAGCGATAGCTTCTTCCGGTGTCTTCGCATTGTATACCGCCAGGCAAAAGCCCCAGCGCCAGGGTTCCATATTACTGAAGCGCATGATATCGATCCGGCTGTATAAATTGGTATCGGAAGGATTCTTACTGTCGTTTTTTGCAATGAAGAATTTCCCGGCGCTGTCATACTGCAGGAGATGGTATTTGGCATTGGGATGCTGTAGCCATAATTTTTCGCTGATGCTGTAACGGATACCATAGTCATCGGTAAAATTGCCGATCAGGTCTGCGGGAATCTGCTTCAATGAATTGCCGGCGCTATGCCGCGTTGAATGGCACTGCGTAAATAAGAATAATGCAGCAATAATTATGATCGCTTTATTCATCACCTGGTGTTGTTGACAAAGATATAGAACCGGGGTCTTATCCATACATAACAAAGCCCCCATAAGGAGGCTCGTTATAAAGTATTAACTATTGCTTATTGTCTATTGTCTCTCACTGTATCACCGTATCCGTCATGTGCATCACACCGTTCGAGATCTTCGCATCACGAGCCTGCACACTCCCTTCCCCGATCTGGATAAGCCCGTCTTTTTCCTTCACCAGCAATTGCTTGCCGTTTACCGTGGTCAGTTTATCACCGTCCTTCAGTTCTTTAAAGAATATCTTTCCGGCGACAATATGATTATTCAGCAGGTCTGCCAGTTGTGCCCTGTTCTGCGGCTCCAGTAATTTTTCCATTTTTCCTTTTTCCAGTTTATCAAAAGCCAGGTCAGAAGGAGCAAAAAAAGTAAAGGGACCAGTACTGCTCAGTACTTGATCGATATCGGATGCATGCACACCTCTCTTTAGAGTTTTCAGGTTCTTATCTACATTGACTACCTGTGTTAAATTCGACATATATATTGATTTACCTGCCGGAAGTATTTCCGTCAGTGAGGCAAGGTAGTCTTAATGGGTCAGCATTGCTGTTAATGTTTAAGGAGTGGCGCAACTCAACTGCTACTCTTGCAGGTTTATAACGTATATTTATTGATCTAATTTAATCAATACTTGCATGAAAGTTTTGTCACTTATTCTTATCGGCAGCGTAATGAGCTATTGCTCACCACTACAAAACACATTACTAGACGCCGGTGAATCTAAAAACGAGATCAGGACCGGTGCTGAGCAAACCGAAAAATACCTGCCTTATCTCAAAGGGAAGAGAGTGGCTATTATGGCTAATCAAACCACCATTATCGGGAAAAAACACCTGGTGGATAGTTTGCA
>JANOHQ010000025.1:0-3525 GCA_031406595.1 Chitinophagaceae bacterium
GGTGATAAATCAAAAACATGAAAATATCATTGAATTTTACAGTTGCCCTTTTGTTTATGGTTATTACAGCATCCTGTAAAAAAAATACAGATGCACCGGCTGTTGTGCCTGGTTCTAAAAACACCCCTAATTTTGCCGGCCCGTATTTTAAGTTTACACCCGGCACAGGCTGGCAGCAAAAGGGTTTTATTTTTTATGACCTGAACCATGATGCCAATAAGGATAAAAAATATTTTACTGCAGAAAGAATAAATTTTACATCCGACAGTATGAAAATTACTGTTGCCTCATTGCCCATCGATAGCCTTGCGACTAACTGGCCGGCACAGGTAAAGTCCGCATCTTATGGTTATAATACCGACCTTATTGTAAATGCCCATATGCGGCTTCTTGTTCAAAGCGTTAATACATCGGGCCGGTTAGTTTATAGTTACGATTCTATTTATAAACTTTCAAGCGGAATAGCCACTTATAACTATTTAAATAATTCGCTGTTTGCAGGCGCAATGGCAGGGCAAAATCCGCAGGGTGAAACTTTTTTCAGGATACCTGATGGTATGGGCGGTATTACCGTTAAAAATACAATACTATATTTCAAAGAAGGTTATTACACAATAAAGACAGCAGGCCACCCGGCAAAACTTCTTTCAACATTAGCTCCTAACGCTTCCTCTTACGATTGGGCGAATGTAAGTAATGTTATTTCTTACTCTACTGATGGAACTAATTTTCATTATACGCATTTATTTCTTGATTTTAAAAACTGGCGATACTTTACCTGGGCAGAAAGTTGCACACCCGGTGGCTGTACTTCTATACTACTTACGCAAAGCGGGTATAAAAATTTAGACAATTTATTAAAATGGCCGGAAGGCTGGGGAAAACTATAACGCCCTGCCCGTTTGTTAATCTACAAATTATGAATATGAAAAAAATCTGCTGCTTTATTGTTGTATTCCCAGTTTTACTATCCTGCCACAATAATAATGACAAGGCGAAAAGTACCAATAATAGAATTGCCCCGGACAAGGGATCTGCAAATAGCACAAATATACTTAGTATGAAAATAAATGGGGTGGAATGGAAAGCAGACAATGGCGTTTGGGGTGCATTCCATCCCACGGGCTATGACAAAGCCATTCTGATTGCAGGCAGCAAGGGTTCAAACAATAAAGATGAACAACCTTTTAATATCAACTTATATAATACGGATGGGCCGGGAGTATTTGACATTAAAGAGGGTAATGCCGGCAATAATGTGGTTCAGCTGGCCAACATGTCGCCACAGAATTATATCTATGGCAGTATGATGGGCTTTAGCATGAAAGTGACTGTAACAAAGGCAAGCAGCAACCCAACCATACTGGAAGCCAAATTTGAAGGAGAGCTAACCGGCAATGCCAGCGACAAATTAAAAATTACCGAAGGAAAATTTTATTACCATGAATAAGATAATTTCATTTCTCATCATCGTTATTATTTATTCCACTCCTGCTTTTTCGCAGCAATTAGTGAACGGAGAGTATTTCATCAAAATAAGCCAAACTGGCAAATACATGGCGGTAGCCGGGGCAGACACGCGAAATGCGGCGGGGTTAGTGCAATGGGAAAATGAACTAAAAAGTCATTTCTTATTTATTGTAAAGCACCTGGGTAATAATGTTTATTCTTTACAGGCAAAACACAGTGGCAAATACCTCAGTACTGAAGGCCCGCCAGTAAGGGGCGCTAAATTAATTCAGTGGGATTGGTTAAACCAGAACAACCAGCGTTGGAACATTTTTCCGCATAAAAACGGTAAAGGCTGGGTAATGAGCAGTTTTGAAAACTTCAGTCAAAAAGTGATCCTCCAGCATTGGAACTCAGTGGCTACGCCTGGCAACGGCGCCTACTTTATGCTCAACAATGAAATAGATATGCCGGCTATGATCCTTGACTTTAAAAAGAATGAAGCTAACCAGGCCAATGCCAACCCCGATATTTTTAGTCCCGGCAGCACAACCCAAAAAACTACAACTACCAGCACAGCCTCCACCAGCAAAATACTGGCCGATGTGCAGGATGGTGTTTATAAAATACGTATCAATCAATCAGGCAAATACCTTGCTATTACCGGAGTGGAGGATATGAATAATGGAATGAGGCTGATACAATGGGATATGATACCAAAGAATAACCACTTGTTCAGGATAGAAAAGCTGGATAATGGAAATTATACAATTACAGCCGTGCACAGTAAAAAAGTATTAGATGTAGTTGACATGCGAACCGAAGACGGCACACAGGTACAACAGTGGGATAATTTAAATGGGATCAACCAGCAGTGGAAATTTTACAATGAAAATGGAGCATTGAGTATAGTGAGTGCTGCTTCCGGTAAAAAACTGCAATTGTCGTCTGCTATTAACAACCCTTCAAACGGCATATCCCTGGTTATTTCATCAGAAAGTAAACAAACCTTCACCTTCTTGCCTGCCAGGGAGCTCCCTTTTACAGAAACCCTTACACTTAGCAACTTACGGCTTTCAGTGCCATCCGGAGGTGACTTAGATATTTACGGAAAGGTGATTGTTTACCTGTATGATAAAAGAAACATCCTCCTTGAAAAGTGCTATGCTTCCGGTGGGTACTTAATGGATGTTTCTGAAAATAAAGCCAGGGACATGGACAAAAATAGAATAGCAGACTTCCAGCTTTCAGTAGTACTAAAAATTCCATCAGACCAGCTTGATGGAGCCCGGTTGGTCATCAATTATGGACTAAACGAAAATGATGCTGATTTAAGTCCCACAAAATTATTTGGAGGAGAAGTAAGTTTTCTTCCACCGGATATAAAGCATGCAGGAGGCGGTAGCGATGATTTTTTCAAATTAAAGGGTTCTTTTGAAAATTGCAGCAAGGGAATTATTGACGTCGAAGGCTTCCGTTTTATTATGTATGTGGCAGATATTCCAGCCCGGTGTATGGTACACACTAACCTGCAGGATGAAGATGGTAGTGATAGCTGGCTCGATACCTATTTTACCATTACCCGGGAAAGGAAATAAATTAAACCTTATAGCAAACCGCCATCCCGGCAATAGGTTCAGCAGCATCTATTCGGGCCAGCTAATGGCGGCATTTCCCCTGCTATAAAATAACTGTTACTTCTGTTTAAAGCCAGTTAATAACTGGGTGCGGCCAACTGATAGTTACACTGGATTCCCACTTTACCCTCTGGGTAATTTGGCTTCAAATCTTGATTATGAAAAAAGTATCAGCCCTCTTTCCTTTTTTATTACTGGGTATCATTGCAGGTGCTCAAAATATAGGGATAAATAACACTACACCACAGGCATCATTGGACGTTTACGGTGATGTCATCTTCCGCAGCGCTGACCTACCCGTAGCAGACGGGAATACCCTGTCGCTGGATGTGAACAGCAACCGGTTTAGTTTTTACCGGCTGGCGGGTCCTACGGCTGATTTTGGTATTGCCGGTATCAGCCAGGGTATTGAAGGCAGGTTGGTTACGCTGTTCAACCG
>JANOHQ010000054.1:0-3281 GCA_031406595.1 Chitinophagaceae bacterium
AAAGCGTTCAGCCATATCCAGGGTAGCTGATCCTAATGGTAAGTCCTTAATTTGGAATATTATAACTAAGTAATTTAATTAATTACAATTAAGTGATATATTAGATAATGGCTTAAGCAACCATTATGGATACACCACCACAGACTCAATCCACCGGAGATTTAGGTTCTATTAAATCGCCCGAGCAGCAATATGTGCCGTTCGATTTTCCGGTAGAACCTCATATCGGTGTGCAAACAACCGAGGAGTTAAGTATGTTACTGGCTGAAAACCAGCAAACATCACTTCCCATAAATATCGAATTCCGCATTGGTAATCCCGATTGCCAAATAGATTTAAGCGTACTCGGCATGCTTTATATCATCCTGAGTACCTCCCCCAGGAGCACGGTATCGTTTACTCTACCGCAGCTTGACAGCAAGGTTGCCCAGAAAATAAAGCAATACATTTCTTCTATATCCTTACTTGACAGTAGTCTTAAGTTCTACGTTCAGACAGAAGATACACAGCTCCGTTTTGAGAACACTGCTAGCTATAGTTCGTGGAGAAACCCATCGTCTAAGTTTCTGCCGGTCATAGAGCTGAACAAAGACACGATCGCCAAATTAACCAGGGATAGGTTTCTTATTCATACCAAAGAAGAGCTGTTTGATAAAAATGTGGATTGTCTCGTTGGATTCAAACACGGTGATAAAAATATCGTTGAAGAGCTGGAAAATCATTTTAGGAATTATGTCCAAAGCTACCAGGGTGATTTTTCAATAGAACACCTCGTACTCATCTCCTACTTACGGCTTATACGCGCAACAAAATGTATCGATCTTCTGTTTGAAGACAGGTCTTTGCTAACCCGCAACCCCGGGTTCGGTCATGCAGTTCAACAAAATAAGGAAAAGCCATTTCGCGGTCTTAATGATCCAATAAGATACTCTAAGATAATAGAAGAACTAGTGTTACCAGCCCTGGAAAAACCCGGCTTGCCTGCAATGTTATTCATCAATATCAGTACAATTTATTTTGAAAAGCTGAAGGAAACTGACCGCAGCCGGAAAGAATTCACCACCGATCTGCGACGAACACTTGAACAGTTGTGGCGGAAAGCAGAAGAGATATACATAGGGCTTCAGGAAATATTGCAGAACATCACAGAGCATTCCACTGGGAAAAAAGGAGTATTGCTTTTACGGATATATGACAGAAGCGACTTATTGAAATTAAAAGACGATCAGCTACCCGGTGTTGGGGAATTCCTGAGAAAAGATCTTTCAACTGATCAGCTTGCCGATCAATTGAAAGATCTGTTTCTAGACATTAACGTCTTTGACCTGAGCGACCAGGGAATTCTTGATACGTATCACAACAATAAACTTTCAGCTGGCGGGCAAGAGGTAATCGACCTTGCTGACATCTATTCTATTACAGAAAAATCTCCTTTTCACAGTCTTTTACGTACCACAGCGAGTATAGGACTCATTCAATTCAGAAACCAGGTAACCGATTTTCTGAACGGTTATTTTTTTGTGTCGTCTAAAAACAAGCAATCTGTAGTTAATTTCTCTTCTGCAGGTGATCACGGTTCAACAGCCCGGCATATTTATGCCAACGGTAGTCACTACAATATCATAATTCCACTGAATGCCATTTTTAAACCGGATACGCCATTATTGGTGAAATACGCGTCGGCTTCAAAGGAGCAAGTTTCGGAGAATATAGATATCGTAGATTATAAGTATGCTTCAGCGACAGACACAAATCGTGATTACGGATCAGATATTCTACTGGCTCATTTTCAGGTCATGGATAATGATACAGCTAGTAATAAGTACGAGCAGGAAGAAGCCGTCATCGAAAAAGTGAAGACAGAAATATCATCCTTCACCTGCGGTTCTATGATCCCTATCCTGGATTTTACAGAAGCTAAATTAAGAAAGCAGATCGGCTCTGTCTTGCGATTGCTTGCCCGGGTAAAAATAGCATTCGGGTTTTCTGATATTATCATCCTGGGTCTTGACTATATTTATTTTGACAAGATCATCGGGGTATTAAAAAAATCGAAAGGATTTTGGGATACTGATGACAGCCGGATCCTATTCTACAACCAGGTAAATGGATATTTCGTTCCCACTATTTTATGCGGTCGTTCTGTTGAGGATTTTTATGCCGCTAACAGCAGTTTGTTGAATGTAGAATTACAGAACACAGGATCGGGGCATAAAACTGACTTTACCCCACTTCTCTCCTCTCCCCTTTTTTACAAACCCTTCCTTCGGCTAAAAGAGTTTGATACGCTCATTAAAGTAAAGAATAAAACGCTTTTTGAGATATTTATAGACCGATGCCTTGACACTCCCATCGGCAGTCTACCGCCGGGTAATGGCATCGCCGACCACAATTTCCAGGGATATAAAATTGAAGAGGGGCATTTCAAATTAGGGTCCAAGATCCACATCTCCGATTTCTATTATGCAAAACGGATGTTCCAGATCAGCGTTTTCGCCAACCGGTTTGCTTTATTGGTCGTTTATGATCTGCTGGCCGGCACATCCAGGGAGGCGTTGATGAACATGATTAAAAGTGAAGGACTAACAATACTCGGCTATGCAAAATATAGTGAGTTGCTGATCGTACGCATCGAAGAAATCCTTTTACGTCTGTATAAAAACCATGTCCGGGAAGAACAAGACGAGGCAGAGGAAGCGGACGGAGCAGACGGGGTAAAAAGGACAAAGGCAAAAGATATTAAATTGAATACAAATCTTATACAGGATTATGAAGTGCCGAAACTTTTACAGCCTTATAAAGAAACATATCCCAACCTGAAACTAATCATTCCAATAAGCTCTACTTTATCCACGTCTTACAAGATCACACAATATTTTAAAAGCAACCCTGATCTTGTGAATAAAGCGTTTATTGATCCGCACATTAATATAATCGTTGTAGCGGACAAAGAGTGCAGGGATACAAAAGACCGTGTTTACGAATTCGATGAAAAAGAAGTCTCTTATCACCTTGGATGGAGAACGATCAATATGCTTGAAAAGGATATTGTGGTAGAAGGTTGGTCGGAGAAACGGAAGCCTAAAAGTCAGAAATATTATATCCTGATTTTTACCGAATGGTTCAAAATTGACAATTGTACGATCTGCTTCGGGAACGAAAAAGACCCCGACAGAAAAGAACTTCCGCTGATCGAGACAGATAAAGCTTCTGTTACCCCCCAATTGATATTTGGAGAAGGTTTGAGGTTTACAAAGAAATCCCCAGTGCAGGTTTCATTG
>JANOHQ010000067.1:0-4962 GCA_031406595.1 Chitinophagaceae bacterium
TCTCCGGTTTCAAAGCTATGCACTCCGGGCTTTGTACCAGCGGAAATCAACATTCGCAGTGACTTTTTCATCACTGATCCGGCGGGTGCTGATGGCAGGCACTATTATGATGGTATGGCACTGTCATAAAAAAGTGTTGCGGGCCGGTGGCTATCGGTTCAATTCTTTTTCATGGGGTGTGTGGAAGGAGTACAGGAAGTGCAACAAGATGATACGGAGCGAAAGTTCCTGTGTGCCGGTATTCAATTTCCTAAAAGCAATGAAGACAACCCGCAGTGATAATCAAACAAAATGTAATAACCTGGTTTAATACTAAAATTATGAACACTGCATTTGTTATTTATTTCCGGGCTATCGGGCTCTACTGCCTCGTCACATTGCCCGCCATTGTCTTACCCATCATGTATATCATTTCTCTTTTCTACGCCGCTATATATGGTTGGTTTGCTTGTGCACTTTTTGTTATCGTTTACGTCCTGGCAGATCATTTCAAACTTAGGTACCTCCCAAGGATGCTGGTCCTGTCTGTTGCGACGGTGGCGTCGGTTCTGTTGGCCTACCAGATGATGGAAGTTATCGGCGTGGAAGATAATGTCTGGCAATCTGAATTTATCCTGTTTCCTGTAGCGGCTATCATAAGTGGTTGGGTCAGTTTGTTTACGTTAGCCCACCGGGTCAAAGAGGATTGCCCGGATTTTGCGGATACAAACGATGCGGAGGAAACGGAAGAATCAATTTTTTAGAAAATGCGCAAAAAGGAAAACTTTTCAATTACGAAACGGATCAGGAGTGTCCGGTATGCAGTAGCAGGCATACTACAGTTCTTCCGGGGCGAACACAATGCATGGATCCATCTTACCGCCACCATCATTGTGATCATCCTGGCGATCTGGTTGCAGGTAACAAGTTCGGAAGCTATTGCGCTGGTGATCGTTACCGGGATCGTATGGGTGACAGAATTGCTCAATACCGCCATCGAAAAGATGATGGATTTTATTTCAGTCAAAGAACATCCGCAGATCCGGTTTATCAAAGATGTTGCCGCAGGGGCAGTACTGGTGATGGCTATGATAGCACTGATTACAGGGTGTATGATATTTATTCCAAAATTATAATATGACAATAACTAAAATATTCCGGAGAATGAGTATTCCGCTTCCAACCACCATGCATGAGTGGCTGTTAGCTTCCTCGGGCTTTGCCTGCCTGCTCTTGCTGGTAAGACTTATTGTAACCGGTTCGTTTTCTTATCTTTTTCTTCCCTGGAACCTGATGCTGGCTTTTATTCCTTACTGGATCACGGGTTGGATGATCAATAACATTCCGGTAATGGAGAGTCGCGTAAAATTATTCCTGACGCTGGCTGCATGGCTTGTATTTATTCCCAATTCTTTTTACATCATCACCGATCTTTTTCATCTTTCCCATTATACAGCAGCGCCGAAATGGTTCGACCTGCTGCTGCTTTTTTCATTTGCCTGGAACGGCATCATTTGCGGTGTTATTTCAATCCGGCATGTAGAGATCCTCATTTCATCGACAAGAGGAAAAAAGTATGCGGGCCTGCTCATTTTGGGAGTAATGTGGCTCAGCGCATTAGGCATCTATATCGGCCGTTTCCTGCGGTACAATAGCTGGGATATTCTCACCGATCCATTTTCACTGGCAGGCGATATCCTCCATATGATCATTCATCCTTTTCAAAACGGCTATGCATGGGGAATGACCTTGTGTTATGCCACATTCATGACACTATTGTACTTTACGATAAAAAAGCTAAGCGAATCGTTTACGGTCACAAAATGAAAAGTCTCCCATGACGGAAGACTTTTCTGTATTCAACAATTTGGTTGCTTTGAAGAAGAGCGGTGGGTTTTTAAAAATCAAATCCCATCGCGAAATAGTATTGTGGTTTGCCTTTGAAGAGCCCATTCATTTCCCAGGAAGCATCGAAACGCAGGAAATAACCGAGCAGTGTGCTCCGGGCACCAAAGCCATAACCACCGGCAAAAGGACCTACGCCACCTGCTTTTACTTTGATGGTGAGCGGGGGGACTATATAGTTAACGCTGGGCCTTTCGAGTTTATCATATGCCCCATTCCAGGCAGTACCAAGATCCACAAATTGTACCAGCTGGAAATTGCGGAGGAATGCATTGTTGATCGGCTTATTAAAGAAAGAGGTAAATACCGGAACCCTGATCTCACTGTTGATGACCACTGCATTGTTACCATTGGCCACATTCTGTTTGAATCCTCTCAGGTTCACCGCCAGTGATTGGTAAGCATAGTCAACATCGGGGTCGGGTGTGTTCGCAGGATTAAAATAACGGTAGGTACCATTACTCCGTTGGTTGTTGCCAAACATCAGCCAGTTGTCAACTCCACCCAGGTAATAAATGATCTTTTGAGTTCCCCAGGAAAAATCTCCGGCGGCCCGCACAGCCCAGATAATATTGCGGTAGATCGGCAGGTAATGCCTTGCATCGAATCCAAAGTTAAATGTAGTAGGATGGTCTTCGCTTTTTAAACTTCCGAACGATTCTTTTATGCGGAAATTATAATCGATATAAGCTTTCCAGCGCAGGCCATGCCAGATATTCTCCGTTCGTGCGATCGCATCATCATGCACATATTCAAGGCGACCCAGTGCGTACATCCGTTTTGTATCCGGCGTTCGTAATGTCTGGCTGTTAACAGCCAGCAGTACATATTTGTCGCTTCTTATTCCCGCACTCAGGCGAAGGCTTTTTACTTTATTGAACGGATAGGTCACTGTTCCATTGTAAATATTACTGAACAGTTTCAGGTTGCCGGCACTACTCCCATACGCAGCTTTGCTCCTGTAGTAGGTGAGGCCATAATCGATCTTTTTCTTGAGGTATTTAACGCCCAGTATATATTCCATGTTATCCAGGTCGGGGCTGATCCTGAAACCACCTGCAATTTTCCAATCTTCCATCAGGTCGGAGATGCCGAGACGAAGCATGCCACTGAGGGGATCATTGTTGCCCAATTGAATAGGACCAGCACCACCAGCATAAGGCTGATATCGGGTGCCCAGGACATTATTATTAAAGCCGCTTACAAGATAGTCGGTAAAGAATTTCGGCGGACGATACTCATATACTTTTGCGTTCTTTAAAACCGGCTCTTTCCCAGAACTGGTTTGACCGGCATCGGCAGGCTTAGCAGTCTTGTTGCTATCGGGTTTATCATCATCAAACCCTGTATTGAAGAAATCATTTTGTTTCTTCGTCAATGTATCTTTCTTGGGCTGGAAACCAGATTCCCTGCGGACTTCTTTCTTTTCTTCCTCGATCAATTTCTTGATATACTCCGTAGGTCTTGCATTGATATTGCGTTTTCGCAGGTTGTTCTCATCTACTTTCAGGCGGTAGAGCAGTTTAATGTCTCCCAACTTTACCACTTCACTCACTTGCTGGTTATCCCCGGCTGTTCTTGTTTCCAGCATACTGCTCTGGTAATTGGTCAGCGGGAAAACATACGACGAATCATTGGTGATCGAAACAAAACCGACGGAGTCGATATCTGTTTTGCTCCATTCTTTCAGCAGGCTGTCCACATCCTTTTGTGGCGGATTGCGCAACACTTCATCACCGATAAAGATCAGCGTATCCAGTCCTGCTCTTTCCGTGGTGAAGAAACCGGCATAGCGGTTGTTGATACCATTCTCATCGCTTATAAAGGTGAAATGCGACTGGTTATACTGAGAAGGATAACGGGCATTGCCACGTCTCAGGTCGGTCAGTTTGGAGATCTGTTTGAAATCAGATTTATTCCAGTTGTCTACCAGGTAAATATTGAAATGACTACCGGGTAATGAATCATCACTACTGGCCGCCTGAGCGGAGGGCCGGTTACTGGAATACAGGATACCGGTCTTATTCGGGAATGCTACGAAAGAAGGATCCAGGTCGTCGTACACATCATTGGTCACCTGGTCAATTGTTTTCTTGTCTATTTTATAGACATAGATATCAGTTTGCCCGCTTCTCACGCCACTGAACAACAGGGTGTTGTTGTCGAGCATATATTTCATGTCCTGTATCTGGTCGAACTTTTCGATCTCGTGCTGCCAGAGTTTATTGTGGTTTACCACATCGTATACAAAGAATTTGGTTTTGCCTTCATCATTGTATAACACAGCCAGCCGGGTACCCTTGCCATCCCATGCCAGGATCGGGTAGTTGGGATGTATCTGTTCTTCTCTTGATCTCACGCCGAGTTTCAGCAATACTTTCCTGTTTACAAAATTCTCCATCAGCACCACCTGGTAACGGCCTTGTTTGAATTCTACAAACGCATAGGTGAAACTTTTATCATTAGGGTTGGCATTGAACCGGATAAAATCTTTTTTGCCCACTTCTTCCGATACTGACAGTCTTCCTTTGGGTGTATTACGGCGTCCGCGGATATCCTTAAAATATTGTTGCTGCACTTCTTCCATAAAATCCTGCAACAATTTCTTGAATTTTTTCTTGGCTATTTTATTAGATGCATTATTGAGGTTGCGGTAGATACGGGCCAGGTATAAAAAATACGTGGTCTTGCTTTTGCCGTATTTATCGGCGATATATTTCCAGAAGGCATGGCCGGCCAGCAAAGGCTTTTCAAAAGCAAAATGATAAAAAGTAGTGTAATCACCACCCAGCATGGTGGAACGCAGGTCATCGTCGAGTTTCGTATTCCAGTTTTCGGCAGCGTACTGGATATAACCATCGGTCAGCCATTTGGGAAGATCAAGCAGGGCCTGGTTGGCGGCGAATTCACCGAGGTCATCCCCAAAGAGTACATTATCGACAAGTATCCTGGCAATGCCTTCGCGGACCTGGCGGCGGAGGTTATCATGGTTGCCATCGAAATACAGGATCATTTTATTGTTCACCAGTTTGGTCACACCACCCGTGTTCTGCCAGTCGATGCCCAGCCCGATATTGG
>JANOHQ010000092.1:0-7633 GCA_031406595.1 Chitinophagaceae bacterium
CGCTTCGGGTGCTATGGCATAGCGAAGGTTGATATTCTTATCCCTCAATAATTCGGTACCGAAGTTTTTGATCTTCGCTTCGAGAGTGACCGTTCCATAACCGACCGGTTTCATACTCCAGACAATATCGCTCATCGTATCCATCACAAGTTTACTCTGTGCAGATATCTTCCTGACCATTTCCATGGCTTTAGCGGGGTTTTCATCGATCGTTCTTTCCGCGATCGTTCCGTAGATCTGCAGACTACTAAGGGAAGCGCCGATATCATCGTGGAGATCCTGGCTGATCTTTAAACGCATTTCCATTACATGGGTCAATACCGATTTTACCTTGTACGCCATCGCCATAGAAAAAATGACCAGGTCGATGAACGAACCCGCAAAAAATAAGTACATATCGGGAATGCCAGCGATCTCTTTGTTGGGAAGTACCCCTGCGGTTATCACCAGGGTAACGATCGCCAGGTAAATGACCGAACCCCATTTCACCAATCGCAGAAAATGATCCTTCATTTTCGGGAAAAAAAGTTTTACCGTTATAAAGGCAATGATAAACATGATGCTCCGTGAAATATAGGGCAGGATCGTTGTGATGATCAATCCATCCCAGCGAAACAATCCGGCGACGATATAAAAAGCACAATAGACGAGCAACCCTGCTATAGAAATTTTTACTGCCCGGAAAAAAAACCGGTATTGCTGGTGCCATTTTCCAAGGGCAATAAAAACGAACCAGGTATATCCAAGGATCGTCAGGATACTGCCGACCTCTTTGAGATAATGCAGCAGTGTGATCCCGGGTTCGTGATAGGTATATACCGTCACCAGGTATATCGCAATATACAGTGCTGCGGAAATAAGATACACGCAATAAGCGAGGATCACTTTTTCGCGGTACTGGAAATAAAGTATTAAATGGTAGATGCCAAGTATCAATGACCCGCCCAATAGCACCAATGCCGATATAAAAATTCCGGAATACATAGTTGGCTTACTGCCTTTGAGGGAGAAATTACGAAGAACTATTTACAAGTAATGCCGCCGCTACCACACCTGCCGTTTCTGTCCGCAACCGCGTTTCCCCCAGGCTAACCGGGATAAAGCCATGCTGCAACGCTATTTCAATTTCTTTTGGAGTAAAATCTCCTTCGGGACCTATACAAATTAGTGAATGTGAAGATGTGGAAATGTGAGAATTGGAAAGAGTCGTCTTGCTATCATCTATGCAATGTGCTATGAAGTTATTGCCATTTTCACATTTCCATATTTTCATATCTTCATATTTTACAGGTTCCCGCAAAACAGGCAACCAGGTTTGCTGGCTCTGTAACATAGCGCTGATGCAGATACCCTGCATCCTGTCGAACCGGAATCTTTCTTTTTCCGTTCTTTCACAGATCAATGGGATGATCTCCTGCACACCGATCTCGGTTGCTTTTTCCAGGAACCACTCGAAACGATTACTGTTCTTCACAAGTGATATCGCTATAGAGATTTTTTTAGATGATAGTGGATAGTGGATAGATGATAGTACTTCCACTCCGCAGTGTTTTTTATTATCGTTTGTTACAGCACAGGTCAATAAACTTCCTTTCCCATCTGTCAGGTTCAATTGCTCACACGTCTTCATTCGCAGTACTTGTACCACATGCCGGGAAGTATCTTCATCCAGCACTATTTGCTTTTGATTTTCGTTATAATTCTCAATATAAAAAAATGGAAGCGTCATAGACCTCACCCCAAACCCCTCTCCCAGGAGAGGGGTTTAAGAGTCATTCTGATTTTTAGATTTTTTATAATAGCAAGATTTTAAGTTCCTGAATAAAAATGATAGCCCCTCAAATGTAAGGAGCTATCATCTATTATTTTTCATCTATCATCTAAAAGGGTGTATCGCCGTCATCATCCGGCAGATCGTTCATTTTACTGCCGGTCTGTACGAATACTCTTGCGCCACCGTCAGCATCGCTTACCGGTTTCCAGTTACCGGTCAAACCTGTGCCGCCAAATCCACCCGCATCATCTTCGATGAATTTCTGGATATGGAGCAGGGCCCTGAGCTTGATCGTTTCCAGGGAACCATTACGGTGCTTCGCGATCCTGACGATGGTTTCACCCCGGTTATTTTCTCCATGTTCATTCTGAGTAATATCATAGTATTCGGGTCTGTACAGGAACATGACCATGTCGGCATCCTGCTCGATGGCTCCCGATTCCCGCAGGTCACTCAACTGTGGCATTTTATTCCCGTCCTTACCGGCGCTTCTTGTTTCCACGGCACGGCTTAACTGGGACAGGGCGATAATAGGAACACTGAGTTCTTTGGCCAGGGCCTTCAGGTTACGGGAGATATTGCTGATCTCCTGCTCACGGTTGGTGCTGCGGTTTTCACCGGTACCACTCATCAGCTGCAGGTAGTCGATGATGATCAGGCCGATATTGTGTTTATTTTTTAAGCGACGGCATTTGGCTCTCAATTCGAAGATGTTCAATGCCGGTGTATCATCAATAAATAAAGGTGCCTGGGCGAGGCGTTGTATACCTCTTGCATACAGTTGCTTCATCTCGTGCTCTTCGAGTTTACCCCGGGCGATCTTTTCCAGCCAGATCTCGCTTTCGGCTGAAAGGATACGTTGTACTAATTGTCCTGCACTCATCTCCAGTGAGAATAATGCAACCGGTGTTGGTTTGGAAGGGTTCATCACCGCATTTCTTGCCAGGTTCAGTGCAAATGCTGTTTTACCAACCGCAGGCCTTGCTGCCAGGATGATAAGGTCGGTGGCCTGCCAGCCATAGGTTACCCTGTCGAGGGAAGGGAAACCGCTGGTTACTCCTGTTACATCTTCATTTTTATGACGAAGGTCTTCGATACGCTGGATCGTTTTTACGAGTACGGAATCGATCGTATCAAAATTCTTGCGGAGGTGATTATTGGTTATTTCGAACAATTTACTCTCGGCATCGTCGAGCAGGTCAAACACATCCGTGGAATCCTCGTAGGCATCGCCGATGATCTCACCGCTGATGCGTATCAGTTCCCGCTGGATGAATTTTTGCAGGATGATCCGGGAGTGAGCTTCGATATTGGCCGAAGAAACGACCGTATTAGTTAGTTTGGATACATAGTAAGCCCCGCCGACCATTTCCAGTTCTTCCTTGAACCGCAATTCTTCCGCTACGGTGAGAATATCGATGGGTTGACTTTTGTTGGAGAGACTTTGCATCGCACTGTAGATCCGCTGGTGCGCTTCTACATAGAAACATTCTGGTTTCAATATTTCAACAACTGTATCAAAAGCACTTTTTTCCAGCATGATGGCTCCCAATACAGCTTCCTCGAGGTCTTTAGCCTGGGGCGGAACTTTTCCATATACCATTGTTCCCAGGTCGAGAGACGACTTCCTTCTTTGCTTTCCAGTAGCCCGGTCTTTGTTCAGGTTAGTGAGATCCATTTCTTGTACGGCGATAAAGAGTTAAACCATTGATTTTTTACCAATGACCTTGGGCGCATTTTCCAGTCGTGTTTTAAGAAATTGTTATCTCTTGGTTAGTGGAATGTTTCCGTCAGTCAGAGAGCGAAAATAATGGTATGCACTCATTCAAATCCTTATTTCAAAAACTTTTTCTTTCTGCACTTTTTTTTCACTCCCGATCCGGGGTTATCCACACCTTTGAGTTCATCGAAGAGCCGCCCGTGGCCAACCATCAATTTACTTCAAACCCCTCGTAAAATCCCCGGAAGATTTGAACAATGGTGCATAAAAAAGCCCTTTATGGCCAGATTTTTAACGCTTATACTACAATAAAGGAGAGGGGTAGCAGTTATTAGTTTAGCCCACCTTTTTATCCGCCCCCCAAGCTGCTGCATACCAGGTGTTCAAACATTTAAATATAGCACTATGCAAACTTTAAAACCCAGCAGCCAGCCCATTATCAGCCAGACCAGGAACAATACCACTCTATGGATCGGTCATTTGCAAACTGATCCCTATGACCATTTTGCCGGCCAAACATTTACCTGCCCTGCGGATGGATTAGTAAATAGTATACAGGTCTATTCGTGCACAGTTCACCAGCCCGGTGATGTGGCACTGACACTGCATGAATTTGATCCGGACACCAAAACATGGGGTCCTGCGATCGGAGACGCCAGCATGTTCCTGCAAAAAGGGGACGATGCCCGTTGGGTTCGCTTTTATCTACAGCCTGTATCACTAAAAAAAGACGGCAATTATGGATTCCGGTTAAAAACCGATAATGCCATGATCGGGATCGGCGAAGCAGCCAGTCACGCCCGTCAACCCTTTGCATTTGGCCATGAATGGAGTGCTGATTCAAAAAATGAGAAGGGACATTATTTCAGTTATTTCAGCCTTGCTTTTAAAGTGGAGCTCTGCGCTTAACCTCCACCTCAACCCCACCTCCTCCATAAATGGAGAAGGAGATAGAATTAAGACCATAAGAGTGTAAGAGAAAGCCCCCTCCGGTCCGGAGTGGGGTTTTCATTTTGCTATGCCCCAAAAAGGGTATTGGTGATACCGGAATTGTTGATGAAATTGCTAAACTGATTATTACCTCATCCTAAACCAACTGCCATGCCTTTCTTTGATTTTCACCTGCACCCTTCGCTAAAACCTCAAATGTCATTGCCACCGGGCTTCCCCTCTCCCTGGGATACTATAAAACTAAAATTCAATCATCCCAATATTATCACCGCGCTGCTCAAATGCAGTGGCATCAATGAAGTGGTGGATTCACAGGCGTCGTTATCGCAACTAATAAAAGGAAAGGTGAACCTGATCGCCCTGGCGTTGCATCCTCCCGAAACAGCGATGATGAATGACGGGCTGATCCAGAAAATTGCGGCCGAAGAGCAGACAAGTTATATCAATCTGACCCGTATCACCGATATCGGGTCGGGTGATATTTATTTCAGGATGCTGAATGAAGAACTCGGTAACCTGAAGAAAAACCTGTCGAATAACGGGAAGAAGTTAAAACTGATCAGCAATATCAGCCAGTATAAAGCCAGCGATACCGATACCGTGCATGCCATCCTGATCATTGAGGGTCCGCATGCCTTTTTTGGTCCCAAACAACAGCGTACCGAAACAGAGATCTTTACTGATTTCTGGAATAACTTTGAAATATTTACTAGCGCCAACCGTATTTTTTCTCTCAATATTTCGCATCTCCAGGACAACGAATTCTGCAACCATGCTTTTGGTATCCAGATCTTCAAACCAGCGCCATTTTATCCAAAGGCGAACGGCATCAGCCAGCATGGATTTAAGTTGCTCCAGAAGATGAAGGAGAAGGACATCCTCCTTGACATCAAACATATGAGCCTGTATGCCCGTAAACAATTGTATGATTTCCGCATCGGTGAATTGGACTGGCCGATCGTTTGCACCCATGCCGGACTTACGGGAATTAAGAGAGAGGACCGGGGAAGGTATTTTATAGAACAAAATAATGAGGGCTCTCATCTGCGGGTGCGGCATTATAAACCTGCGGGATATTTATTAGGCACTTCCTTCAACCCCTGTACGATCAATTTATATGATGAGGATGTGCGGGAAGTGGTATTCTCCGGTGGACTGATCGGTCTTTCCCTGGACCAGCGCATCCTCGGTACCCCGGAAGAGTGGATGATGAGCAGTGATAATATGGGCGATATCTACGAGGAGGAAGTGATCAGCCCGGGCGAAAAGGATTTCTTTACGAATGTGATCCATTCCTCTCCCGACAATTCCGATATCATCAAAACAACGGATATCATTACCGAGGATAAGCAGGACTGGCTTCGGTTTCATGCCCGTCATTTCCTGAACCAGGTTTTTCATTTGTTCAAGATTGCCGACCAGTATAATTACAACAAGGCGTTGATGGCGCAAAAGATCTGCATCGGTTCCGATTTCGATGGTATGATCAATCCCGTGGATTGTTGTAAGAACGTGACGCAGCTGGAGAAATTCCGGAACTATTTAACCGACAACTTCAAGGAATGGGAAAAAGATTTTACCGAGGTCACAGGTATCAAAGTCTCTTCTTTTATCACTCCGAAAAAACTGATGGATAATATTTTTTACCAGAACGGGGTGGATTTTTTGAAGGAGTGGTATGTTTAGAGAAGAATAATATTGCGATTATACAGCAGGAATTTTCCCTGCTGTATAATACAACTCTGGCTTAATAATATCGAAAAAGCTACTGTTCAACTTCTGCCCGCTTCCAGCCCAAACATCCATGTTCTTTCTGATTCTTAATAATCTCTTCCGATTTACTGGAGCAATGAGAAGGGTTATGATTACTACAGCAATACCTGGACGGAAGTTCGACATCAAAAGATCCGACACCAGACAGTTCCAGTTTCCCCACAAAAAATCCGTTCAGGTATTTTACCTTGTATTTGAATTTCGTAGCTACCCCTTTGTATTCAGTTGAATCGATCCCTTTTTCACGGAATTTATCAAAATCATCCACAGAAATGTTTTTGAGCGTTGCAACGAGCTCCGAAGGGAGTCTTTCATCAGAATACTTTGTAATGGTGGCCTTGTTATCCTGGCAAAAACTAGATGCAGAAAAAAGCAGGAATAAAGACAAAAAAAACGATTTCATATTATTCAGTTGGTTTTTTGGTGAATAATTTAGACGCAAGCAGTTGTATGAATTCTTTGATAAAAAAGCCAAAAAGCAGGGAAAAAAGTATCAGGCCTACCGGGTTGATCAGTGAAGCAGAGTCCAGGAAAATACTCGGCAGCAGGTAGGATAAACCGATACTTAAAAACCCGGATAAGAATCCCAGCAGCGGCAACGTAACATAATTATTTTCATAAAGCAATTTGATAGAAAAAATATGTTCATAGAGCATCTTCATGATAGTGCCGAGCAGCCCAAATGAGCAGGCCCCAAGAATAAGGACCATAAAGGCAGGGATGGTGTCAGACCAGTTAAACCATTTATTTACATTGGCCGCTTTTAAATCGACGATAAAATTCTCCATCTCAGCTTTATTGGCAAAGATCATCCCCTCGTATACTACTTTAACGCTGTCGCTGTTGGCTGATAAGTTCTCGAGTTTTTTTGCCTCTTCATAATCCGACATTTGCTTAGCGGTAACCAATGATGCGGTACCAATATAAAATGCGACCAGCAGGCAAAGGAAAATAGTTAGCCCGGCTTTGATCTTATCTGAATTCTTTGTTGACATAACATAATCTGGTTGTATTCAAAAGTGGTCAAATAAAAAAAGGGGAGCAACCGTTAATTAACCGGATTTAATAAGGTGTTTTCACTGTGCAGAGAAGGATGTGTAAAATAGGACAGTAGGATATTTTCAACAATACCCCTTTCGGAGTATTAATTATGGCTAGTTTTAAATTGCAAACCAGAATAACCCTACATCTCCAAACTCAGGTATTTTCTTTTCGGATAAACCAGCTCTACTGTATTTCCTATGGACTTTGCAGCCTTCTGTATCTGGTTTAGCATCCGCGTGTGAAAAACGCGGCTAATAGTATCTGCTTATTAAAACCCGGTTTCGCTTCCTTCGAAATGCCGAGAAAGGGTTATTGTAAGGTTCAATTCTTCCTTACACCTTCACTTCATCTTCCTTCTTCTGAAAATTTAG
>JANOHQ010000421.1:0-12615 GCA_031406595.1 Chitinophagaceae bacterium
ATATGGCAAAATTATCTCAGGACATGGCAGCTGCTATGACTCCACAATAATAATTGTTGAGCTGATTGAATAAAAATCCCTCCCCATCAGGAGGGATTTTTATTTTAACTTTAAACCGGCCAAACTTTCTGCCCCATGTACCACAGGACCAAAAAAAAGGTTCACGGATTATTGCACCCCGAAATTGTAGGTGATAAACACTGGGATAAAATCATCAATGTTTTTATCATTGTACTGATCATTCTGAACGTGATCGCCGTGATCCTGGAGACGGTGGGGCCACTTCACGATAAATACCGGGATTTTTTCTACTACTTCGATCTTGTTTCTGTGGTCATTTTCACTATCGAATATGTACTCCGTGTATGGAGCAGCAATCACGAAGAAAAATACAAACACCGGATCCTGGGTCGGTTGAAATACATGGTCTCGCCCGGAGCCCTGATCGACCTGCTCGCTATCGTGCCCTTCTTTCTTCATTTGTTCCTGGGTGTCGGTATCGACCTTCGCGAGATCCGGATGCTCCGCCTGCTCAGGCTGCTGCGGTTATTCAGGCTGACGGCTTACACCCAGTCTGCACATATGATCGGAAATGTTTTTAAGAAAAGAGCCAATGAACTTGTGCTGAGTTTTATCCTGGTTATATTCCTGGTTATTTTTGCGTCCTGCATCCTCTATTTTGCCGAGCACAATTACCCGGACACGGCAACGAGCAAGTTCAAAAGTATTCCCGATACGATGTGGTGGGCGATAGTTACGTTAACGACAACAGGGTATGGCGATATATATCCACTAACCGTCCTCGGGAAAGTAATGACCGGCGTAATCATGCTGACAGGCGTAGCTTTTTTTGCCTTGCCGGCAGGTATTATTACCGCCGGTTTCCTGGAAGAATTCAGAAAGAACCGGGTCAAAAAAACACATCAATGCCCGAACTGTGGTGAGCAGATCGATATCGACGACAATCATAATCATTAAAACCCTTTCTTCGGTTTTATCTCGTATTTCTGCTCGTACCGGTCGCTCAACTGTTTTTGTTTATCGTCGAGATTTATTTTCGCCCCTTTGATAAACGCGTCGGTCACATTACTGGTACTCATGTCCAGGATATCTCCTGAGCTGACAATAATATTGGCCTCTTTGCCCACTTCAATACTTCCTGTTTTATCAGCCACACCCATGATCTTCGCGGCATTCAGCGAAATAGCAGCAAGGGCTTCTTCTTTTGACAAACCATAAGTAACAGCTGTGCCGGCATTGAAAGGAAGGTTACGGCCACGGGTCTGGTTATCATCGTCAGAAATGGCAAACAATACCCCTGCTTTCTGCAAGATCGCAGCAGTCTTGTAAGGCTGGTCCACATCATCATCGGTAGTAGTAGGGAGACTGTGCATCTGTTGTAATATCACCGCGACATTGTGTTGCTTGAGCAGGTTGGCAATCTGCCAGCTTTCACTTCCGCCTACGATCACCATATCCAGGTCGAATTCCTTTACAAAATCCAGCGCCGTCAGCATCTGCTTTACCGTATTGCCATGGACATAGAATTTTTGCTTTTTTTCCAACAGGCTTTTTACTGCTCCGTATTTCAGGTTGGTCTCGTCTTTCGCACCATTGCCGTTATAAGCTTTTGCTTCCCGGAAAAAACCTTTGAGTTTCTCAATTTGCTCAAATCCCTCCTTAACAGGATCTGAGGGTGTTGCCGGAGCGTTGGGACCTCCGCCACCACCAAAACCGCCAAAGCGGGGGCGTGGCATCAGCGTGGGCATATAGAGGTGCATACCCGCATCTGTTTTTACCGCGGCATCTTCCCAGTTCCAGGCATCCAGCTGAACAACCGATGAAGAACCTGCCAAAAAGCTTCCCTGCGGAACGATATTGGCTGCCAGCACTCCATTGGAGCGAAGCGTATTGATCACTTTTGAATCGGTATTGTATGCAACAATGGAGCGCACATTAGGGTTCATATCCCCGATCTCGCGGCTGTCGTTGGATGCACGTACAGCACTGATCTCTACCAATCCGAGGTTACTCGTAGGGAGGATCAGGCCGGGGTAAACATGTTTTCCATTTACATCCTGTACATTGGCGCCTGCCGGTACAGAAACATCTTTGCCCACTTTTGAAATCTTTCCATCCGTGATCTCGATGGTTCCGTTCTCGATAACGGTACCATTGCCCACATGGATAATGGCATTTTTAATATACATCGTGCCTTTCTGCGGAGGTGCCGGCAATACATTTGACTGCGCAACAACAAGGGCAGCAAATGCGATCAATAGATTTAAAAGAAATAATTTTTTCATTATAATGAATTTTAGTTGTTATCAATATCATCAGCATCGATCACCAGCAAACCATGGCTATGACCGTGGTCGCTGCAGGTATGCATGATCTGGTAAGAAGGTTGAGCAGGAATAGTAGGTGTGCCGCCTCTTTTCTCGCCGGTCAGTTTTTTCACCAGTCTTGCTCTTTCAGCATCCACTTCTTTCTGTAGTTGCTCATCTTTTTGCCTGTCAAAATAAACGGTACCATCCACGATCGTGTACAATGATTTGGCATAGATGCTCAGCGGGCTGTCTGACCATACCACCACATCCGCGTCCTTACCTACTTTCAGGCTTCCTACCTTATCATCCACGTGAAGCATTTTAGCGGGGTTCAGTGTTACGAGTGACAATGCTTCT
The DNA here is from genome assembly GCA_031406595.1 of Chitinophagaceae bacterium. Lineage (GTDB taxonomy): Bacteria > Bacteroidota > Bacteroidia > Chitinophagales > Chitinophagaceae > JJ008. The sequence continues at coordinate 2,688 of JANOHQ010000421.1, forward strand.
TCAGGTGTCAAACCTCCGTACTTCATGGTTTTGGCCGCTTCCTGGTTCAAGCGGCGGGCCATTTCTGCATCATCAGAATTGATAGCGACGATCAGCCCGGTTTTGTGCATGATCGCGGCATTATAAGGAATAGCGTCTTCCACTTCCATTTTATAGGCCCACCAATCCGAAAAGGTGGATACAAATGAACCGTGCGCTTTCATTTTATCCGCCACTTTATATCCTTCCAGGATATGTGTGAAGGTGTTCACCGTATATCCCATCTGCTCGGCCACTTTCATAGCGCCATTGATCTCACTTTGCACATAGGAGTGACAAGTAATAAATCTTTTCTTATCCAATATTTCCACTAACGCATCGAGCTCAAGGTCACGACGCGGTGGATGTAAACCGGTCAGCGGTTTTTTAGCTTTGACCAGCTGGTCCTTCGCTGTGTTATACGTTTCCCATTCTTTTTTATAATCTTTGGCTCTTGTAAACGCATCGATCAGCACTTGCTCCACGCCCATCCTGGTATCGGGGTAACGGACATTCCCTTGTGTAGCTCCGGAACGTTTTACATTTTCACCCAGGGCGAATTTTATCTGCCCGGGCCAGCCTTTAAATTTGAGATCATCATCATTAGCGCCCCAGCGCAGTTTGATCAGCTGCGTTTGCCCCCCGATCACATTCGCAGAGCCATGCAGGATATGTGAGGAAGTAACACCGCCGCTCAACTGGCGATAGATATTGATATCATCGGGGTTCAGGTTATCGGCGATCCGCACTTCCGAGGTCACCGATTGAGCTCCTTCATTGATCGAAGCCGCGGCAATATGTGAATGCTCATCGATCACACCGGGTGATACATGTTTGCCGGTACCATCGATCACTCTTGCACCGCTTGCATCCAGGTTCTTGCCGATGGCGGCTATTTTCCCGTTCTTTAATAATACATCCGTGTTTTTCAATATGCCTTCTTTTTCACTGGTCCATACGGTTGCATTCCTGATCAGGATAGTCTCCTGTTTAGGCTGGTGTTCCTCATCCCAACCATAAGGGAGGAAGGGATAATTTATCTTCCCAACAACGGGCACTTCTTTTTTCTTTACACTGTCTGTTTTTATTTCAGCAGCTTTCATAAATACGGCAGTCCATGTCAGGTTATTCCCGGATGAATCCAAACCCGTACCATTCCATTCTGTACCATTGCTTACACCACTCAATCTTATTGCTGATGCGGGTAATAACTGTGTTTGTGCGCCGGGGAATCCACCGGGTCCGGGACGTCTTTGGGTAGTATCGGCGCCGGCTGGTCTTTGTCTTCTCTGCATCGGCGCATAGGCCAGTTTCACTTGTTTGCCGTCAAAACTGAATTTGCTGTTCAGTGTGTCTTTTGCAAACATGGTAACGGAGCTCGTGGATTTTATATCCAGTGTATACTTCTCTGAACCTGCAGGTGTATTGACCGTGAGGCTGTAGGTGCCTGCAATATTATCATCGGCTTTTACACCGTATTTGATTCCCTGTATATAGTTATAAAGGATGCTTGACTTTTCGTTGAAAATAGGACCATTGGTGACCAGGAAATTGGCCAGCTTACCGGCATCAAGACTTCCTACTTTGTCATATACACCCAGTGTCATCGCCGGGGTTTTGGTCAGTGCGTCCATTGCTTTGGTCTCAGTCAGTCCATATTCCATTGCTTTGCGGAGATTGGCCCAGAATAAAGAAGGAGTCCGGAGATCAGCCGTAGTCAGGCAAAAAGGAATGCCCGCTTTTTCAAACGCTGCGGCATTGGCCGGTGCGAGTTCCCAATGCTTCATATCTTCCAGTGAAACAAACCGTGCATCGGCAGGATCTTCCACATCCTGCGCAGCTGGGTAGTTCAGAGGCAGGATGTAGGTAGCGTTGGTTGATTTTATTTCTTTGATACGCTGGTATTCGTTCTGCCCGGCTTTGATGATGTACTGTACACCAAATTCATCACCGATCCTGTCTGCCCGCAGGTCATCCCATTTATCATTGGCTTCAAATATCTGTGGCAGGCCCTGGTTATCATTCCAGGATTGCAGGGTGAGATTAAAGCCTTCCATATAAGGTTTGTTCTTATACCAGGCCGCATCAAGATAGGTCTGGCGCATCATAGCGATATATCCCATCTTGGAACTGGGATAAGCCTGGGTGGATGTGCCTTTGCTGAAGGAATAGTGTGCGGAAGCTTTTTCTTTTACGATAACCAGGTTCTCTTTTTCATTGGCGAGTGTGACCACAGCGCCGGTTCCTCTTGCCACACCGTCTTTTACATGGGTCAATACGGTACCAAAGCCCGCTTCCCGCATGGGTTTGGCATTGGCATCATTCACACCAAATACTTTGTAAACGTCGATATCCGATTTGAGGGCCTGGTTCCAGCCATAAGGGCCTTTTACATTTGTTTCCAGTTGCACCGTTCCGAAGAAATTGAAACCAGCTGTTGCTTGCGGACGGGCAGGTGTACCATAATCTGTGTAGATATCAATAAAGGAAGGATACAGGTACTTTCCTTTGCAATCTACTTCCACAGCGCCAGCAGGAACAGCGATACCGGTTCCTACCGAGACGATCCTTCCGTCTTTGATCACTAAAGTTGCATTGTTCAGGGTAGAGTTTCCGTCTTTTACAATGGTCGCATTGGTAAATGCATAATGACCATGCCGTGGATCGCCGGTACCATTTTCCGGGAATGTGGGTTGCGCCAAAACAGGTATGCTGAATAGGGCCATGCATACCACAGTGAGCCATAAACCGTGTTTTCTCATGTCAGTGTAGTTTTAAGGAAATCGAATTTAAAGCATCCGGCTTATACTTATAAAATAATGTGATAAAAGGCCCCCGTTTGACGTAAGATCCCCGGCTTCCCTTCCCCGGAACTTTGATTATCTTTGAAAACATTAATAATTGTTATATGGCCATTGCCAGGTCCTTACAAACCATTCCGGATTTTTCCTTATCTCCCCGCATCGACCAGGTAGGTGTGGAAGAAAGAGCTTCCCGTTTTACTAAAAGAAGCATTAAGAAAGAATCCAAAATGAACGGGTTGAGGCTGGTGCTGAATATGATCGATCTAACCACGCTGGAAGGAAAGGATACAGATGGCAAAGTAAAACAGCTTTGTTACAAAGCCATGCACCCGCATGATGCAGTTCCCGGTATCCCTACGGTAGCCGCGATCTGCGTATATCCCTCGATGGTTAAAGTGGCCAAAAAAGCATTGGGTGATTCGGGTATCAAAGTCGCATCAGTTGCCACCGCTTTCCCCAGCGGGCAAGCACCAAAGGATATTAAGATAAGAGATACAAAATACGCGGTAAATGAAGGAGCTGACGAAGTGGATATGGTGATCAGCCGCGGAAAGTTCCATGCAGGCGAATACAATTTTGTTTTTGACGAGATCGCTGCAATAAAAGAAGCCTGCGGTGAGGCGAGGTTAAAAGTCATTTTGGAAACCGGTGAGCTCGGCACTTTGGATAAAGTAAGAAGAGCCAGTGATATTGCCATGCATGCCGGTGCCGATTTTATCAAAACATCTACGGGTAAGATCGTTCCTGCTGCTACGATGCCCGTTACCCTGGTGATGCTGGAAGCGATCCGTGATTTTTATTATAAAACAGGAAAAATGATCGGGATGAAACCGGCGGGTGGTATTTCCAAATCCAAACTGGCTTTGCATTACCTCGTGATGGTAAAAGAAGTGCTGGGCGAAGACTGGCTGAATAACCAATGGTTCCGGTTTGGTGCGAGTAGTTTGGCAAATGATGTGCTGATGCAGATCGTGAAAGAGAAGACGGGGTTGTATCAGAGTGCTAATTATTTCAGTGTTGATTAAAAAGAATTTTGAAATTGCCGATTGGGAAATTTTGAAATTTATCAAGCCCCATCGGGGCGACATTTTGGTAGCCCAGACGATCATCCGTGTTAATGTCGCTGGTAACATAAAAAATAAACAATGGCTGTAAAAACAAAAAAGCCCGCAGCAAAAAAAAGCAACACCATCAAATTAAAATTTGACACCAGCTGGAGCTATGCCCCTGCGCCCGAAAGCAAAAGCGCTGCTACGATCAATAAACAATACGATCTCTTTATCAATGGCGAATGGCAGAAACCGGCCAGCAAAAAATATTTTGACACCATCAACCCTGCAAATGAAGAAAAGCTGAGTGAAGTAGCCGATGCCAACCAGGCTGATGTGAACAAAGCCGTGTCGGCAGCAAGGAATGCTTACGAAAAGGTCTGGAAGAAGATGCCCGCCAAAGAAAGGGCTAAATACATTTTCCGCATCGCCCGGATGATCCAGGAAAAAGCAAGGGAACTGGCGATCATTGAATCGCTGGATGGTGGCAAACCGATCAAGGAGAGCCGTGACTTCGATGTACCGACAGCTGCTAACCATTTCTTTTATTATGCCGGCTGGGCGGACAAACTGGAATATGCATTTCCCAACCGCCGTACCGAACCATTGGGTGTAGCCGGACAGATCATACCCTGGAATTTTCCGTTACTGATGGCGGCCTGGAAGATCGCACCGGCGATTGCAACAGGGAATACGGTTGTTTTAAAACCTGCCGAAACAACTTCGCTGACCGCATTGAAATTAGCAGAGATCATACAGGAAGCAGATCTGCCTCCGGGCGTGGTAAATATCATTACCGGGGCCGGGGCAACAGGCGCCGCCATCGTTAATCACCCGGACATTAATAAAATTGCGTTCACCGGTTCCACCGATGTGGGAAAGATCATACAACGGGCTATTGCCGGCACTGATAAAAAAGCTACACTGGAACTGGGAGGTAAAGCGGCGAACATCATTTTTGAAGATGCACCTATTGACCAGGCTGTGGAAGGGGTTATCAATGGTATTTATTTTAACCAGGGGCATGTATGCTGTGCCGGTTCAAGATTATATGTACAGGAATCAGTGGCGAAAGAAGTGATACGAAAATTAAAAGATCGCCTGGAATCATTGATCGTAGGCGACCCGCTGGATAAGAATACTGATATCGGTGCGATCAATTCCAGGTCGCAGCTGGATATTATCCATAAATACATAAAGATCGGGAAACAGGAAGGCGCTGAAATGTATGAGAGCAGCTGTCGCCTGCCGGGTAAAGGTTTTTTCTGCCGCCCTACTTTATTTACCAATGTGGCACAGAGCAACCGGATCGCACAAGAAGAGATTTTCGGCCCGGTATTATCGGTGCTTACGTTCCGTACCGATGACGAAGTGATCGAGAAAGCCAATAATTCTCCTTATGGTTTGAGTGCCGGCGTATGGACCGATAAGGGTTCAAAGATATTCAACATGACCAGGAGAATGCGGGCCGGGGTAGTGTGGGCGAATACGTTCAACAAATTTGATCCCTCCTCTCCTTTTGGTGGATATAAAGAAAGCGGGTTTGGAAGAGAAGGTGGGTTGCATGGATTGGCTGCGTATGTGAATATTGTTTAGGCAAATAAGGGCCTCCTATCCTCTGTCTCCTTTCCTCCAAAAGAGGAAAGGAGGATTCAAAGAGACAATAATCAATGATTCATTAAGTCATTGAATTCTCTCCCTCCTTGTGAGGGAGAGGTAGAGTGGGAGGCTAAAACAAAAAAAAGATGGAAAAAACAATCAAAAAATCTTCACTCAGCATCAGTGAAAATGGTCTTTCCGCAAGGACTCCTTCGGAGGAGAAAAAATCTTCTTCTAAGCGTTTAGAAGTGCTGAAGACCTACAAGATCTATATCGGCGGTCAATTCCCGAGAACGGAATCCGGTCGTTTTTATATACCTACGAATGCCGCAGGGAAAAAACTGGCCAATGTTTGCCTGAGTTCCCGCAAAGATTTCCGTGACGCGGTGATCGCTGCAAGGGCTGCCGTGAGCGGATGGAGCGGTCGTGCCGCTTTCAACCGCAGCCAGATACTCTATCGTATGGCGGAGATGCTGGAAGGAAGAAAGGCGCAGTTCATAGAGGAACTGGTCCAGCAGGATGGTACCAAAGCAAAAGCAGAAAAAGAGGTCAACCTTTCCATTGACCGCCTGATCTATTATGCCGGCTGGTGCGATAAATTCCAACAGATCTTCAGCTCAGTAAACCCGGTGGCAAGCTCTCATTTTAATTTCTCGGTGCCCGAGCCCACCGGTGTGGTTTCGGTCATTGCACCACAGGGTGACTCTTTACTGGGGTTGGTTTCGGTGATCGCTCCTGTGATCGCCGGTGGCAATACCTGCGTGGTACTGGCCTCGGAATCAAAGCCTTTATGTGCCGTTACCTTTGCCGAGGTATTGAATTCATCCGATCTGCCCGGCGGAGTTGTCAATATTTTAACAGGTAAACCCGCCGAATTGACCAGTTGGTTTGTGGATCATATGGACGTCAATGCAACCATTTATTGCGAAAATAATTCTGACACAAAGAAAATGATCCGCGAAAAATCAGCCAATAACCTGAAACGCATTCATTTCTATGATGAAATAAACTGGTATACGGATGAGGGCCAGTCGCCCTACCTGATCATGGATACCCAGGAAATAAAAACAACCTGGCACCCGATCGAGAATATAGCGGGGGCCGGCGGAGGATATTAGGGTTTATAGTTTATTGTTTGGGGCTTATGGTTGGGAACCCTTTGATCGATAGTTTCCCTGCATGTTGCAGGAGTTCTTGAACTTTAAATAACAATAAACCATAGACTATAAACCATAAACCTTTCTATTTTTGGTAAGATATTTGACTAATAATGCCACACATGAAACTACTCTTTTCGATCGCTGTATTATTCGTTACCATGAACGGTTTTGCCCAAACCAGGGGTTTTGAAGATGACGATACCCTGGGCCGGAAAAAGACAGACAGTATTTTTATTACCGTTCATAAAGATCCCCGGCTCGACCTGCTGGTAAAGAAGCAGGCGACGATCAATGAGGTCACCAGCCGTGACGGAAGAAAGACAGACAAAGGTTTCCGCCTGATGATCATCAGCACCAATAACCGCGATGAGGCGCTGGCCGCCAAAACAAAAGTGTATACATTCTTCCCGGAGTTAAAAGCCTATCTCTGGTACCAGTCACCTTATTTCCGGGTAAAAGCCGGGAACTTCAAAGACAAGAAAGATGCGGAATCCTACCAGAGGAGGCTAAACACCTATTTCCCTAAAGGTGTCTTTATCATGAAAGATATTATTGAAGTGAAAGCGGGTAAGGGTAATGAAGATGATGATATATAAGGAATTGGGTATTGGTAATTAGTGGTTCGCGAAAGAGTATAGCTTCCTCCTGGAACCCCGTATCCATAATTCCCATATGTCAATGCAAGAAAAAAAGCAATACCGCGTATAAACGACCTACCCAATTCCAAATCCCTGATTACTAATTCCGGATGTTATAAGTATTTTTGCCCGATGCAGCAAAAGATCAAAGCACTCGCAAAAAAATATGCCCCTGAATTCATCGATATCCGCCATCACCTGCATGCCCATCCTGAACTCAGTTACCAGGAATTTGAAACATCAAAGTTCGTACAGGGTAAACTCCAGGAACTGGGTATCCCTTTTGAAGTGAAGGCAACCACCGGTGTAGTGGGATTGATCAAAGGAAAGAATCCGGGTAAAAGGATCATTGCCCTGAGGGCCGATATGGATGCATTGCCGATCAGGGAAGAGAATGATATACCTTACAAATCGGTAAATGAAGGCGTCATGCATGCCTGCGGTCACGATGTACATACCACCTGTTTACTCGGTGCGGCAAAGATCCTGGCTGAATTAAAAGACGAATGGGAAGGAACGGTGAAGCTGATCTTTCAGCCCGGTGAAGAAAAGAATCCCGGCGGCGCTTCATTGATGATCAAAGATGGCGTATTGGAAAACCCGGTACCCCAGGCGATCCTTGCCCTGCATGTGAATACGATCCTGGAAGTGGGACAATTAAGTTTCCGCAGCGGCAAAGTGATGGCCAGCGCGGATGAGTTATACTTTACGGTGAAAGGAAAAGGCGGACATGCCGCGAGCCCGCATATTACCATTGACCCGATCCTGATCAGTTCCCATTTAATTATAGCTTTGCAACAACTGATCAGCCGGCATAATAATCCGTTTAATCCCTCTGTGCTTTCCGTTACTTCTTTTAATGGCGGCAATACAACAAATGTGATCCCCAATGAAGTAAAGCTGATGGGAACATTCAGGGCCATGGATGAAACATGGCGCTTTAAAGCCCACGACCTGATGCGCAAACTGGCGACCGGACTGGTTCAATCGATGGGTGGTGAAGTAGACCTTCACATTGATGTAGGCTATCCCTGCGTGATGAATAATGAAAAACTAACAGAAGATGCCATGAAAAAAGCATCGGACTATATAGGGAAAGAAAATGTAAGTGAGACAGAGCTCAGGATGGGTGCCGAAGATTTTGGTTACTATGCACAACAAATACCCGCATGTTTTTACCGGTTAGGCACTATGAATAAAGCAAAAGGGATCACAGCCGGTGTACATACCCCTTTTTTTAATATTGATGAAGATGCCATCGGGATCGGGATGAGTATGATGGCGTGGTTGGGGGCTTCCGTTAATAGTTAGCGATCAAAATCTTTTTGATGTAAAAACATCCGGGAAAAGATACTGGGTCACCCGATCCTTCGTCTATGCTCAGGACTAAACAGCATAATAGGATCAGTTCCAGGTTGAATACTTAATACCCGGATTAATAGTAGTTCGTCCGGGATTTAGCGTAGCTAAATCAATCTGTGTTTATCCGTTCGGCCTGTGTAATCCGTGTTCCTGTATTTTTCCACACATTTCAAACTGAGACACTACTGGGAAATCTGCTAATTCCCCGCGAATGATATTATTCGTACATTGCATCCTCGTTTTCAAATACTTGTGAGGTCACAGCCAGAGGGGTGACAAGAATACTAAACCAGCAATATGACAAACGATTTACGCAAACAGCAGGCACTCGAATATCACTCAAAAGGAAGACCCGGGAAGATCGAAGTAGTGCCGACGAAGGAAGCAAAAACCCAGCGGGATCTCTCACTTGCTTATTCCCCCGGTGTAGCCGCCCCTTGCCTGGAAATTGCAGCCAATGTAGAGAACGTTTATAAATATACGGCCAAAGGAAATTTAGTGGCAGTGATCAGCAATGGCACAGCCGTTCTTGGGTTGGGTGATATTGGTCCCGAAGCAGGCAAACCTGTAATGGAAGGAAAAGGAGTACTCTTCAAAATATTCGCCGACATTGATGTATTCGATATCGAGATCAACGAAAAGGACCCGGTGAAATTTGTACAGATCGTCAAAGCACTGGAACCCACCTTCGGCGGCATCAACCTCGAAGATATCAAGGCACCTGAGTGTTTTTATATCGAACAGGAATTAAAAAAGCAGCTGAACATTCCCGTTATGCATGATGACCAGCATGGCACAGCCATCATCAGCGCTGCCGCATTGCTGAATGCACTGGAAATTCAGAAAAAGAAAATTGAGAAAGTACGGTTCGTGGTGAATGGCGCCGGCGCTGCCGCCATGGCCTGCATCATGTTGTATGAAGCGTTGGGTGCCAGGCATGAGAACTTCCTGGTCTTCGACCGCAAAGGTGTATTGCATAAAGGCAGGACTGAACTCGAAGATTTCAAATTGAAATTCGCCAATGCCAAAGAAGAAATAACGCTGGCGCATGCGATGAAAGACGCTGATGTATTCATTGGTCTCAGTGCCGGCAACTGTGTTACCCCGGACATGGTAAAAGCAATGGCGAAGAACCCGATCGTATTTGCCATGGCCAACCCCGACCCTGAAATAAGCTGGGAAGATGCCACAGGTGCAAGAAAAGATATCATCATGGCCACCGGCCGGAGTGACTATCCCAACCAGGTAAATAATGTACTGGGATTTCCTTACATCTTCAGAGGTGCATTGGATGTGCG
>JANOHQ010000119.1:0-15595 GCA_031406595.1 Chitinophagaceae bacterium
CTTCTTCAAAATAGGCAAAGCGAAATTTTTTATCGGTAGTAAGCTGTTGGGAATAAGCGGGCACCTCTTTCCGGGATGAGGTACTGTCGTATTCATCGGCTCCTGCCATTACTTCCAGTAACAGGGCAAGGTCCCCCGTCGTATTTCCGAAGATACCGATCTGGTCAAACGAAGAAGCATAAGCGACGAGGCCATAACGCGAGATTCTCCCATATCCAGGTTTGAGACCGATGATCCCGCAAAAATCTGCCGGTTGCCGAACTGAACCGCCCGTATCGGACCCGAGTGAAACCATACAGCAACCGGATTGTACCGCTACTGCCGAACCGCCTGAAGACCCGCCGGGGACCCGCGTTTCATCAAGTGCATTTAATACTTTTCCGTATGCCGAGTTCTCATTGGTAGAGCCCATGGCAAATTCATCACAGTTCAGGTTACCAATGATAATGGCTTCTTCGGCCAGTAATCTTTCTACTGCTGTTGCTGAATACAGGGAAGTGAACCCCTTCAGGATATTCGAGGAGGCCGACAATGCATGATCTTTATAACAGATCACATCTTTCAGACCGATGACAACACCATGTAGTTTGCCGATTGGCTGACCGGGGCTTCTTTTTGCATCGAGTTCTTTTGCTTTGTTCAATGCCTCACCGGCATAGACATCAATAAATGCATTGAGGTGTGCGGTTGCTTTTATTTGCTCCAGGTAATGTTCCACTGCCTGTAAGCAGGTAGTCTCTCCTTCCAGCAACCGGGTATGGTACTGCTCAATAGAAGAGAAAGCGAACAAATGAGATGGCTTTAGTGTAAGGAAAATTCTTTAAGAGGATCACTCTTTCACAGAGTTTTTTACATCACTGGCGCTCTCTTCTATTTCTTTCTTCACATTGCTTTTGGCGTCGTTGAATTCACGGACACCTTTACCTAATCCACGCATCAGCTCTGGTATTTTGCGACCTCCGAACAGGAGCAATACGATGACCAGGATAATGATGATCTCGTTGGTGCCCAACATACCTAATAATGCAGATTGTATCATAATGGAGAAAATTAGGATTCAAATATACAATAAAGGAAGAATTAAACGGGGTTCCGGGAATGAAAAAGCCCCTTGCTTTATGCAAAGGGCTTCCAGTTATTTTACCGGGAGAATTACCCTGCCTGTTCAACAGCCATACGCTTTTCACGGATCCTTGCACTCTTACCGCTGCGGCTGCGCTGGTAGAACAATTTCGCCCTGCGAACATTACCTGTTTTGTTGACCAGGATAGACTCTACGTTAGGGGAGAAGAAGGGAAACACCCTTTCAACGCCTACGCCGTCAGATATTTTACGGACAGTGAAGCTTGCAGTAGCGCCATTTCCCTGTTTTTTGATCACATCGCCTTTAAATGACTGGATCCTTTCCTTGGTACCTTCAATGATCTTGTAGTTAACAGTAATATTGTCACCGGCTTTGAATTTCGGGAATTCTTTCTTGCCTGTCAGTTGCTCGTGTACGTATGCGATGGCGTTCATAATGCTGATTTTTAGTCCCGAAAATTCGGGATGCAAAAGTAAGGAAATTGGTTTATAGTTTATCGTTTTTGGTTTATTGTTTCGTGCTATGGCAGGAGTTTTTCCGGATTTTTATTCAGCCCACTGCATTTTTTGTGTAAGTCATTAAAAATCAAAAGCATATCTAAAATAAAAGCCCCGCAGATTCGGGAGCTTTGAATTTCATAAAGTCACTTTGATCTTAAACAACCATAAACTCGTCATTGCGAGATACGAAGCAAAAACCAAAAACATTTCTATCTCGCAACGTTCACTGCCCTTTTCTCCCTGATCACAGTTACTTTGATCTGGCCCGGGAAGGTCATTTCGGTCTGTATTTTCTGGGCTATTTCAAAAGACAGCTTATCGGATTCCTGGTCGGTCACTTTATCGGCCTCAACGATCACCCTTAATTCACGGCCGGCCTGGATCGCATAGGCTTTTTCCACTCCGGGATACGCCATGGCCAGGTTCTCAAGGTCCTTGATCCGCTGGAGGTATTGCTGCATGATCTCGCGACGGGCACCGGGTCTTGCACCGCTGATGGCATCACAAGCCTGTACGATCGGGGAGATCACATATTGCATTTCCATTTCATCGTGGTGAGCACCGATGCCATTAACCACGGCCGGATTTTCACCATATTTTTCTGCCACCTTAGCACCCAGCAATGCATGGCTCAATTCGCTTTCTTCATCCGGCACTTTCCCGATATCGTGTAACAAGCCGGCTCTTTTTGCCAGTTTTACCTGCGGCTGACTCAGTCCCAATTCGGCTGCCATCGTTGCGCAAAGATTGGCAGTTTCCCGGCTATGCATCAGCAGGTTCTGACCATAAGAAGAGCGGAAGCGCATACGGCCTACCATTCTCACCAGTTCCTTATGAAGACCATGGATACCCATTTCGATAACGGTTCTTTCACCGATCTCCATGACCTGTTCTTCAATTTGTTTTTTTGTTTTCTCCACCACTTCTTCGATACGGGCAGGGTGGATACGTCCATCGGTCACGAGTCGTTGCAGACTTAGTCTTGCGATCTCCCGGCGAAGGGGATCGAAAGATGACAACAGGATCGCTTCCGGGGTATCATCCACGATCAGGTCCACACCTGTAGCGGCTTCAATGGCCCGGATATTACGGCCTTCGCGGCCGATGATCTGTCCTTTTATTTCATCACTTTCCAGGTGGAAAACGGTGATCGTGTTTTCAATGGCCTGTTCAGCAGCGGTCCGCTGTATCGTTTGGATGATGATCTTTCTTGCTTCTTTGGTGGCTCTCTGCTTGGCATCGTCGATGATCTCCTGCTGGATGCCCAGCGCCTGTGTATGTGCCTCACTTGTCAGGCTCTCGATAAGTTGATTTTTTGCCTCATCTGCAGTCAGGTTGGCGATCTTCTCCAGCCGGCGGATATGCTCTTCCTGGTGTTTTTCCAGCTCGGTTCTCTTGATATTGACCAGGTCAATCTGACGATTGAGATTCTCCTTGATTGTATCGTTGTCCTTGATCTGTTTGTCAAGGTTGTTCTCCTTCTGGTTGATGGTTTGTTCTTTTTGCCGGATCTTGTTCTCGGTATCGTTTATTTTCTTGTTCTTGTCCAATACTTCACGGTCATGCGCTGATCGCATCTGGACAAATTTTTCCTTTGCCTCGAGCTCCTTTTCCTTGCGGATGGTTTCGGCTCTCAGCTCTGCTTCCCTCAGAATGGTTTGTGACTGGACTTCGGCTTCTTCTACTTTATGACGGGTGTTTTTAGCGAAAACTAGTTTACCCACTATGAGGCCCGCAATGAGGGCGCCCACACCGATGATGATGTATAATATATTCGGATCCATGAATGTTTTTGTTTAATTGTTGCACAATGTGACTTAATAATAATTTCATACAGTGGTTAGTATGTAGTCAGCGAAGATACAAAACGGAGGGTAATCCCCGTAATCAGGGTTGAAAATGCATTTTCGCCGGTTCCCGGTGTTCAAAAGGGCGCAGGGACCGGTCCCGGAACGGCGTCAAGCAATAGGTTTGTGGTCTCCGTTGAGTTGGGTATCCAGCATTTTTTCGATCGTCTCCAGTTGTTCGCTGAGGTTATCCTTCACGATTCCCGCCTCCGTTCCTGCATGTTGTTCGGTGGCATACCAGATCAGCACCATGGCGATATAGTCCTGCATATCCTTCCCGGCAAACTGCGTTTTGAACTCGATGATCTTATCATTGATCGTTTTGAGCGTTTTCCGCACCACTTCTTCATCTTCCGGTTCGATCTTGATCCGGTAGCTGCGGTCGGCGATCATGGCGGAAATAGCAATTAAATCAGTCATATTGTTGGAATTTTCAATATCAATTTATTATATTCGGTATCCCTTAGAACCACGCCTGTATCCATGATAAAACCAGCGTTAAGGTTACCCGGGGAAACGATTTAAATTTTTAAACGTTTACCATGTTTGCTAAAGTTAAGTCATCGGTATTTATTGATGCATTACAGCTTCAAATGAATTCCCCCAAAGGTAATTGTCTCCGGGGTGTTTTGAAGGATGATCGTGGAAGCATCTGCAGTACTATCGAGAAAGATATTGCCACTGACCGGGAAGAGTTCACCTGGGGAGGATTGAATGACCTTCCTTATGGAAGGTATACGCTGGAGCTTTCGCAGGGAGATGATGAGATGAAACTGAACCTCGTGAAGAGGGTTTAATCATTCTCCCAGCAATGCGATACAACGGTCGATCTCTTTCAAATACCCGTTGATCCTTTTTTCAAATTCTTTTTTATCCGCCTCGCCCATTTCACCCGCATTCAATTTTAATACACTGACCTGTTGTTTCAATTCATCAGCACCTTTTTGCTGTGTCGAAACTTTTTGCCGGGCAACATCCAGTTCTTCCCGGAGCTTGCTGTTCTCTTTTTGTATAGCAGCATGCTGCTTCAGTAATTGCTGAAGCTTATCCTGTATGCGTTTTAGATGTTGTTCGGTAGTACTCATTTTCTTTCCTTCGCTTTTCCCGGTCCTTCGATCAATTCAGGACTATCGGGGCTGGATGACAATTTATTTTCTTATTCCGGTATTCACCCTTCGGCATCCCGAAGCTTCGGTCCCGAGATTTCGGGATGGGTGACAAGCACTATTTTCTTATTTCAGCGTTTAAGTCTTTTTCAAGGGCCATCATGATCCTGTTCATCCAGTTATCAATCTCTTTATCGGTCAGGGTTTTTTCTTCGTCCTGGAAGGTAAAGTTAACCGCCACCGATTTCTTACCCGCTCCTAATTTTTCACTTTCAAAAATATCAAAGAGTTTAATGTCCCGGAGCTGATCCGGTTTTATAGTTTGAACAGACTTTTGTACGGATGACCATGCCAGTTCTTTGGATACAACCATCGCCAGGTCTCTTTGTACGGCCGGGTATCTTGATAATTCTTTTACCACTTTTTTCTGACCGGCTGCGAGTTCTGACAATATGGCCCAGTTCAACCCCGCGTAGAAAACCGGTTGTTTGATCCCAAATTTTTCCAGGATGCTTTTGCTTACTTCACCAGCCCCCGCGATGAACTGGTTGCCTGCCTGTCCGGTAGGCAGGCTTAATTTATAAACAACATGATTGTCAAGCTTGGCCACTTCCATGGTTTCCATTTCACTATTCTCTATCCCAAGTAACCGTAAGACTGCTTCCAGGGTTCCTTTTAAAAGATAAAAATCCGGGGCATTGCTTTTTTGTTTCCAGCTGTCCCCGCTCTTGTTGCCGGTGATCACGATGCATAACTGTTCCGATTCGGAGTATTTACCGAGACCGGCAGTGCTGTAGGCTTTGCCGAATTCAAAAAGCCGGAGTGAATTATTTTTATGGTTGAGATTGTGCGCTACCACTTCCAGTGAAGTTTCAAACAGGGAGTTGCGCAGGATATTCAATTCCGCACTCAGGCTGTTCAGCATTCTCACCATCGTTTCCTGTTCCTCTTCAGAGAAATAAGCCGCGTTGGTAATAGAGTTTGTCATCATCTCATTAAAACCAAGGCCAACGAGGTAGGAAGCGACCTTCTCCCGGTACACTTCCCTGGCATAGTTCTCTTCTACCGAGGGAGTGATGGTGATCGCATCGGGAATATCTACGTTGTCGAGGCCATCGATCCGCAGAATTTCTTCTACCAGGTCCGCGGGCATGCTGATATCCGGTTTGTGATACGGAACAGCCACCCTTAATTCATCGATACCTTCTTTGAGTGTTTCAAAACCCAGGCTGTTCAGGATATTTTTCACAGCATCGGGATGATAATTCTTACCACTCAGCTTTTTGATGAAATGCCATTTGATGGATACTTCTGTTTTGGGCCTGGGTTTTGGATAGATGTCCACCATCGCGGAGGCGATCTCACCGCCAGCCAGTTCTTTGATCAGCAAGGCTGCCCGTTTGAGTACATTGACCGTCGCTGAAATATCGGTTCCCTTTTCATAACGGCTGGCCGCATCAGTTCGTAAACCATGACGGAAAGAAGTTTTGCGTGTTACGATGGGATCAAAACAAGCGCCTTCTAAAAATAAATTCTTCGTGGTATCTGTCACACCACTATGCAAACCGCCAAAAACACCGGCGATACATATCCCTTCTTTCTCATCACAGATCATCAGGTCTTCCGCACTGAGTTTTCTTTCTTTCTCATCCAGGGTGATAAAGGGTGTTCCTTCGGGCAGGTTTTTTACAATGATCTTTTTGCCGGCGATCTTATCCGCATCAAAAGCATGCAGCGGCTGGCCGGTCTCATGCTGGATAAAATTGGTAATGTCTACGATATTGTTGATGGGACGCAAACCGATCGCTTTCAATTTTTGCTGCAGCCATTCCGGGGATTCTTTCACCGTGATATTGGCAATGCTGATACCGGAGTAACGGGGACAGGCATCGGTATTCTCCACTTTCACGTCGATCACTAATGAATTATTGTCGCTTTTAAAACCATTCCCGTTTGGTAAAACTGGTTTCAGTTCTTTTTTATCATGGTGACTTAAATAAGCGCATACATCTCTTGCCACACCCCAATGGCTCATGGCATCCATCCGGTTGGGGGTAAGCCCGATCTCGTAAATGGTATCCTCGTAGGGTTGAAAATGATCGGCTGCCAATGTCCCGGGGGTCAATGCGGCTGGCAATACCAGTATACCTGCGTGGGAAGTTCCCAGCCCGATCTCATCTTCTGCACAAATCATTCCATGACTTTCAACGCCACGGATCTTCGCAACTTTCATGGTGAGGGGTTCGCCGGATGTGGGGTAGATGGTTGTGCCTACAGGAGCCACGATCACTTTTTGCCCGGCCGCTACATTGGGAGCTCCGCAAACAATTTGTAATGGCTCGCCACTCCCGGTATTCACTTTGACCAGGGTCAGTTTATCAGCACCCGGATGTTTTTCTGTACTCAATACTTCACCGATCACCAGGCCTTTCAACCCGCCTTTGATAGCGGCATACTGATCCATGCTTTCGACTTCCAGTCCGATGGAGGTAAGAATGCGGCTCAGCCTTTCCGGCTCTACAGTTACCGGAAGGCCTGCTTGTCCGGCAGGCAGGTATTCACTCAGCCATTTATAAGAGATCGTCATGCCGCAAAGATATGGGGTGTATGCCATCGGGCCGCTTGGTGTACCCGTCTGGCCGCTACAAAAACTATCGGACCAGTCGTTATCCTGCGATGCTCAAAGACATAATGGATAAATTTTTTTTCAATAGCGGCCTGACGGGTTATATCCCGCGGCCTGACATTTGCCGCCAGACGGTTACACCCGGTAGCAGAGGGCATTGATATTCATCCCGGCGCCGACAGAGGCAAACAGAACGATATCGCCGGCTTCGAGCTGGTGATCACCGAGCTGGTTCTTTTTCACCATATCAAAGAGGGTGGGGATGGTGGCAACGGAACTGTTTCCCAGTTTATGGATAGACATGGGCATGATCTGTTCGGGGATATCCCGCAGGCCATATAATTTGAAGAGGCGGCGGATAATACCTTCATCCATTTTTTCATTCGCCTGGTGGATAAAGATCTTTTTTACTTCCTGTATACTTATCCCGGCTTTGTCGAGGCAATCTTTCATGGCTACTGGAACATACTGCATGGCATATTCGTACACTTTTCTTCCCTTCATTTTGATATAACGGACACGGGGATCGCTGCCGGGAAAATTACTTTTGCCCAGGTAGAGATAATAGGCCTCATCAAGGCAATGACTTTGCACGGTTGAGGAAAGGATCCCGCTGCTGGTCTCATCACCCGTTCTTGATTCCAGTACCGAGGCACCGGCTCCATCGGAGAAGATCATGCTGTCGCGGTCATAGATATCCAGCACACGGCTTAATGTTTCCGTACCGATCACCAGTGCTTTTTTGGCAACACCGGCTTTGAAGTAGGTATCAGCCTGTATCACACCCTGCATCCAACCGGGGCATCCGAATAAGATATCGTATGCAACACAGGATGGATTTTTAATGCCCAGGCCCTGTTTGACCCGGGATGCCAGTGCCGGAAGTATATCCGTCTGGATCGTGTGCTTGGTCACATTGCCAAAATTGTGGGCGACGATGATTTGATCCAGCTCCTCCGCGTCGATACCGCTATCTTCCACCGCGATGATGGAGGCTTTAATAGCCATATCGGAAGCATTGATCTCCTCACAAGCATAACGTCGTTCCGCGATCCCGGTGATCTCCTGGAATTTTTCCACCACTTCTTCGGGTGGGGCGTCAATCCGCCGGTTGTCTTCTCCATAAAAGCTTTGCACCATGAAATCGTGGTTCGATTTGACTATCTCTGGCACATAGCAACCGGTACCGATAATGACAGCTTTTACACTCATGTGTTTTGTTTTGGAAATACGCAAGGCAGGTGATCGGAATAAAGGTAAACATTAAAGGGTTTAACGTCTGTTTGTATATGGATGATTTTAGTCAGGTTTGTGATCAAAATAGTTGTCATTGAAACTAAAAGCAGCTGCTATCCTGGGGTTGATCCTGGTACCGCTGATCCCCGTATACCTGCTGTATAAATATGTACAGCAAAAGATGCGGCCGCGGGAATCAGGGCAGCGACTGCTGTTGTGGCTGCTGGCATCTTTGATATTGATATTCGGGTATACTTTTTTGCTGGTTTTCATTATTAAAATGCTGTTCCCGGGAGCTTAGGAATAAGTTCCTATTTTTACCGCCACAAAAAACGACTGCCATGGCTTATAATCTTTTAAAAGGAAAAAGAGGAATTATCACCGGTGCTCTTGATGCGAACTCCATTGCCTGGAAGGTGGCGGAGAAAGCATACGAAGAAGGAGCTTCGATTGTTCTGACAAATGCACCGATCGCCATGCGGATGGGCGAGATCAATAAATTGGCGGAGAAGACAAAATCCACGATCATTCCTGCGGATGCCACGAGTGTGGAAGAACTCACCACGCTGTTCACTCAATCCCAGGAAGTGCTTGGGGGTAAGATCGACTTTGTGCTGCATTCGATCGGGATGAGTGTGAATATCCGCAAAAAGATCCCGTATACCGAATCGAACTATGATTATTTCATGAAAGGCATTGATGTTTCGGCGATGTCTTTTCACAAGATGCTGGCCGTTGCCAAAAAACTGGATGCGATCAATGAATGGGGCAGCGTAGTGGCACTGACTTATATGGCGGCGCAACGCACCTATCCTTTTTATACCGATATGGCCGATATCAAAGCGATGCTGGAATCGATCGCCCGGAGTTTTGGTTACCATTACGGGGTAGAGAAAAAAGTGCGGATCAATACGGTCTCGCAATCACCCACCAAGACAACCGCGGGTACAGGGATCAAAGGATTTGGCGATTTCTTTGATTATGCCAATGCGATCGCTCCATTAGGTAATGCCAGTGCAGAAGATTGCGCCAATTACTGTGTGACGCTTTTCTCCGATCTTACAAGAATGGTAACAATGCAGAATCTATTCCACGATGGCGGTTATTCCACCACAGGTGTGAGCAATGAAGTGATGCAGAAATTGGGAGTGGGAAGTGGGGAGTAGGGATGGCGAGTGGCTAGTAGGGAAGGAATTAGAAATAAGGAATGAGAAATAAGGAATAAGGAATAAGGAAGTGATGGGACAAGGGTTCAATGTAGCTTTGATTCATTGAATTCTTCCCCTCCCTTTGAGGGGAAGGTAGATGGGGAGGCCAAATAAAAAAGCCTCCGAAATAATCGGGGGCTTCTATTTATATGATGCCAGCCAACAGCCCGTAGCCATCAGCCCAGGGGCTTATCTAATATTCGTCTTCATTAAAAAGAAAATCTTCCTGCGTCGGGTAATCCGGCCAGATGTCTTCGATGGTCTCGTAAACATCTCCCTCATCTTCCAGTTCCTGAAGATTCTCGACCACTTCAATAGGTGCGCCGGAGCGTATGGAATAATCGATCAGTTCGTCTTTTGTCGCCGGCCAGGGTGCATCTTCCAGGTATGATGCGAGTTCTAAGGTCCAAAACATCTTCTCAGGATTTTAATTTGTCAATCAGGTTTAATGCTCTAAGGTCCGGGGAAATACCCCTTAATTTTCGGCAAATGTAGCTTTATTAACGAATTTTCCAAATCCTTAGTTGTACACCGGTTTTTGAAGGATTTCTAAAAAAATAGGTTAATTGGTCAGCTCCGGTTTTGCCGGTGGGTTCTTTTTGTTGATATATCCGCCGGTTCATATTATTTTATTTTTGCCGGTAAGAGGGTTTATTGAAAATTTTCAGCCTGTTTTATCCTAGTTTCGGGCAGAAAACTTACAGTCAGATTGATTTTTAAAATGAAGTTTTAGCTGCATGATAACCGGGAAAAATATTCATAAAAAGTACGGAGCGGTTGAAGTCCTGAAAGGGGTAGATGTAGAGATCAGCAAGGGCGAAGTGGTCGCTATCGTGGGCCCTTCCGGCTCGGGCAAAAGTACCCTGCTCCATATCCTGGGTACCCTGGATAAGGCCGATACCGGGGCAGTGATCATGAATAATGTGTCGATCCATTCGCTAAACGGAAATAAGCTGGCCGCTTTCCGGAATAAACATATTGGCTTTGTGTTCCAGTTTCACCATTTGCTGCCGGAGTTTACGGCCCTGGAGAATGTATGTATCCCGGGGTGGCTGGCAGGAAGAAAAAAAGCGGAAGTAAGAGAAAAGGCCGAAGGATTGTTGGCCATGCTGGGTCTTTCGCACCGGATAGAAAATAAACCCAACCAGTTGAGCGGGGGTGAGCAGCAGCGGGTGGCCGTGGCGAGGGCCCTGATCAATAACCCGGATATCGTATTTGCCGATGAACCCACGGGTAACCTGGATTCGGCGAATGCAAAAGAACTGCATCAATTATTTTTTGACTTGCGAGATAAATTCAGCCAGACATTCCTGATCGTGACGCATAATGAGGAGTTGGCAAAACTTAGTGACAGGGTGCTTTATATGAAAGATGGGAAGATAGTTTAATGTGAAAATGTGGTAAATGTGGAAGTGTGGAAAAGGAAGAGACTGCCGGTCATCGATTCAATGTATTAATTTTCACATTTCCACATCCTCACATTAAATCCGCGGTTTCCATGGAATTTCTTCTACATTCATTTGATGCCCGGTATACCGGCTCAACACAAAAAGATAATCACTCAGGCGGTTCAGGTATTTGACTATGACAGGTTCAGATTGCTTGTCTTCCTGCTCCAGTCTTACACAGCATCTTTCCGACCTGCGGCAAACGCAACGGGCAATATGTAAATTAGATAATGCAGGATGACCACCCGGCAGGATGAAATTTTTCATCGCAGGTACGGTCTCGTTCATCCGGTCCATTTCTTTTTCCAGCAATGTGATATCAGTTTCTTTCAGATCGGGGATCTTCATTTTAGGTTCTTTCTCCGGGTCGCAGGCGAGTGATGAACCCATGGTGAATAAGCGATCCTGGACTTCGAGTAATATTTTTTTTCCTTGCTCATCTGTCAACAAATCTTTGCACAGACCGATCCAGGAATTCAATTCATCTACTGTCCCATAGGATTCGATTCGGAGATGAGATTTCGGAACCTTTGTCCCGCCGATCAGTGAGGTCATTCCTTTGTCACCTGTTTTGGTATATATTTTCATTGCCATAGAAGAAGTTTGAGGTTTTGGGTTTGAAGTTTGAGGTTTGGAGTCGCTTAAAGAGCTAAATGCACTTTACGCCGCTGGCCTCGGAATTTCTTGTTCTTCTCATAACCTGAGCAACAATAGTAAATACAGAATTGTTCTTTTTATTGTCTATTGTCTATTGTCTATTGTCTATTGTCTATTGCCTTGCTTCGCTCCGCTCGCAATGACGCTTGCCTACTGCCTGCTCACCACAGATTCATTCTTCTTATCCGTTTCCACCACTCCATCCCTCAACCGGATGATCCTCCTGGCATGGTTGGCGATATCTTCCTCATGCGTGACCAGGATAACCGTATTTCCCCGGCTATGGATCTCCTCAAAAATATCCATGATCTCGTACGAGGTCTTTGAATCCAGGTTACCGGTCGGCTCATCAGCCAAAATGATGGAAGGGTTATTCACCAATGCCCTGGCGATAGCGACACGCTGGCTCTGGCCACCCGACAATTCGTTGGGTTTATGATGACTCCTGTCGGTAAGACTTACCATTTCCAATACCTGCATTGCTTTTTCATTGCGCAGTTTCCGGCTCATACCGGCATAAACAAGGGGCAAGGCTACATTTTCCAATGCGGTCAGTCTCGGCAATAAATTAAATTGCTGGAACACAAACCCGATCTCCTGGTTACGTACATCTGCCAGCGCATTATCTTCCATTTTGCTGACATCCTGGTTGTTTAATATATATTTTCCGGCAGAGGCTGTATCGAGACAGCCCAGGATGTTCATGAGAGTGCTTTTGCCTGAACCGGAAGGTCCCATCAATGCTACATACTCATTTTTTAATATATCCAGCGAGATTCCTTTCAGCACCTGCAATTCCTGCTTGCCCATAAAGTAGCTTTTCTGAATCTCTTCCAGGTGAATGATCGGGTTGGCCATCTTATTTCTTTATCACTTTTGGTACTTTGAAGAATTGTCCATCGTGGAGCGGTGCATTTTTCAAGGCTTGTTCCCGGGTGATGGATCCTTTAATGGAATCCTCCCGCAATACATTTACTTCATCGCTCATAAACAGGAGCGGCTCCACCCCATCAAGGTTTAGTTCGTTGAGTTTTTCCACGAAACCGATCATCCGCTGAAGGTCATCCCTTATCTCTTGTTTTTCGGTGGCATCGAACTGTAGTCTTGAAAGATGTGCCAGTTTATCTACCAGTGCATCGCTGACTTCCATGAAGCAAAGATAGTCGGAAGTAGGGAGTCCGAAGTCCGGAGCCGTTGCGTTAAAAGATTTGATGGCGGTTGAACTGCTCCTGTCCGAAGCTTCGGACTTCCGTCTTCCGACTTTTGTTATCTTCGTCGCCATATGGACAAACAGAAGAAGGTAGTCATGAGTGGCATCCGGCCGACCGGTTTTTTGCATTTGGGAAACTATTTTGGCGCGGTAAAAAATTATGTCCGGCTGCAGGATGAATTTGAATGTTATTTCATGGTAGCCGACCTGCATTCACTCACCACGCATCCTGATACCAAAGAGCTGAAGATAAATGTGGAGAGGGTACTGTCGGAGAATATCGCCTGTGGCCTCGATCCCGGGAAAGTAGCGCTATACTGCCAGAGTCATGTATACGAAACGGCGGAGCTTTATTTGTACCTCAATATGATGGCTTATATCGGCGAATTGGAAAAGACAGTGACCTTCAAAGAAAAAGTGCGCCTGCATCCCGAAAATATCAATGCAGGCTTGTTGACCTACCCCGTATTGCAGACCGCTGATATTATCCTGCACCGGGCGTCATATGTTCCGGTGGGTAAGGACCAGGAGCAACACCTGGAAATGGCCCGCACCTTCGCGAATCGTTTCAACCACCGCTATGGCGATACCTTTCCGGAACCACAGGCGTTTAACTATGGTGATGAACTGGTGAAAGTGCCGAGCCTGGACGGGGCCGGTAAGATGAGTAAAAGCGAGAACCAATATGCAACCTTGTATCTTTCGGATGATGATGAACTGATCTGCAAAAAAGTAATGAAGGCAAAAACGGACAATGGTCCGACAGAACCCAATTCGGCCAAACCGGATTATATCGAAAATATCTTCGGATTAATGAAACTTGTCAGTACGCCTGCTACGGTGAGCCAGTTTGAAAAAGCGTACAACGATTGTACGATCCGTTACGGTGACATGAAAAAGCAGTTGGGGGAGGATATGGTGAAATTTATCAGCCCGATCAGGGAGAAAGCGGAATCGATCCGGAACAACCCGGTCTACCTGAAAGAAGTGATGGAAAAGGGTGCTGAGAAAGCCCGGAAAAGCGGCAAAGCTACGATGGAACTGGTCCGGGAAGCGATCGGTCTAAATTATTTTTGATTTACGATTTAAGACTATAGATTTGATTTTTATGAACGTTTAAATTTACCGTCGCTGGCGGAAGGGAATGGCAAAAGCAAAAAAACCAAAACATATCGCAGTGGCCGGGAATATCGGCGCCGGCAAGACCACGCTGACCGAAATGCTGAGCAAGCATTACAAGTGGATCCCCAATTTCGAAGATGTGGATCACAATCCCTACCTGATGGATTTTTACGAGGACATGCCCCGCTGGAGTTTCAACCTGCAGATCTTCTTTTTGAACAGCCGTCTCCGCCAGTTAGTGGATATCCAAAAAGGAACGGAGACCGTTATCCAGGATCGTACGATCTACGAAGATGCCAACATCTTTGCTCCCAACCTGCATGAAATGGGTTTGATGAGTAAAAGAGATTTTGATAATTATTTTCATTTCTTCCAGACACTGAAAACACTGGTGCAACCGCCCGACCTGCTTATCTACCTGAATGCATCGGTTCCTACATTGGTGGGCAATATCCAGAAACGAGGAAGAGAATATGAAGAGAATATCCGCCTCGATTATTTAAAGAAACTCAACGAGTATTATAACAAATGGATCGGGGAATATAAGGAAGGTCAATTGCTGATTATTGACGTGGACAAAAATCGATTTCCTGAGAACGAAGAACATTTTGGTGAGATCATCCGTAAGGTGGATGCGCAGTTGTACGGGTTATTCTGATACAATGAAAAAACTCCCGCTAATTGTAGGTACTCTTCTTAGTCTTGACAGTTTTAGTCAAGCTATTGATTCTTCTTATACGATCAATGGGTATTCCTGTAATTGCACAATACGGCTCAGGGAAGAACCTGTGATATTTGACAAAATACAAAAGGGGGCTTCATTTCCTGCAGGTGAGAAAGCATGGAAGAATTTTGCAAAAGATAGTCTTGGGCCGGCATTCAGAAATAAAGAAGATGCAAGCGAATTTCAGATGCAGTTCGTAGTGAAATGGGACGGCTCCGTCTCAGATATCAGGACCACTTCCATTGTAAGCGAGGAGAAAGTAGCAGAAGCAAAACGACTGATACTGCTTTCGGGAAAATGGTGCCCGGGTGTACAAAATGGGCGGTGTGAAACATCTTATCGAAGGTTGCCGTTCAAATTTTAGTAATCGGAATAATCTTTCAGCTCCTCCAGCATCTTCCCGATCTTCCTCAACCATTCGGCCTGCTTTTCTTTATTGATGCTATGACGGGTTTCGCCATCATATTCATTCTGCGTTTTCTCTTTTTCTTTGGTCACATCTTCGTAGATCTTGCGCAGGTCTTTGCTATAGGTCTTCGTATTGAATTTATACTCCGACATTTTTTTATGCAGCATCCTCGCATATACTTCCGCGATATCAAAATGTCCTTGTTCATGGCTGAGTATATAATCTGTCTTGTGCAAACCCCAGGAGCGGGTCTTGGAAAACCGGGATTCTATTTTGTAACTAAAGCTGGCACTGCTGATATTATAGTCGATACCCAGGTAGGTAGTGGTGGAAGCTGCGGCATCACTGTTAGGATTGGGACTGGCTTTATAGTCTGCCCAGGTCAGTTTGCGGGAGGCGCTCCAATTGAGCAATTCTT
>JANOHQ010000429.1:0-2110 GCA_031406595.1 Chitinophagaceae bacterium
ACCAGGATAAAGCCACACAGCTACAGTCCATCTTCCAGGCCCGCCAGATCATAGACGATACCATCCAGCTTGTCCGCAATATCAGCCATAGCCTGATGCCCCCTACCCTTAAGAATTTCGGGCTCGAGTCGGCCGTCAACGACCTGTTCCAGAAGATCAGCGGCTCCGGCGCCATCAATGCCAGCAGCCGCTTTCATGAATACAAAGACCGCCTGAAAGGAGAAAAAGAACTGGTGATCTTCCGGATCGTACAGGAACTGATCAACAATATTCTGAAACACAGCAGCGCCAGTTTTATTCACCTGACTCAAAATGTACATGCCGACAAGTTCTACCTTCGTATCCACCACGATGGCCGCGGCATTATACAGTCGGACTTCGACAAACTGAATAAAAGTAATGTGGGGCTGGGTCTGAAGAATATCAGCAGCCGGTTGCGGCTGGTGCAGGGAAATATCAATTTCGAAAAAGATATTTCGCAGACCTATTACAAAGTAACCATCGAGCTACCCAAAGACGAACCCTACCAGTAAACGAACCAATGAATCAAATTCGTTAATTTTATTTTTTTATCTGAGAACTTATGGAATCCATTAAGGTAGCCATTGCTGACGATCACAAGATCTTCCGGAAAGGAGTTATTCTTTCTCTTCGCCCGTTTACCAATATCAAGTTCGTGCAGGAAGCAGAGAACGGTGAAGACCTTCTCAATGGCCTCGCAGAATCGCAACCCGATGTGGTATTGATGGATCTGCGGATGCCGGGAAAAGACGGTATTGAAGCTACCAAGACCATCAGCAAGGTACACCCGCATATAAAAGTACTGGTGCTGAGCATGTATGAAGATGAACGCTTTGTCTATCACCTGATGGAAAACGGCGCCAACGGTTACCTGCTCAAGAATGCCGAACCCCAGGAGATCCGCAGGGCCATTATGGAAGTATTTGAAAAAGGATATTACCTCAACAACTTTGTGAACCGGATACTGCTCAAGAAATCACATTCCCGCCAGAAAGTAGTGCCGTCGCTCAACAGCGAGATCACACTGAGCGATAAAGAAAAAGATGTGCTGCGTTTTATCTGTATGGAATTCACTGCCCAGGAGATCGCCCAGAAAATGGAGATCAGCCCCCGCACCGTAGAAGCCATCAAAGACAGGCTGATGGAGCGTTTTGGCAGCAAGAACACGGCTGGCCTGGTGTTCTTTGCGGTGAAGAATAATTTAATTGAATAAAATCAGGCTCCCGAAGCTTCGGGACGCTGATCTTTATGATCATTAAGATTTATTAGATAAACTGCGGAGATCATAACTATCATAATGACCGGCCGGCAGGCAGGTCTGCGGGCTGGCAATTCATATCAAAAGGACATTTCGGGGATATCACCCTCTACGATCAGCTTTCCCGCTGTTTTTGAACGGATCTCGTCCACCGTCACCCCCGGCGCTCTTTCCAGTAACACAAACCCCTTTTCCGTCACATCCAGCACAGCCAGGTCAGAAACGATCTTCTTAACGCAACGTACACCCGTCAGGGGTAATGTGCACTGAGGCAATAGCTTGGATTCGCCTTTTGGATTGCTGTGCATCATAGCCACGATGATATTCTTAGCACTGGCCACCAGGTCCATCGCACCACCCATCCCCTTCACCATTTTGCCCGGTATCTTCCAGTTGGCGATATCGCCCTGCTCGCTTACTTCCATAGCGCCGAGTACGGTAAGGTCCACTTTGCCCGCCCGGATCATCCCGAAACTCATCGCAGAATCAAAAAAAGCAGAACCGGGGACCGTGGTGATGGTTTGCTTGCCGGCATTGATCAGGTCAGGATTCTCCTCACCCTCAAAAGGAAATGGTCCCATGCCTAACAAACCGTTCTCACTTTGTAATACCACGTTGATACCGGCAGGAATATAATTCGCCACCAGTGTTGGGATACCGATACCGAGATTCACATAATAACCATCCCTTAACTCCCGGGCGATCCGTTGCGCTATCTGTTCTTTTGTCAATGCCATACAATCTCTTTATACTTTTTTCCTCGTGGTCCGTTGTTCGATCCTTTTTTCATAGTCCTTACCCTGGAAGACCCGGTGAACATAAATGCCGGGT
>JANOHQ010000169.1:0-23692 GCA_031406595.1 Chitinophagaceae bacterium
CTTTGCTGGAGATCATGGAAGAACGACAAGCCACTGTGGATGGCAAAACCTACCCCATGGCACAGCCCTTTATGGTGTTGGCCACGCAGAACCCGGTGGAACAGGAAGGAACCTATCGCCTTCCCGAAGCGCAGTTGGATCGTTTTCTTTTTAAGATAATTGTCCCGTACCCGACCGAGGTAGAGGAAATGATGATCCTCACGCAATTCAATAAGATGGGTAACACCCGTGCATTGGATATGATTACACCGGCTTTGGGTGCGGCACAGGTAACCGCATTGCGGCAGCAGATCAAGACACAACTGATCGAAGAAAAATTATTGCAGTTTATTGCCAAACTCATTCACCAGACAAGAAATCATAAATCCATTTACCTGGGTGCTTCACCAAGAGCTTCACTGTCGATCATGAATGCATCAAAAGCCATCGCCGCCATGAACGGAAGGGATTTTGTAACACCGGAAGATATCCTGGCTGTTGTACCGCCTGTCCTCCGTCACCGTATCATCCTGGCTCCGGATAAGGAGATGGAAGGCATAACAGAAGATGATGTGATCAAACAGATCATACAGGGGATGGATGTTCCGAGGTAGGGAGAGGTCGGGGGTCCGAAGTCGTGCAACAGTTTTCATCGGTTCATAATATCAGTAAAACAATTGCTAAAATCATTTTACCTCAACAACATCGTCTACTATATCGCCGGTTCCGCATCGGTGGTATTTGTGATCAGCTATTTCCAACCGGCCATGTTCCGGGTCGGGGGATTGATCCTGTTATTGCTTGCCCTGGCGGTAGCGCTGGATGTCTTGCTCATTTACACTAAGAAAAAAGGGATGACTGCAGAAAGGATTGCCCCGGACCGGTTCAGTATCGGAGATCCGAATAAGGTGTCGGTCCATATCCGTAATCATTATGGGTTTCCTGTCCGCACCAGTGTGATCGATGAAATTCCTATCCAGTTCCAGGAAAGGAAATGGATCCGGAGGGCGACGATCGGGAGGAATGAAGAATATAAATTGGACTATTCATTAAAACCTGTTACCAGGGGAGAGTATGTATTCAATGATATCAATGTTTTTGCCCATGCGCCGCTGCAACTGGTAAAAAGAAGGTATGTTTTCCCGGCACAACAGGTCGTTAAAGTATATCCTTCCTATATGCAGATGCGGAAGTTTCAGTTACTGGCTGTGAGTAACCGCTTACAGGAAGCCGGTGTAAGAAAGATCCGGAAACTTGGTCACAGCATGGAGTTTGAACAGATCAAAGAATATGTGCGGGGTGATGATTATCGTACGATCAACTGGAAAGCAACCGCCCGCAAGGATGGTTTGATGGTGAATAACTACACCGACGAAAGAAGCCAGCAGATCTATTGTCTTATCAATAAAGGCAGGGTAATGAAAATGCCTTTTGGCGGAATGACCCTGCTCGACTACGCGGTCAATGCATCGTTAGTATTATCCAATGTAGCGATGGTCAAACAGGATAAAGCCGGTATCATCACTTTTGAAAAGAATATCGATACTTTTTTAACGGCGGATAAAAAACCCACACAGATGAACCTGGTACTGGAAACATTGTACCGGCAAAAAACAGATTTCCTGGAACCTGATTTTGAAAAACTGTTTTCGGTTATCCGTAACCGTATTACCAACCGCAGCTTGCTGGTACTGTTCACCAATTTTGAATCACTCGAAAGCCTGCAGCGGGAAATGCCGGCGCTGAAAAAGATTGCACATTATCATTTGTTGCTGGTGGTTTTCTTCCAGAATACAGAGTTGAAATCACTGGTAGAAAAAAGTGCCGATTCGCTGGAAGCTATTTATATCCGGACCATTGCGGAAAAATTCGCTTTTGAAAAAAAACAAATGGTAAAAGAGCTGCATAAAAATGGTATCCCTTCTATACTCACCACGCCGGAGAACCTTACGGTAAATACGATCAATAAATATCTTGAATTGAAAACGAGGATGTCTATTTAGCGAAAAGTGAATAGATAAAACCTGCCTGCCGGCAGCTTACCCTTACCTAAATTTTTTGAGTCATTAACTCATAAACACTTGCTGCATGACACAGTTGTTGGTATCCCTGCCAGACTGTTTTAAGTCCGGGCGGGCCATCTGATTTTCTTCCTAAATGACCTCCCAGTCTTCCTATCCACATCACAGCCTGATATAGTGAAGGTGGTTGGGGAGGTATTTTGTTAGTATGGTGTATCAACATATAAAGTGTTTGCCACTGCTCTTTAGTAAGAACTACAGTACAACTTACTTCAGGGTGATGCCTTGACTCATAGACCAATTGCATTACTCTGAAGGCTGCCAGGCTATATACTGAAATTGCCTTTTGCAAGCTCACAGCATCTTTCAGTTGTAACTCTTCGATTTTAGTTCCGCTTTTTAATACATAATGAAATCGCTCTATTAACCACCGATAGGTATACCACTTTACACATTGCAATGCATCATCTGTATTTTTTATTTCCAGGGTCGTTAACAAATTACAGTGAATGGGTTCTTGTCCATTACTTTTCTCTTTAATCTCTATGGCTGTAAGCGCCACACTTTCATAGCTTGCTTTATTGGTTTGAGGTCGAAGTATTTCTACTTCATGGTATCTTAATTCGGCCTGTATAGCTGCCTTTTTCCTTCCCCTGGCATCAGGGACTTCCAGGGTTAGGTTGGCCGCCATTGGCTGTTCGGCAATACTGTCCCAAAGGTGACTTCCATTTGTTAATGACCGGTTATGACGTGCCCGTATCAACAAATCAGTTTTAGATTCAAAGGCATGATTAAACTGTTCGTAGACATCAGCTTCTCTATCTGCCACATGAATCTTATGAACGGGATCGCCTAATAGCTGATTAACCTGACTCATCCCTTCATACCATCGATAACTTTCTTTGTCTTCAAAAGAACGCTGTTTGCGTTGAGCTGATTTACCAAGCTCTTCCAGAGGTCGCGTCCAGGTATGCTGATATAATAAGGATAGGGGTAATCCCCCCGTTGTTGCAGCGATACTGCTATAACATAATATACCTCGCCCTTCCTTATTATCCAGATAACCTAACCCTTCTGCATTCAAATCATTATAACTGATATTGCTGATATCATGGACAATCAATACTGTATTTTCATCTTCTGCCTTGCTGGCACCAAACTCCATCATCGTTTTGCGCAACGCTTCAATGCTCACATCTTTATTCTTAAAAAACTCATACGTTGCTTTAGCGTCATACCATCTTTTGTTCTGCCGGGGAATACTATCTCCGGGTTGGCGACTGACATTATTGATTATACTAACAAATCGATCATTACGACGTACATCCCCAAAGTCTAAGTGGGGGAAATCCTTTACCGTGATCTTGTGCATTTCAAATGTTTATGTCAAAGAACCTCAATATTTTTACCCCATCAAAATTTGGGTAAGGTAAAGCTGCCGGCAGGCAGGGATAAAAGTACCCTGCATCGGGAACACTTTTATCTGCTGAGCTTGTCGAAGCATCGTTTTTATCTATTATCTTGCCGCGATGAATTATACCAAAGAAGCATTTGAACAGGGCCAGGTACTATTGATCCACAAGCCCATTGAATGGACCTCTTTTGATGTGGTGCAGAAACTCCGTTATACTATCCGTATCAAAAAGATCGGGCATGCCGGCACGCTGGATCCATTGGCAACCGGGCTGCTGATCATCTGTACCGGCAAATTCACAAAGCGTATCAATGAATTCATGGCGCAGGAAAAAGAGTACACCGGCACATTTACCCTGGGCGCTACCACTGCTACTTATGATCTCGAGTCGGAGCCGGAAAATTTTAAACCCGTTGATCATCTTACAGAAGAAAAAATAAAAGAAGCCACTTCAGCTTTTACAGGACCCATCCAGCAAATACCACCGGCACACTCTGCCATTAAAGTGGGGGGTCGAAGAGTTTACGAGCTGGCGAGGGCGGGACAGGAAGTAAAGCTGGAGCCCAGGAATGTGACCATCCATGTATTTGAAATTGAAAAGATCGAGTTACCCGTCATTCATTTCCGGGTGGTTTGTTCAACGGGAACTTATATCCGCAGCCTGGCCAATGATTTCGGTGCTGCATTGGGTTGCGGTGGTTATATGAGCAGTCTTTGCCGTACCAGGATCGGGGAGTTCCACTTGAAAGATGCGCAAACCATGGAGGATATCCGCGAAGGGATGAGAAAAGGATTATTATAAAATAAAAGGATAACTGATACCCAACTGAAATTGATCGCCTTTTGTCAGTTTGTATCCAAACCATTTATTACGCAATTCAACATTGGCAGGAGAAGGACTTGGGTCTTTCGCCTTGTACGAATAATCCAGTCGGATCACAAAGAAATTAAAATCCACACGGAACCCAACACCAACACCTACCGCCAGATCCCTGGCAAGGTTATTAAAATCCAAGACCTGCCGTGCGGGACGTCCGGGCGCACTCTTCAGGAACCAGATATTCCCGATATCGGTGAATACGGCCCCATCCACTTTTATTCCAAATGGCCTCGCAAAAGGGAAACGATATTCGATATTTCCTTCCAGTTGCACATCACCATATCTTTCGGGAGTGCTGCCCACACCGGAAAATGCCAGGGTATCAGAACCCGGACCCAGTTTTCTTAAACCCCATGCCCGCATACTATTAGGGCCACCGGCAAAATATTGTTTGAAGAAAGGAAGGTTATTGCGCTTATCAGGATTTACGGTGGAATTGAATTCATATCCCACGCCCCCGAATAAACGAAGTACAAGTGCGGAACGCCGGATGCTCATTTTCCGGATCATTTCCGCATCGAGTTTGATGAAACGGTAAAGGTTGTCATCAAAAAATTTACCCTTTATAAAACTGGAAACAAGAAGACCCGAAAATTCTGCATTCGCCCTGAATATCTTCTTTACCTTCTCTTTTTCATTAGTGATAGTTACCCCCGCAATGATAGATGAGATCAACCCATCGGTGAAAATATTTTTTAAAGCCGGGTTACCAGTAAAGAGATCCAATAATTGCTGCCTCGGCTTTAAATAAGAATATTCAATATTTAGCGGGCGTAATGAGAATACAGTATTAGAATCCTGGTATTCCCAACCAAAGGAACCGTTGACAGTAGTCAGGTTAAAAAGATCTTTTCGCTCTGTATTGCCGGCATTAAAGGACAAAATGGAATTTGTATTTTCCCTGATCTTTTTGCCCACTTTGAAACGCGGTATCAATCTCGGGAAAAAGATACTATGACTTAATACAAATTGTTGAGTCTGGATAAAACTGCTGTCGCTGATCTCAATGCCGTAACGGAGATTGGTAGTTGAGATATTTGCCGCCCGGCCAAAGTTGCGATTCTGCCAGCCCAGGTTCACACCGACACCAAAGAGGTTGCCGGAAATAGCGCTCTGGTTGCGACTTCCCTCCAGGTTTGCTGTAAAAGAATATTTTTTCGCGGGAGTAAGGCGTATAATATAATCGGCGGTATCCTGTCCCTTCCTTGCGACGGGTTCAATACTTACCAGCCGCCAGGCACCAAGTGAATTGAAACGATTGATGGTCTTGAAATATTTTCGTTGGTCATACAGGTCACCCCTTCGAAAATAAATATTCTCCGGGAGTATCTTTGGCTTGAATAACCGCTGGTAATACACCACATTTACGCTATCTACCATCTCTTCCTTCCTTGTAAAACCGGCAGTGTCCGGTCCGAATTCAGGATATACGATGATATTGCCAACATAATATTTGGTGAGCTTGCTGCTGTCAAACCCTGGTTTCAATCGTATCTCGAGATTGGCCGTAGGATTCTCTCTGCGTTCTTTTAATTTTTGCAGGATAGCCAATTGTTCCGCCGGGTCGAATGTGGGGCGCAGCAATGAAACATCCAGCGTGTCCCAAAGCCCGATCATCACTTCACGTCCAAACCGGAGATAGCCATTATTGCGGTATAGGTTTACCAGCCTGTCCAGTTCCGCAGATATGGCCACTTTGGCAAAAGGATCTCCTTTTTTTACCAGGGCATCTTTTTGATTGCTCAATGTCAGACTTTGCAGCTCCTGTTGCCGGATATTATAGTTGAATGAATCGATCCGCACCACTTTTCCCGGTTGTACATCAAAGTTCACGGTGGTCTGGTACTGGTCGCCTTTAATATTTACCACTGTATCGTACGTGATCGTATCCCTGAAATAGCCCAGTGAATTAAGCAGGGCTTTCATATAGATGACCGATTTGTCGGCATTATCGTTTTTGTAGAGAGGAGGATTCTTCATCACACTCCACAGTATCTTTGAAATGGAACGGGCCCGGATGCTGTCATCCAGCTGTCCTTTTAGCCTGGACCCGATCAGTTCGGCCGTATCGCTTGCAATATTGCCCGTAATATTGATATTTGTTTTATAAACAAATGGCTGATTGGGCGGGTAATTCTTTACAATAGTGCAGGAAGCTGCCAGCAACAGCCATAGCCCACCAGCGATAAAATGGCGGAAACGGGGAAAGGACGGGGGCTGAGAAGGCATCATAAATTAAATGAACAGCTATGCTTATTAAACAGAAGATCAAATATATTCAAAGTTTAGGCCAGAAAAAATTCCGGGATGAGACGGGCATGTTCATCGCCGAGGGACCGAAGCTGGTGAAAGAGCTGCTGGACACCAATGCACCGGCCGTAAAAGAAGTATACGCTGTAAAAGACTGGATCGATGAGAACAAAAGATCATTGGAACACACGGCAGTAATTGAAATTACCGGGATAGAGTTAGAAAAAATTTCACAACTCACCACTCCCCATAAAGTAGTGGCGATCGTTCAGCAATACGATGCCAAAGCACCCGTCATGGTAAAAGACCGGATCACGCTGGCATTGGATACCATACAGGATCCCGGTAATATGGGGACGATTATCCGCATCGCCGATTGGTTTGGTATCGGGCAGATTGTTTGCACGCATGATTCGGCAGACTGTTACAATCCAAAAGTGGTGCAGGCCACTATGGGAAGCATTGCAAGAGTGAGCGTTTATTATACCGCACTCGAGGAATGGCTGGCTGAACAGGAGGGAGTGAGCATATTTGCAGCAAGCCTGGATGGCGAGGATATCACCACCATGAAAAAAATAGAAGAGGGTATCATCGTTATCGGGAACGAGTCAAAAGGCATCAGTTTTCCTGTTATGAATCTTGCCAATGTAAAGATCACGATCCCGAAGAAAGGGAAGGCGGAATCGCTGAATGCGGCGCTTGCAACAGGGATCATACTTTCACATATTTGCTAGCACAAAACGTTCCTACGGAACGTCACCAGAATTCTGCTGAAATCTTCTGCCTATAAAATGTCCCATGCCTTAATATCTGTGTTTGCACTCGGTGTCGGGTATTTTGCCAATTGAATTGTGGTGAAATCCCTGTCAAAAAATTAAATAGAGCACAAAATTGCGTTTTTCTGCGTGGATATGCGGGCTAGTGCAGGTTACTGGTCTGGCGGCTTAAGCCGCCAGACCAGTAAGAATCTCCAGCCTCTACCTGAACTGTATCGCTTTCACCGGCTGCACTTTTTTTACCAGGAGGGAAGGAATCATCATCACCAGGAAACAAACGATAAAGGTTCCGGCGCAGATCATCGCCACCTGCCACCAGACAATTTTAACTGCCGCAGTACTCAGGTAATAGGCTTCTTCCTTCAACCGGATAAAACCTGTTGCCTCTTGCAACCAGAGCAGTCCCAATGCCAGTGCAGTACCGGTAACGATACCTGTAATAGTGATCAATGCTGAATGGCGAAGAAAGATCTTTTGTACGGTCCAGTCGGTAGCACCCAACGATTTCAATATACCGATCATGCGTACCCGCTCCAGTACCAGGATGATCAGGCAGGTGATCAGGTTGATAATGGCTACAATGACCATGAACCCGATCAGCACATTGCGGGTTACATCCTGCATATTCAGCCAGTCGAAAATATTGGGAGAGATATGTTTGGCACTTACGGTATTCCATGTCAGCGGGAAATCGTTCATCTCATATATCTCCGTAGCTACCGTATCGATCTTCTTGTAATCATGAAGGAACACTTCGTAACCACCGATCTCTTTTGTATACGCATCGGTTGTAACACTGTCCGCATTCAGTCGCTGGATCAATTTCATATTGCCGATGGCAAATGTTTTATCATAATCCTCAATACCTGTTTGGAAGATGCCGACCACCGTCAGTTTGCGGGCCCTTGTATTGACCGTTCCCATGCCTTGTTCGCCTTCCACTTCTCCCGACTGTATAAAATAGATCAATACTTTATCGTTCACTTTCAACTTCAACTGTGTTGCAGTATGCCTGGAGATCATGATCTCCAGCCTTGAACTGTCGTCGTTAAATTGGATCGGCCTGCCTTCTTTGATGAATTCTTTTAGCCGGTTAAAATCATAGGTACTGTCAAATCCTTTCACCAGTACTCCTTCTATTTCATCCTTTGTTTTCAGGATACCGTATTTGGTGGCGTAGGGATAGATACCGTCTACTGCAGGATTCCGGCGGATCTGCTCCACCAGTGCATCATCTTTGGTAATCGGTGTTTCTTCGGAAATAATGGCTTTATCGGGTTGCTTCTCCTGGATGCGGATATGCCCGAGAAAACTGAATACCTTCTGGCTTACTTTTTCCTGGAAACCATTGGCCAGGGATAAGGTTACGATCATCACCATCACGCTGATCACAGTGGCAACGGTAGACAGGCGTATAATGAACCGGGAGAAGGAACGTTTACCGCCGGTTCCGGCAGTGGGGTTAAATGCGATGCGGTTTGCTATAAAGGCTGCAACCTTCAAATTGATTTTTTTGTTTTATCGGTCTGGCCGCTGCATCCTTTTTAATAGTCCACTAGTCTTTATAGCGGCCTGACCGATAAACAAAAATAAGCCGCTGATAAAGAATTCCCCCTTTTTTTAATTGATTTTCGCAATATTGTGAACGAATTAGAGTTAGACTTCTGATGAAAAAATTATTTTTCTTCTTTTTCCTTATCCCCGGCGCGGTAGCACAGGCACAGCTGCCCGATCATATTTACAAAGAAAATATCCGTTCGGTCAAATTGCACCCTTATGGGGATATGTACAGCTACCCGGTGCTGAACCTCAACAGCAGTGATCAGCTCGAATTGCATTTTGATGACATGGATTCGGATATGAAATATTATTATTACTCTTTTCAATTATGCAATGCCGACTGGACACCCGCCAATGTGCAGACCTTTGACTATATCCGTGGGTTCCAGAGTAACCGGATCACCAATTACCGGTCATCTTCTATTGTACAGACAAGATATACTCATTACCAGCAGGTATTTCCCGAACGGAATTCCGGTCCCACCAGGGCCGGCAATTACCTGTTGAAGGTTTTTTTGAATGATGATACGTCCAGACTCGTGCTGACCAAACGTTTTTTAGTCGTCAGTAATAAGGCAGCAGTTTCGGCGATCATTACCCAGCCCTTTAATGCCAACCTTTTCCGCACGCACCAGCGGGTACAGGTAAGTGTGAACACCACCAATGCACGACTCAACAGTTTTTCACCACAGGATCTCAAAGTAGTGGTGATACAGAATAATTACTGGGGGAATGTTACCGTGATCGACCGCCCTACGATTTTCCGCGGTAATTATTTTGAATACAGTGATGAGGAGAATACCAGTTTCCAGGCAGGAAAGGAGTGGAGATGGATCGACCTGCGCAGCTTGCGGCTGATGAGTGAGCGGATGGATAAATTAATGGATTCGGATTCCAGCAACAGGGTGGATGTATATGTAAAACCTGATGGAGAACGGCGCCAGCAATTATATGTGTACTACCGGGATTACAATGGCATTTTCACCATCGAGAACAGGGATAACGCCAATCCTTACTGGCAAAGCGATTATGCCTGGACGCATTTTACGTTTATACCTCCGGGTAACAGGGCTTACGAAGGAAAATCGGTCTACCTGTTTGGCGAGCTCACCAATTATGAACAGGATGATCGTTCGAAGATGATCTTCAATGAAGAAAAAGGGATCTATGAAAAAGAACTGTACCTGAAACAGGGCTATTACAATTATTCTTATGTAACACTCACCGATAAGAAACAGCCTGGTGTATTTCCTTCCCTGGAGAATACCGAAGGCAATTTCTGGGGAACAGAGAACGGGTATATGGTGATGGTCTATTACCGTCCTTTTGGCGCACGGGCCGATGAACTGATCGGTTTTGCGAGGTTGAATTCTCCATTTCAGAGATAAAACCCCACCCATAGTTTGATTGTTTATGATTTCTTCCGCCCTAAAGGGGATTAATGATTTTACTTAACGATGGATCGTAGATTTCTCGCAACGTACGCAAAGAAATAAGCACGCAACGTTGCGGTCGTTGCTCGTGGCGCCCGTTGCGTGAAATAGATGCTGCTTAGTTCTCTCGCAGAGAACAACAGAGTAAGGAGAACCGGAGAAAACCAACTGCGTCCTCTGATCCCGCGATCTCCGCGAGAAAAAAATCGAGCATTGTTCGGGACGTACAAGTGTGCGACGCAACAGCCGATGCCATGTAAAACCGCAGCTGGCACCAAAAAAATCTACAAAAAATTAAAGGGTATTGAGCTGGGAAACACGACTGATTGCATTAAGCGAAATCAGCGCCAGTAACGACTTTTACACAAGCAACAACTATAAACCATCCTTCGATAAACTCAGGACCATAAACAATAAACCTCATTTCCCCTATCTTTGCGCCCGGCAGGTCTTACACGACCAGCTCCTGCTGAACCCTCCCAGGGCCGGAAGGCAGCAAGAGTAGGTGGTTGAGCGGTGCGATGTAATCAGCCTGCCGATTTTTTTCTTTTTCCGTCATATTCGCCCGCTGGTGAATGCGGATATTTCGTTCCAAAACCAACAATCATGAAATTTTTTATTGACACGGCCAACCTGGCGCAGATCAAAGAAGCGAATGAATTGGGTATCCTGGATGGGGTGACCACCAATCCTTCCCTGATGGCCAAAGAAGGGATCAAAGGACAGGAAGCTGTAATGAACCATTATAAAGCCATTTGTGAACTGGTGGATGGTGATATCAGCGCGGAAGTGATCAGTACGGAGTTTAGCGCTATCGTGGAAGAAGGAAAAAAGCTGGCGGCTATTCACCCGAACATCATCGTGAAAGTACCGATGATCAAAGATGGTATCAAAGCGATCAAATGGTTCTCCGATAATGGTATCAAAACGAATTGCACCCTCGTATTTTCTGCCGGGCAGGCGATACTGGCTGCCAAAGCCGGCGCTACTTATGTATCCCCTTTTATCGGTCGTATTGATGACAGCAGCTGGGACGGCGTAGAGCTGATCTCGCAACTATCACATATCTATACTTTGCAGGGATATAAAACAGAGATACTGGCTGCTTCTATCCGCAGTGCTCTTCATATTGTAAAATGTGCGGAAGCCGGGGCTGATGTATGTACCTGCCCGCTGGACTCTATCTTAGGATTGCTGAAACACCCGCTGACAGATATCGGTCTTGCGAAATTCCTGGAAGACGCAAAAAAGACAATTTAAGATTGAAGATTTAGGATTGAAGATTTGTTGGTGCAATGCACCATTGATTCAAAGTCATTATTGAATAATAAAATCGTCAATCTAAAATCTTAAATATTTAGTTTCTCCCTTTTCGGGGCTTTGGACTGTTCATGATCTCGTCCCTGGTTGGTAAAGCCGGATCGGGTTTGGTCTTTATCCAGATGGTCCTTTCGATCCAAACGGCAGGATTAGCCTTTAACACAGCTTTCACGGTCACTTTTTTCTGGTTAAAATCTTCTGGGATCACCAGTTGGTTTCCTTCAAAGGAAGCCGAAGAGCAGGAGAGTTCCACGTCTTTGGTCGTGAGGGGCATCCA
Organism: Chitinophagaceae bacterium; assembly: GCA_031406595.1. Lineage (GTDB taxonomy): Bacteria > Bacteroidota > Bacteroidia > Chitinophagales > Chitinophagaceae > JJ008. The sequence continues at coordinate 11,911 of JANOHQ010000169.1, forward strand.
GCGGCCATTGGAAAGCTTTCCATCCACATTGATATAATTATGCTGGCCTTTTTTCAGACTGTCCGTATAGAGGTTAAAATAGATACTATCCACTTTTTGTGCAAAAAGCGGTGAGGCCGGGGCCGAAATAAACAGGAAGAATAATAGTTTTTTCATATCACTGTATAAAAGTCGCAAATCCGTACCAAATGGTTGTTAAGGGCTGTGCTTTCGGATATTTTTAACGTTAACGGTTCTTTGTCCCCGACCTGTTGACGGCGATTGCACCGAGGCTGACCAGGACAAAAGCTACGAAAACAAAAAAGGAATTGAGCGCCACTTGCCCGTATCCATGTTTTGCGACATCAAGAAAAGGGTAGGGATACCAGTTTGCCATCGGTCCCCGCACCAATGAATAGATAAGGTAGCCTGCAGGAAATATGAGCCAGGGGAAGAGATCTTTCCAAAGAAGTACCTGTTTCGGTGCAAAGATTCTCCACCAGGATATATACAGAACCGGAACGGCGACATGCAATAAATTATCGGCCAGCAATTGCCAGCCCTGTGGTTGCCAGATCCCCCGGAGTACAAGATTGTATACCACGAACACGATAAAAATATAAGCAGCGATCGCTGATTGGACGGTCGTCCTGGAGAAAAATGAACCAGGCCCGGTCAATGATGTCGTCAGTGTAAGAGCTGCCAGGATATTACTGAGGATCGTGAAGTAGCTGAGAAAATTAGTGATCGTTTTAACGGAACTAAAACCCGTGTTGGCAGTTGTTTGAAAAGTCAGGTAAAGTTGTAACCCCAGTCCGAACCATGCGATCAACGCGAGAATGATCGTTGATATCTTCTTTAAGCCTTTGTTCTTCTTCATGCCAGTTGAGTTTATACGCAAAATAGCCCTTCCAATTTACATCAAATGTTATTGTAATTTGTGGTTTGTATAAGTATGAATAAATGGAGAAAAATAGGGTTGTACAGCATGGCGATATTCTATATGGTCGCAGGGGTCAATCATTTTCTGAATCCTGGCTTTTATAAACCGATCATGCCGCCCTGGTTGCCCTGGCATTATCCGCTGATATATGGTACGGGGGTCATAGAAATACTATTGGGATTATTTCTACTGCCTGTGCAAACAAGAAGGGCCGCCGCCTGGGGGATCATTGTATTATTAATCCTCATCTTCCCGGCCAATATACAAATGATGCTGAATTACCAACGGGAACATCATCCGTATTTGTGGATCGCAATTGTAAGGCTGCCACTGCAGCTTGCGTTAATATGGTGGGCCTATAAGTTTACAAGAGAGGACCGGGTGGAATGACCCGCATTTTCATCTTTTTTTAAATTTCTGAACCACCTCGGCGATAAAACACTCGCACAGCGACCAAAGAGAAAAAGAGAAATGCAAAAGAGATCGTAGAAAGAACAGATGCGAAGCATCCTCTTTCTCTCTTTTCACTCAGGGCGAAAACACTCGCACAGAGACCAAAGAGAAATACAAAAGATATATATTCAAATTTGTTATTAATGATACAACTTACCGGAGAAGCAAATGAGGGGGATTATTTCTTTTTTAAATACAACAGGATCGTTTTTTCCCTTGCTACCACATCACACTGCGCTTTACCGGATGTATTGTCGCTGATGATATAGATAGCCCCGGACGCATCCACCGTCACTCCTTCGAGGTTCATGCTGTAATCCTGGTCTTTATATTGATTGGAGATCCCGGAAAAATTCTCCACCGGTATATTTTTCAGTGTTTCTTTTTCCAGGTTACCTTGTTTGTCGATAGCGATGGACTCGATAAACTGCTGGCGCAGCTTTCCCTTCGAAAATGATTTCAAACAGATCAGCCGGTCGTTCTCTTTGTCATAGCAGATATCGGAATAACGCCATTGCGGGCTGAGCAAGGGCAACTCGATCATGGATTCATATTTCAAACTGAAACTGTTGTCGTCGGAACCCGGCTCGATCGTATAGGTATAGATCTGCGATTGTGACATGTCGTCGTTGCGTTCTCTCAGCAGATAGAACTTATTGCTTTTTTCATTGGCGGCAATTCCTTCCATTCCGTCGCCTCCTTTGGACTTGGGTGGAAGGGGCTGTGACGTGCTGATTTGTTTGATGGCGCCCGTGCTGATATCAACCTCGTATACACTGGCAATATTCTCGGATACCAGGTATAGTTTGTCTTTATACGATGTCAATCCTTCCATCTCAAATACCTGTGGCACCTGCAGGTTGATCGTTTTGGTGATTGATGCGGTGGCAGGGTTAAATACAAAAATAGAGGGGCAGCGTTCGGAAGCGAAATACAATTGCCCGTTGTAAAATTGCATACCCGAGATACATACCTGGTTATTCATATCGTAGGGGAGATTGACATTCCCGATCGTAAAATCGAATACCTGGGGTGGTTGTGCGGTCAGGGCGGTAAAACTAAACAGGGCTGAAATAACCAAGCCGGATCGTCGCATAGTGGGTGGTTTAGGGTGTTGTTGCAATTTAGACGAAACTTATCAAAAAATACTGGCGCTTAGGGTTATTTAACAAGCTCTTCCCGGAGGATATTTTCCACAGTATTTTCCGTTTCAGTATCATAGACCAATATCCCTTCATGGTGGGCGTCGAGTTGCCCTTTTAACTCTCCTTTATTATTCCAGGCCGAACTTTTACCGCCGCAGTCATAGGTTCCCGTTAGCCCGGTGCAGTTGGCCATCAAAACAGGCATAGAGTACCTGGAAGCAATGGCGGATAATTTTTTTATAGCCCGTTCAACCCCTTCAATATCTTCCACGACGCTGGCAATATAGATAGCAGCCCCTTTTTTTGAAGCATCTTCTGCATGTTCGGGAACAGATAGTTCATAGCAAATGGCGGGAGCAATATTTTTTCCGGGTCCGATCAGCCCGGTAAAATGAATGGCACTGGTAAAAAACAGATCTTCACTGCTGTGCAAATATTTTTTTGAATAGGTCTTCCTCGTTTTACCTGGTTCAAAAATGGCCATGCTGATAGAAATGGCTGTCTCATTCCGGCCCGGCAGACCGAAGCCGATCGTTATATTGTTTGCATCACTGATCTCCTGGAACAGATCAAAACGCTGGTCATCCGGGGCAGTAGCCAATTCCTTTGCGAGTTCGGGTTCATAACCCGTGATGGAAAGTTCGGGGAAAATGATCATCTCCGCGCCGTTTTCAATGGCCAGGTTGATCAATTCTTTGTGACGGATGATATTTTTTTCAATATCACCTTTGATGGGTTTGGTTTGGGCGACGCAGAGTTTCATGACTTTTTATTTGGAGTTATTTGAGCTAACAAAATCCAGCACCACTTGTTTATTGCTAATTTGATTCCCTATGAACTGCCTGGCCTAAAGACAGGTTTGCAAATTCAATATTTAGCTCAATAAAAGCTCTCTCTAATACATTTAAAAACCTATTTCTCCAGGGAGCTTTTTCTTTTGTTTTAAAAGGTGATACCATTGAATAAATGTACGAAACCCCGGAATTCCGGGGCTCGTAGATTTATTATTTGTGCAGAAGTTTATCGCTTAGTGTGTCTTCGGACTTCCGTCTTCCGGCTTTTCTCAAAACCCTTTCTTCTCGTCCTTCACTTTCTTATCCGCATTCTTTACATATTTCTCTAACCAGGTGAACTGTTCGTTCAGCATATGCAATATATTCTCCCGGCCCTGGTAACCATGACTCTCATAGGGCAAGCTCAGGTATTTAACCGTACCACCTGTTCCCTTGATCGCATTGAACATTCTTTCACTTTGTATCGGGAATGTACCGGTATTGTTATCCATCTCTCCATGCACAAGCAGGATCGGGGTTTTGATCTTATCAGCATTGCTGAACGGGCTCATCGCATTGTATAGTTCTGGTGCCTGCCAGTACGTGCGGTCCTCGTTCTGAAAACCAAATGGCGTCAGCGAACGATTATAAGCGCCACTCCTGGCAATACCCGCTTTGAACAGTTTGGTATGTGCCAGCAAATTCGCTGTCATAAAAGCGCCATAGCTATGACCACCTACGGCCACACGGTTCTTATCACCAACCCCTATTGAATCCAATGTGTTGATAGCGGCTTCCGCATTCATCGTTAGCTGCTCGATAAAATTATCGTTGGGTTTTTTATCCTTGCTGGTCGCCACGATCGGCATCTCTGCATTATTGAGCACAGCATATCCTTGAGTAACATAGTAAATAGCCGAACCCCAGTTAAGTAAAGTGAATTTATGTTCGCTGCCGCGTATCTGTGCCGCATCAGCAGCCGAATTAAATTCTGCCGGATAAGCCCAGATAAATACGGGCAACTTTCCATCCCTGGCTTTATTATATCCTTTGGGGAGATAAAGATCACCGGTCAGGTCAACCCCGTCGGCTCTCTTGTACCTTATTTTTTCTTTGGTTACACCATCCAATTGCGGGTAGGGATTGGTGAATTGTGTGATCTGCCTGTCAGCGATCCGCAATTTCAGATTCTTGATCCAGTAATTCGGAACCACCGATTCGCTTTCTTTTTTGGTAAGCAATTCCAGTTTATCCGGGTTAAGCACTTTGACCACGTTCTCAAAGAATCCTTCATTACTCCGCCAGAGTATCTCTGTTTTTTTAGTGCTGAGATCAAACATTGCAAGAAAGGGAAGATCTCCCCTGGGCGAACTGCCGGTTTGATTATTCATCAGCAGTTTGTTGCCATTGTCCACCAGTTTGATCACGTCGCGGCCCCATTGATTTTTTTCTGTTACGGGTGTACCCGGGTTGGAATACGCATCCGTGGTATTTCTTTCCATCAATTTTTCTATCTCCCCGGTAGAAGGATTGTAACGGCTGGTCTGTGTTTGTTGTTTGCCTGTCAAACCTTCAAAAACCAATGCCATCGTCGCATTAGCCCAGGCCACGCCGCGGTAACGCATTTTTGTTTTAAAGAGTTGTTTGGCTTCGGTATTGAACGGTGCAGCCAGCGCATACACGGCATCGTGATAATCGATATTCTTTTTGATAAAGCCACTGTCGAGGGGCATACACCAGGTCATCGTAGCGGGTTCGTCATCTCTCCAGCTAAAACTGCGGGGCACCAGCTGCACATTATCATTTCCGCTGGGTGCTGTTTCGGCCGAGGGAAGATCGGCGAGGTGTTTAACGGCTTTACCATTCATATCCGCAATAATAACATTGGAAGGAAAACCGCCGGCGGGTACGGTATAGGAGAAAGGTTTTTTCAATGTGCGGATAAGCATATATTTTTTATCGGGAGAGATGCTGGTAGTAGCGTAGATAGCGGGTGAGCCGATCTTTGTTTCCGTGCCATTGGAGTTTCTCACCAGTTGCGTCGTTGCATAAAATGCATACAGCTCCTCATCATAAGGGTTTTTGATCAGGTCCTGGAACGTGGGGCGGGGAGAGGCTTTGCCATAGTTCTCCTGGGTGGTCGGGCCTTTGGGGGTAGCAGGTTTTGGCGGAGCTGCCGTAGCCGGTTTAATGGCCGTACGATAGATCAGCGTGGAATTATCATACCATTGATAACCGCCTGTGATCACATTCAATGCCGTCTTATTTATTTTGATCGCTTTTTGTGTAGCCACATCGATCACATAAAGGTCTACACGGCTGGTAGTAGTATGGGTAAAAGCGATCTTTTTATCATCCGGGCTCCAGGAAACACTTCCGGCAAAAAGCGGGGAGGGCAGCCCTGTTATTTTAAGATCCTTACCCGATGCGATATTCCGGAGGGAAAGATTATTCGCAAAATTCTGGCGGCTGGGTGCAAAATTGGCCGGGTTGATCCGTAATCCCGCGATCTTCAATTCAGGCCTTGCCAGTTCTTCTACCGATGGGTAACTATTGGATTCGATGAACAACATCCATTCTCCCTTATCATCCACACTTACACCGGGAGTTGGTTTTGCCAGCAGCATATCGGCGATATCCCTGGGAGGCATTTTATAATCACCATCATCCTGTCCCGAAGCTTCGCAATTGACAAGGAGCGTGGAGAATAATAAGAGGAAAAAAAGGGAGAAAGGTTTGGTAGCCATGGTATAAAATTTATGTCGTTCAAGTTAAGGAAGTAATGGCTTTTGAAAAAGCCGTTGGTGTAAATTTCTGGCCCTCCCCTGGAAATAGTAGATTTATCAGTATAAAACATCCATCATGAAGCCGGCTATCATCTTACTCTTATCTGTATTTATTCTTTCCTGTAAACAGAAAAGGAAAGATCCCTGTGAATGGAGAACCGTTGCAGAACTCCAGGCACTTGACCTTGCAAAATGCCGCAAACCTGTGCCGTTTGATTCCATGTATCATTTTATGAAGGATTATTCGGGTGGATTGAATGTTTTCCGGAAAGATAAAGGTATCCCCGTATTGCCGCTTGATGCGGAAGCGGAGTTATTTTCAGTAAATAACCAAATAAGATGGCATGGCGATTTTAAGAACGGGGAGTTTGTTGAGATGAAAAAACCTTTTATGAAATGGAAGGACCTGCAGTGGGATAGGAATACACTGATCTATGACCGGACCATTTTTGTGGAAGACCCGGCGAAAGACAGGAATGGTAATACATTGTTTATAGTCTATTCTCTTGATACTGCATCTGCGGGGGGAAGATACCTGTTCCGGTATGAGTACGACGATAGTAGTAACAGGACGACCATTCTAACGAAGTTCCAGTCTGATTCCGTATTAAAAGCCTGGAAGCTGGACCAGTTCCGGTAGCTCCGATTCGATCCTTTCTCTTTTGTAATCACGGGAAAATATGCTTGAGCCGAGGACGCAATGAATAATTGAATCATTGATTCTCCCTCTCTTTAAGGAGAGGGAGGCAGGGGGTGAGGTCAGGCAAGCCAGGGTGCACAATTATTTTATATATGAACGGGTTGCTTTCAATGATCAAAATTACCGTTGTTTATAAATAACAGTGTTTCCATTAACGGGAAAGAACATCCTGTAATTCCGGTTTCTTTTTAAAGACGGCACTGGCAAAGGGACAAAGCGGGATGATTTTTATATTATTCGTCCGGGCATATTCCACCGCCGCATCGAGCAGTTGGTATCCTGTATTCTTGCCTCTTAATGCATCGCTGACTTCCGTATGATCAATGATCATTTTGTCCGGGGAGGGTGTGGTATAGGTCATTTCCGCAAGCCATTTACCATCCTCCCCTACAAAAAAACGCCCCTTCGATCCTTCCACTGTATGTTGTATGATCATGTGATCTATTGATTGAGTTTTCGGAAATAGTCTTCGGTAAAAACCGGGTCGATCCTGTTATAGAATTCAACCAGCAGTTTTAATTTTTTATTGATCCGGGGGTATTGGTCAACCAGTTGCCAGAAACCAGGAGAGGGACTGAAAAGATTCTGTGCAAATGTATTGATATCATTTTCCAGTCCCGATAAGGAATACTGGGTCAGGAATCCTTTCCGGCAAAGTACCGTATCCAGGTCCTGCGAGGATTGATTTTTCCGGATAGCACCCACACCGTTTTCAGGGTCGTTATAATTGAAGCCGGTGATATTCGTATTGGTCCAGCTTTTTTCATTGATCCAGGAAGGGTGATTCCTGTACAGTATGCTGGAATATTCATGGTGAAAGGTCTGCTCCAGGTAAAGATCTGTATATCCCTGCGCCGATCCGTTATTGGTAAGGTATAATGCATCGGTGGAATTGGTGCCGCCATAACCCACGTCATAGAATGTCATCGACTTGAGGAAATACACTGCTTTCAGGTCTTTGCTGAGTGCCGCCATGGGGTATTTACCCAGCGCTTTCACCATGATCGTTTTACTTCGACCAATCTCTGCTATTGCTATCGGCTGCCCGTCGGCACTGATCGGGGAACCCTGCCATGACGTGGGGAATATGGTGCTGGAATAATTAAAACCGATCCGTACACCCCTGATCGTTGTATCACTGTTACCAGTATGAGGAAACACAGGGACACTCATGAAAAAAAAACAGACTGTTAACAGGGATTTCATTCTATAAATCTAAAAATAATTGCTGAATCTTGTTGTTTTGCCTTTATATTTGTGTGGATGAAACAGCAATATAATAATACATGGTGGTGGCATACAACTCTCCGGGGTCTGTAATGTTATAACTGTATTGTTCAATTATATCCAGGCCCCGACATTGTTCGGGGCTTATTTTTTACCCACCCTGCCTTAAAGGGGTGGTGAACGAAAAGCGGGTATTCACAAATGTTGTTGGCAGTAGAGCGCTACGAGAAATATTATTAATGACAAAACTAAGTTTTCTGCCAGCTGGCGGAGACAGGGGCATGAAGAAAATAGAAATAAATACCAATTGCAAAAAGATGCTCGCCGATGTATACACACCGGTAGGGATCTATTTGCGTTTGCGGGATAAATTCAGGGATACCATTCTCCTGGAAAGCACGGATCATCATTCGGCGGAAAACAGCTATTCGTTTATCTGTATCAATGCTATTGGGGGTATCGAGATACGCTCTAAGGAAATGATCGAGTTTAAATTGCCGGGGCAGCCCCCGGAGAAAATTGAGCTTGGCAAAACCAATGATGTGCCGCAACTACTGTGGGACTTTATGCAGCGGTTTGAAATAAAAAAGGGGGGAACAAAGGAGGAAAAATTCGCACAGGGGCTGTTTGGATATACGAGTTATGATGCAGTGCAGTTCTTTGAGACTATTAGCCTCAACCCCTCCCCTTCTCCACCCCGTGGAGAAGGGGAGGCTATTCCCCTGATGCGTTACCGTTTGTACCAATACGTCATTGCCATCAACCATTTCAAAGACGAATTATTTATCTGCGAGAACCAGATAAACGGGATCGAAAGCGATGCAGCCATTGTTGAATCACTGATCAGGGGCAAAGACGTGCCGGTTTATCCATTTAGCATAACAGGACCCGAAAGCTCAGATATAAGTGATGACGACTATAAGGAGATGGTAAAAAAGGGAATTGCTGCTTGTCATCGCGGTGATACATTCCAGATCGTACTCAGCCGCAGATTCCAGCAACCGTTCCGGGGCGATGAATTCAATGTGTACAGGGCGCTGCGCACCGTGAATCCTTCACCCTATTTATTCTTTTTTGATTATGGCGATTATAAATTGATGGGCTCTTCTCCCGAAGCGCAGTTAGTGATACAGGATGGAACAGCGGTGCTGCATCCTATTGCCGGTACCTTTAAAAGAACGGGTGATGAAGAAGCCGATAAGATCGCCACGGAGCGTTTATTAAAAGATGCCAAGGAAAATGCCGAGCATGTAATGCTGGTCGACCTGGCCAGGAATGATCTCAGCCGTCTTTGTGAACAGGTGGAAGTGGCGCATTACCGGCAGGTACAATATTTCTCGCATGTCATTCATCTCGTAAGTGAGGTGAAAGGCAAAGTGAAGGAAGGTAGCAACCCGTTTGAACTGGTCGCCAAAACTTTCCCGGCGGGTACATTGAGTGGTGCCCCGAAGTTCAAAGCGATGGAACTGATCAATGCCCTGGAGCCGGTAGCGAGAAATTATTACGGTGGGGCTATTGGTTTTATTGGTTTTGATGGTAGTTGTAATCATGCCATCATGATCAGAACTTTTTTATGCAGGAATAACACGCTGACCTACCAGGCCGGTGCCGGTGTGGTGGCAGCGAGTGATCCCGAAAGTGAATTGCAGGAAGTGAATAATAAATTGGGGGCGTTGAAAAAAGCGATTGAGGTTGCGGTGGGTGTCTGACGTCTCGCAGAGCGTCTGACACATGTCGATAATAGAATTTTATGGGCCCAGCTGAAGTGCAAATGGCATCGTCCTTTGCGTCGCACTCTTCAGCTGCATAACAATACTGAGCAATGAAAATACTTGTTTTCGATAATTACGACTCGTTTACGTACAATCTTGTTCATTTAGTGGAGAAGATCACCCATAAAAAAGTGGAAGTGTATCGTAATGACAAGATCCCGCTGGAGAAAGTAAAGGACTATGACAAGATCATTTTATCACCGGGCCCGGGTATACCGGAAGAGGCGGGATTGTTATTGCCACTAATCAGGGAATATGCTTCTTCAAAACCGATACTGGGCGTTTGTCTCGGTCACCAGGCTATCGGGCAGGCTTTTGGTGGAAAGCTGGTGAATCTTTCAACGGTGTACCATGGCGTGGCCACGGAAATACAAGTCGCCAGCCAGGAGTCGGGAGTCAGAAGTCCGCTGTTCAAAGGATTACCGGATAGCATCGTAGTTGGACGTTATCATAGCTGGATAGTCAGTGATGAAAATTTTCCCGATGAACTGGAAGTGACAGCAAGAGATGAGAACAATTATATCATGGCATTGCAGCACAAGAAGTATGATGTGCAGGGGGTGCAGTTTCACCCGGAGAGCATATTGACGCCTGATGGAGAAACGATCTTACGGAACTGGTTGAAGGCTTAACCACCAGGGCGCGGAGACGCGAAGACATCCTGGCGAAACCTGACGCCTTTGCGCCCTCGCGGTTAAGCAAAAAATAAAATGAAGAAGACTTTACAATATTTATTTGAACACAAAACCCTGGACCGGGCCCAGGCAAAAGATGTGCTGGTAAATATCGGCAGGGGTGTTTACAATGAGCATGAAGTAACCGCTTTTATGACGGTCTACCTTATGCGCAGCATCACCATCGAAGAACTGCAGGGCTTCCGGGAAGCATTGCTGGAACTGGCGGTAAAAGTAGATTTGAGTGAGTACGAGATGATCGATATCGTTGGCACCGGGGGCGACGGGAAAAATACCTTCAATATCTCCACGCTCGCATGTTTTATTGTGGCGGGTGCAGGACAAAAGGTCGCCAAGCACGGAAACTACGGCGCTTCGTCGATCAGTGGAGCGAGTAATGTGATGGAGCAATTAGGGTATACATTCAAAACAGACAATGATCAACTGAAGAATGAACTGGAAGAAGCCGGGATCTGTTTTTTACATGCACCATTTTTTCATCCTGCATTAAAAACAGTCGGGCCGATCCGGAAGAACCTGGCGATGCGAACTTTTTTTAATATGCTGGGACCGATGGCCAATCCTGCGAAACCGGCATACCAGTTAGTGGGAGTGTTCAGCCTGGAGATGGCGAGAATCTATACTTATTTATTACAACTGGAAGAAAAACCATTTACTATTATTCATAGCCTTGATGGGTATGACGAGATATCATTGACCAACGACACCAAAGTGATCACGAGGGAAGGTGAGAAGATCATGACCCCCGAACAATTGGGAAAACGGATGGTGTCGGCACATGATATCAGTGGTGGTAATACGGTGGAAGAAGCGGCAAAGATATTTTCAACTATCCTCAAAGGCGAAGGAACCTGGGCACAGAACGCGGTGGTGCTGGCCAATGCGGCCATGGCCCTGCATTGTACCGGGAAGTATAAAAATTATGAGGCAGCTTATCTTGCAGCAGTGGAAAGCCTGGAGAGCGGGAGAGCGAACCAGTCGTTACAAAAATTGATCGCATTGCAATAGTTCGATGCCCGGGTTTCAACCCCGGGTCTGGGAGGAATAGTTAAACCAGAGGGGTTTTAACCCCTTTCAATAAGTAATAAGTAAAAGGAAACGGAGCTTTAGCTATGAGTAGTATTTTAAATACAATTATTGCAGCAAAAAGAAAAGAGATCGAACCCTTCAAGGCCAAAAGCCCCATTGAACGGTTTGAACGGGATGGTTTTTTCTGGCAGATCAATACCCGTTCAATGGTGCAAAGTTTGCTGATGCCCGGGAGTACCGGTATCATTGCCGAGTTCAAAAGAAAAAGCCCCAGCAAGGG
>JANOHQ010000240.1:0-8567 GCA_031406595.1 Chitinophagaceae bacterium
GTTTGCTCCCCTACATGCGAGAGATCCACGATGACACCCAATTCATTCATTTTACGGATGACCCCTTTTCCAAAATCGTTCAGACCTTTACGTTCCAGGCTGTCAGGGCGCAGGATTTCATCCATGGCACTGCTGGCCCAGCTGGTACTGTTATTCCAGGTGATGGTCATATACCGCATGCCCATATTTGTCAACTCAACCAGTTTATTCATGTCATTCTCGATCATGTGCCCGCCTTCTACACCGATCAATGAAACCAATTGTTCCTTCTTCAACCCTTTCTTTACATCGTCCATCGTCACCGCCAATATCATCCTGTCCGGGTTTTTCGCTATCAATCTTTTTAAAGAATCAATTTCCTGAAGGGCATCCTGGTAAAATCCTTCTTTATTCCTGGCTTTGTCGCCTGTCCAGACCGAGAAGAATTGTATATCCAGGCCGCCTTCCTTCCAGCGTACGAGATCACTGTGCCCTTCTTTTACGCGATTGGAGATATCGATACCATCCAGGACCCCGGAAGACAACACATCATTGTGCGTATCCACCAATACTGATTTGAAATGGAGTTTACCTGTTTGGGAATAAACTGCATTGGCAATAAAGCAAAAAAGAAAAAACGGAATATATCTCATACAAAGGGGTTGATGAATGAAATTAAAAAAGTTTTTGGCATTGTAAAATACGGCATCAGGTCCTGCTTCGTGCATTATCCATGATATATTGCAGCTTGCCTATTTGACGGGCAAGGTTGTAGTGCTCAACGATCCTCTTTCTCGCATTATAATGCAGCAATTTTTTTTCATTATTAGGTAGTGGGTCAGTTTGAATTTTGGCGATACCTTTTCAGTGAATGTTGAAATTGTCATCCTGAGTGAAGCGAAGGATAAATGAAGGGTTAAAGCTTCTATTCCGATTCCGAGGCACGAGGAATCTAAATGCAGATTCCTCGTGCCTCGGAATTAGGTTCTTCGTAGCATCGCTTGTTCCTCGCTATCGCTCGGAATGACAAACGCTTGTGTTCGGAATGACAAACGCTTGTGTCCGGAATGACAAGGCATTAAAAAATTCAACCTGACCCACTACCCATTATTATGCACCGGATTTAAACCAGTTTTTGAGAGATCAGCGTATCAGCACGAATATGCTTTCTCAAAACGGAGTTTCTGCCCGGCCAGCTGTTACGAATAGTTCCAGGCGCAGACACCACAACAGCTTATCATTTCAGGTGAAACCCTTCAATAAACTTGGTATTAAAATCACCACTGCGGAAACGTTCGTCCTGCATCAATTGCAGATGGAAAGGTATCGTGGTCTTCACTCCTTCGATAACATACTCACTCAACGCACGGTACATCGTATCGATCGCTTCCTGTCTTGTCTGCGCTACAGTGATCAGTTTACCGATCATTGAATCGTAATAAGGAGGAATGACATAACCGGCATATACGTGACTGTCTACCCGTACACCATGACCACCGGGTTGATTCAGTGATGTGATCTTACCGGGTGAAGGACGGAAATCATTGTATGGATCTTCGGCATTGATCCGGCATTCGATCGCATGATTTTTTGGAATATAATCGGCGCCGGAAATTTTTTCACCCATGGCGATCTTGATCTGCTCTTTGATCAGGTCGAAGTTGATCACTTCTTCTGTTACGCAATGTTCTACCTGTATCCGGGTATTCATTTCCATGAAAAAGAAATTGCGGTGTTTATCCACGAGGAACTCGACCGTTCCTACACTCTCGTAATTGATGGCACCGGCAGCTTTCTTGGCAGCTTCACCCATTTTATACCGCAACTCATCCGTCATGAATGGTGATGGCGATTCTTCTACCAGTTTCTGGTGACGGCGCTGTATAGAGCAATCTCTCTCGCTTAAATGACAAACTGTGCCATACTGGTCACCGGCCACCTGTATTTCGATATGGCGGGGTTCTTCCACGAATTTTTCCATGTAGATCCCGTCGTTCTTGAAAGAAGCCGCTGCTTCTGCCTTGGCATTATCATAGTTTTTTTCCAGCTCGCTTTCTTCCCATACGATCCGCATTCCTTTTCCACCACCGCCGGCTGTTGCTTTCAGAATAACAGGGTAACCCATATCTTTTGCAAGACCTTTTGCCTCATCCACGCTTTGCAACAATCCTTCGCCACCCGGTACTACAGGTACCCCTGCTTTGATCATTGTATCCTTGGCCGTGATCTTATCTCCCATCGAATTGATCATAAAGGGAGTGGGTCCGATAAATTTTATTCCATGATCGTTACAGATCTGCGCAAACTTTGCATTCTCTGCCAGGAAACCATATCCCGGATGCACTGCATCGGCATTGGTGATCTCTGCAGCTGCCATGATATGGGCAACGTTCAGGTAGGAATCAGCGCTTGGGGGTTTACCGATACACACCGCTTCATCAGCAAATTTTACATGCAGGCTGTCACGGTCGGCCGTAGAATACACCGCCACGGTTTTGATTCCCATCTCTCTTGCAGTGCGGATGACCCGGAGGGCGATCTCCCCCCTATTGGCAATCAATATTTTTTTGAACATAAGAAGAATGTGATAATGTGAAAAATGTGGGGAATGTGAAAATGCAGTGTCAATGTGTACAGTAAATCAATGAAGCTTTCATTTTCACATTCTCACACCTGCACATTTTCACATTTGTTAAGCCGGTTCGACCAAAAATAAAGGCTGATCGTATTCAACAGGTGATGAGTCTTCCACCAATACCTTCACTATCTTTCCTTTCACTTCACTTTCGATCTCGTTAAATAATTTCATGGCTTCGATGATGCAAACCACTTTGCCCGGTGTCACATCACTTCCGACATCGGCAAGATTAGGTTTATCCGGGGATGATTTCCGGTAGAAGGTCCCGATCATCGGACTTTTGATAGTAATAGTGTTCGCGGCAGGTGCTTCCGCTGCTTTGGCTTTATCAGCAGCAGGTGCGGCAGCCTGTGAGCCGGCAACGGCGGGTTGCGGAGCTGTGGTATAAACCGGTGCATGTTGAACAGGGCCGGCGGACATTACCTGGGTGACATGTTCTTCTTTTTGCTTTATCGTTACCCGGAAATCCTTTTGCTCGATGGTCAGTTCGCCAATATTCGATTTGTTGATCATTTTGATCAACTCCTGAATTTGTTTAAAGTCCATGTTTTTCAATTTAGTCGACAGTTTTGGTTTTAGAGAGAGGAATTCCGTTTTGCGGAACGGGGCTAAGGTAATGAAATCAACAGGAGAAAGACAATGCTATTTCATGGTTTTTGGGTAAAAACAAGGCAAAATTCAACGAAAATGGCCGGAAATCGGATGATTTTGGCCATTTTCTATAAAATTCGATCTTACTCTTTTACTCTTTCAACGTACTCACCTGTCTTGGTATTAATGCGGATCAACTCGCCTTCATTTACAAACAATGGAACACCTAATGTTGCGCCAGTCTCCAGTGTTGCGGGTTTCAGGGTACGGGTAGCTGTATCGCCACGAAGACCTGGTTCGGTATAAGTTACCTTGAGAACGATTTTATCGGGAAGTTCTGCGGCCAGTATCTGGTCATTATCGGTATTGATCATGACACCTACCTCCTGTCCTTCTTTCAGGTATTGCGGGGCGTCGATCGCCGTTTCCTGCAAAGCGATCTGCTCAAAGGTTTCATTGTCCATAAAATTGTACCCTGTATCATCCTTATACAGGAACTGGTAATAGCGTCTTTCCACTCTCACCGGGTAGATCGTATCGCCTGAATTCCAGGTCTTCTCGATGGAGCGGTTATTATCTACTCCTTTCAGTTTTGCCCACACTTTCGCTGCGGCACGGGCGGTTTTGTTCTCTCCAAACTCCACTACGGTATAAAGGCTGCCTTCGTGGTTCAATATCATGCCCCTGCTTATATCTGATGTATTTGCCATAAATTAATAGAAATTAAATATTAGACTTCCGAATCCCAATTGGGCGGCAAAGATACGGCAGCAGGGATTGCTGGCAAAAGGAAAACTGGTGCGCCAAACCCTGTTTATGGGTCTTGTATAGGACATATGTTGCTGGGATCATCAGCTAACCGAGTCATCCCTCACAACAAAATTATTGCCGGGCAGCCTCCGGGGTCGGATCTGCGATAGTGTTTTGCTGGTAATAATATTTTATATTCGCACACCAAGGCCCCGATCTGATGAAGTTATCCCTGACTAAGCTATTTTTTATTACCATTCTGATTGTTTGCGGAAGCTTACCCGTTTCTGCACAACTATCGGTGACAAACGCCCCTAATGCTCTCGCTCTTGCACAACGGCTAGTCGGGAACGGTATTACAATCAGCAACGTGACTTTTACAGGAACCTTAGAAATGGCTGGCTTTTTCAATAATGCCGGGGGCACGAACATTAATATAGACAGTGGTATCGTTCTTACAAATGGAAGGGCAGCCGGCAGGCCTCCCAATACTGCTCTAATGGGTAACAGTTCCCAGCTTGCCGATAACAATGTTGGGCAAAATGGGGACGCTGATCTTACCGCAATAAGTGGATTTACCACCCACGATGCTTGTGTCCTGCAATTTGATTTTGTTCCCCTGGGCGACAGTATTCGTTTCAATTATGTATTCAGCTCGGAAGAATACCCTGACTATGTTTGCCAGTTTAATGATGCTTTTGCCTTTTTAATTACAGGTCCGGGCATACCAGGCACAAAGAACATTGCGTTGATCCCGAACACTACACTTCCCGTTACGATCAACTATATCAACAACATTTCCGGATGCAATGGAAATCCTTTTTTCCCCCAGTATTATGTAAATAATGCAGGCAATCCCTACCTGACGCATAACGGCCACACAACTGTTCTGACAGCGCTGGAAAGAGTAATTCCCTGTGAGACATATACTTTAAAATTGGTGATCGCTGATGCAGTTGACTGGGCATTTGATTCTGGTGTTTTCCTGGAAGCCAGAAGTCTTTCCTCCAATGCCATCGCCATGAACAACCAAACCCAGACTGATCCGGTAACAGGTTTGAGTTACCTGGTGGAAGGTTGTGTTGCCGGAGCATTTGATGTACGTCGCCCCAGGAAAGAGGCTTCCCCGCTTGTAGTGAATCTATCTTATGTCGGAACAGCCACCAACGGGATAGATTATCAACTCATGCCCTCTTCTGTTACGATACCGGCGAACGATAGCTTTGTTCGTGTGAATATTTTTCCATTGATAGATGGTGTGCCTGAAGGAATTGAAGAAATAAAAGTATTTGCATTAGCAGGTTGTGCGACTGGCAATCCTACTGATAGTACCGTTATCCAGATCAGGGATTACGATATTCTCTCCCTAAGCCCGGCGGATACAGCCCTGATTTGCAAGAATAGTTCTATCCAGCTGGTGGCTTCGACCGGTTATATCGTTTATCAATGGCTGCCCGATCCTACACTGAGTAATATCAATATACGTGACCCCTTAGCCACTCCTGTCAGCAGCGGCACTACCTATATATGTACAGCTACCGTAGGAACCTGTAATGCGAGGGATTCAGTTTTTATACTATGGAAAGACCTTGAATTTGTTTCAAAAACAGATGTGAACTGCCGCAATGGAAATAATGGCCAGATTAAAGTCAGTGGCGGACCTGAATGGGCAGCACCCCGTGAGTTTTCATTGGATGCTGTGAACTGGCAGGCAGATAGTACGTTCAGTAATCTTGCAGCCGGTACTTATTGGGTGAAGATCCGCGATGGAGCCTGTGTTGACAGCGTACAGGTAACCATTTTGCAAGCATTCCCAGACCTGCTCATCACGGGCATTACAACCACTGACGCCACTTGTTCCGGGAATCCCGATGGTACGATCACGGTAAGTGGTACAGGTGGTAACAGTATTTATGAATACTCAAATGATGGAACCAATTTTCAAACTGGTAATACATTCAATGTGTTAGCCGGTAGTTATACGATCACGATCAAAGACGGGAATGGTTGTCTTGTTTCGCAGAATGTAAATGTGCCGCTCAATAATACTGTATCTGTGGATGCCAGTTTGGATCATACCCTTTGCGAAGGCACCAGTTATATGATCCCCGCCATTTCCAATGGTACGGGTTTCTCCTGGTCGCCGGCAGGCAGCCTGGACAATAGTGCGATTCTTACACCGAACGCTTCACCGACGATCACTACCAAATATTACCTGACTGCCACTACTGGTATTTGTTCAAGAATTGATTCGATGATGATATTTGTACGGCCTGCCCCGCTAGCCGATGCAGGGACCGATGTGGATATCTGCTATGGAAAAACATTCCAGTTGCATGGCTCGGGTGGCGTGAGTTTTGAATGGTCGCCATCTACTTATTTTATTTCCGCCACGAATGTGAAGGATCCTGATGTAAAAGCCACCGTCGATATTTCTTATTCGTTGATGGTAACGGATGTCTTCAATTGCCGTTCGCTTGTTGCGGATATCGTACAGGTGAATGTAACACCCTCTGTCCGCATCTTCGCCGGCAACGATACGATCGCCGCCATGAACCAGCCACTCCAATTGAATGTACGGGAGATGAGCATCGCCGGCGTGACCAGCTATACCTGGACACCGGCCAGCAGCCTGGTGGGAGCTAATACCGCATCACCTGTTGCCACGCTGACAAGCGATCAACGATTTTTGGTAGTAGGTACTACCCCGGACGGCTGCCAGGGTATGGATGATATTTTAGTAAAAGTATACAAGGGCCCGGATATCTATGTTCCATCCGGCTTTACACCCAATAATGACGGTCTGAACGATGTCTTAAGACCCATACCGGTTGGGATCAAAGAATTCAGGTTTTTCCGTGTCTTTAACCGCTGGGGCCAGGTTATTTATGCTACGCAGGATCCTCGACACGGATGGGATGGAAAAATAAAAGGCACCGAACAGGGAACAGGGACCTATGTATGGATGGCTGAAGCAATTGACTACAAAGGCAACCTCGTGACCCGCAAAGGTGTCGTAACGATCATACGATAATCAGCATGAAAAAAATATTCCTGGCAGTCTTATCCTTATTTTTTGTTGCAATAGTTTTTGGCCAGAATGATTCCCTTCAACCGCCGTATAAACGTTTCCCGTCATTTCCGCCGGTGAAACTATTATTACCTGACAGTGTCACGTTCTTTACCAAGCAGGATCTTGATAAAAAGAAAGCGGTGATGCTGATGATCTTCAACCCGCAGTGCGACCATTGCCAGCATGAAACAGAAGAACTGGTAAAGCATATCGATCAGTTCGGGGATATCCAGATCGTGATGACCACCTCCATGCCCTTCGATTCGATGCTGAATTTCCGGGCACGGTATAAACTGGCGGAGCATAAGAATATCATCGTAGCACAGGACACTCATTGGTTTTTACCTACTTACTATATGCTGCACAATCTCCCTTTCCTTGCTTTTTACAATAAAAAGAAGCAGCTGATCTCTGTTTTTGAGGGTTCGCTGCCGATACCGGCAATACTGGAGGTCTTTAAGGATTAACTATATCCCACTAGCCTCCCACTCTACCAGAGCTTTGCTCGTTCCTTTCGCATTGCTCAGGAATCTCACAAGGAGGGAGAGAACTCAAAGGTTCATAGCATCATTGGATCATAGCCCCACAACTTTCTCATTTCTTATTCCTTATTTACTGCCCTCCCCTACCTTTGCGCCAAATAACTACACATGAAAATAACTGTCGTTGGCGCCGGTGCTGTAGGAGCAACCTGTGCTGATAATATCGCCCGCAAGGAACTGGCTACCGAACTGGTCTTATTGGATATCAAAGAAGGTCTTGCCGAAGGAAAAGCGCAGGACATGATGCAGACGGCTACCCTGCTTGGTTTTGATACCAGGATCACTGGATCTACCAACGATTATTCCAAGACCGCAGGCAGCGAGGTAGTGGTGATCACTTCCGGCATACCCCGTAAACCGGGGATGACAAGGGAAGACCTGATCGGTACGAATGCTGGTATTGTAAAAACAGTAGCGGAGAATATTTTAAAACATTCGCCCAATGCGATCATCATCGTGATCAGCAACCCGATGGATACGATGACCTACCTGGCGCTGACCGCAACAGGCGTTCCCAAGAACAGGATCATCGGGATGGGTGGTACACTCGACAGCGGTCGTTTTAAATACCAGCTGAGCCAGCATCTGGGTTGCAGCCCTGCTGATCTGAATGCAGTAGTTGTAGGCGGGCATGGTGATACCACGATGATACCATTGATCCGTTTGGCTACCTGGAACAGTGCTCCTGTAAGTAATTTCTTATCGGCAGAACAACAGGAAAAAATTGTGAAGGATACTATGGTGGGTGGCGCAACGCTGACCGCACTGATCGGCACTTCAGCCTGGTATGCACCGGGAGCTGCCGGCGCCGCGCTGGTGGAAGCGATCGTAAGGGATGAAAAGAAATTATTTACCTGCTGTGTAAGCCTGGATGGCGAATACGGCCAGAAAGATATTTGTTTAGGTGTTCCCGTTATCATTGGCAAGAATGGCTGGGAGAAGATTCTTGATTTCAAATTAAATGAAAGCGAACAGGCAGCCTTCAATAAAAGTG
>JANOHQ010000441.1:0-2878 GCA_031406595.1 Chitinophagaceae bacterium
GTGTCCCGGATGCGGTTACATTGGGAGCCACTGGCAGTGGCACGTTCACCTGGACACCACTGACAAATATTGTTGGTGCCAATACCGCAAACCCTACGGTCAACCCGACCAGCGATACCTGGTATATTGCGAATATGAACGATAACGGCTGCCTGAACAAGGACTCTGTTCATGTAAGAGTGGTATCAGGCGTATCGTTAACCGCGATGGCCGATACTACGATCTGTTTGACAGACCAGGTGCAGCTAAGGGCCATTACCAACGGGCTTAGTTACCAATGGTCGCCGGCCGCTACATTGGATGACCCGACCAAACTAAACCCGATCGCTACACCGACCGCTGCCACGACCACCTACCAGCTACGATCGATGATCGGCACCTGTTTTACCCTTGATGATGTGACCATCACCACTGTTCCATATCCCGTGGCCGATGCCGGCCCGCCGCAAACCATTTGTTATAACGGATCGGCTCAATTGAACGGATCACATGATGGTATTTCTTTCACCTGGACACCGCCTTCTTATCTCAATAATCCCAGTATCCTGAACCCCATTTCTTCACCACCGCGGACGACCTCCTATATTCTTACCGTGCTCGATAATGCCGGTTGTCCCAAACCCGGTCGTGATACCGTCGTGATCACCGTTCTGCCAAGAGTAAGGGCTTATGCTGGTCGTGATACGGTGGTGGTGATAGGTCAGCCACTCCAGTTCAATGGCAGTGGTGGTGTGAATTATACCTGGAGTCCCGCTACAGGATTGTCAAGCACCACCATCCCGGATCCCATTGGCGTTTACAACTCATCGATCGATAGTGTACGTTATAAACTCATCGTTACCGATGCGTTCGGTTGTGCGGACTCCGCTTTTATAATAGTGCGGGTCTTCAAAACAAATCCTTACATCTTTGTTCCCACTGCCTTTACACCTAATAACGATGGGAAGAATGATATTATCGCTCCCCTCTGTGCGGGCATTCTGCGAATGAACTACTTCAGCATTTACAATCGCTGGGGGCAGCTCGTATTCACTACTACCTCCGACCGTGCCGGGTGGAATGGCAGAATCAACGGAAAAGATCAGGATACGGGTGTGTATGTGTGGCAGGTAAGTGCGCTGGATTACTTAGGGAATAAGATATTCCTGAAGGGTACGGTTGCGTTAATCAGATAAGAATTTCTCGCAAAGACGCTAAGGCGCAAAATGGAGTTCAAAGGCCGTTCACTACTCGTTTAATTCCATCTTTAACCAGGGCTTCATTAAAATTGATAAGTAACCCCAACTTCATATCCTTAAGCCTGAGATAAGTTAATAATTGTTTATAATGAACAGGAGCAAGCTTTTCGACGGATTTTAATTCAATAATGACCTTGTTCTCAATGATCATATCAGGCTTAAAACCCAGATCGATCTCTACCCCTTTCCAAATCACCGGAAGTACTGGCTGACGAACCACCTGTAAACCATGCTCATTTATAAGTTCATACGCTAATATTGATTCATACACCGATTCAAATAATCCCGGCCCCAGTTCTTTGTGAATGTGGAAGGCCGTATCAACGACGACTTTTGCAATCTCATTTTCTTCCATAGCAAAGTATTTTCAAGATGAATTTACTGACATTTATCAATCCGGCATTCTTTTGCGCCTTCGCGCCTTTGCGTGAGTCATCTTTGTGAGAAAATATCTTTTATCTTAGCCAGATAATAAATCTGTTATGTCAAGAATCGTTTTCATTACAGGTGCCACCGCTGGTTTTGGCGAAGCCTCTGCCTGGAAATTCGCTGCCCATGGTTATGATTGTATCCTCAACGGCCGGCGTGCCGATCGTTTGCAGGCATTGGCCAATGCACTGGAAATAAAATATAATATCGCCGTATTGCAACTGCCCTTTGATGTACAGGATGAGAAAGCCGTGATGGATTCTATCAAAAGTCTGCCCACAGAATGGCAGGCCATTGATGTGCTGATCAACAATGCAGGACTGGCCCTGGGAAGGGATTATTTTGAAGAAGCCAGCACCAGCGACTGGAATACGATGATCGACACGAATGTAAAAGGGCTTTTATACGTGGCAAGGGCGGTTTCGCAATTGATGGTGAAACGTGCTTCGAACCTTCAGCATGCCCAGGGCTGCGCAGGCCATAT
This sequence comes from Chitinophagaceae bacterium, assembly GCA_031406595.1. Classification (GTDB taxonomy): domain Bacteria; phylum Bacteroidota; class Bacteroidia; order Chitinophagales; family Chitinophagaceae; genus JJ008. The sequence continues at coordinate 2,152 of JANOHQ010000441.1, forward strand.
CATCAATATGGGTTCCGTGGCCGGCAAACAACTCTATGAAAAAGGAAATGTGTATTGCGCCACCAAGTATGCCGTGGATGCCATCAGCCAGGGGATGCGGATCGACCTGCTTCGTCATAATATAAAGGTCACTGCCATCAACCCTGGTGCAGCCGAAACAGAATTCTCCGTGGTTCGCTTCAAAGGCGATGAGGAAGTAGCGAAAAAAATATATGATGGACTAAAGCCCTTGACCGCCGAAGATGTAGCGGAAGTGATCTTCTATTGCACCACATTGCCCGAACATGTCTGCATCAACGATCTCACCATCACCTGTACGCAACAGGCCAACGCGGTTTTCTTCAACCGCCAATAGTCAGTTGATCCATATCAAAAAACACTTATAACTACGTGGTAATACGTAATTTGTAACCAGCTCAATTCTTTTCTTGCCGCTTGGCCCGAAACTTGCCGTAGATTCCCCGCGAAAATCTACCTAAACGGGAAAATTTCGGATCAAAAATTTAGTCGTAGAAAAACCATCCGCTATATTTATGAAGTTCTTCCATCATCCAAATATTGTCATGAAAAAACCGTACCTCTTCATCACCGCCCTACTTTTACTCAGCACAACCGTTTTCGCTCAAAAAGACAGAGATGTTATCCGTTTACAGTCATGCAGCAATGATATAATCAACAAACAGGTCGATAGCCTGAAAACGCTTTATGGCAAGGACGGCTATGTGCT
>JANOHQ010000323.1:0-6936 GCA_031406595.1 Chitinophagaceae bacterium
GCGGGAAATCATCTACGCCATAAGTACGGGGCAGGTTGATAGCTGCTTCTTCCGCGTCTTTCACGATGATCAGTCCGGCAAGCCCCTGCAATACATGTTTAGATGTTAGCAAATGTGCATGAGGATGATACCAGTAAGTACCGGCTTTATCCAGTACAGGAAAATCAGGTGTCCAGGTTGTATTGGGATCTATTACTGTATGCGGTCCTCCATCGTTTTCCGGTGCCACGTGAAAGCCATGCCAGTGTACTGTGGTTTCTTCACCGATACTGTTCGTAACGTTCATGTATACCTGCTCTCCGGCCTGCATGATCAGCGTTGGCCCCAATATATTTCCGTTGAACCCCTTGGTGCTGCTGTTTATACCCGGGTTAAACTGGTGCGTGCCATTTTGCATATTCAGGTTATACACAGGTCCGTTTAAAACCGGTGGCAGGCTATAAGGGTTAACCTGTGCCTGCAATCCGTACTGGAAGAAACAGGAACTGACCATGAACAAGCAGTAATAAAATTTCATATCAATAATTTATTGCAGGTTTATTAAAACCAGTACATAGCCGGTTTTGGGATCTGCTTTACCCATTGCTTTGCCAATAATAGCGCCTTGTGCATCTTTCAGGTTACGGGCTTTTTTTGCATAGCCCCGCTGGGAAGCAGAGGTTAAAAAGTCGCCGGCATTTATTTCGCCACCTTCCTCATTGCACAATACATATACCCTGCCGGCCAATGCCACAGGATATTTTCCATACGCAATAGAATTTTGCTGACCCATCAGCATACCGGGTTTAATACCATTGGCACCGCTGATAACGCCCACAATTTTTTTATCAGTGGATTGTTTGGTAATACATAACAATCCTTCGTTTTCTGTATCTATGGAAACCAGCATACCCGGTTTCAGGTAGCTGTCTTCGTCTTCACGGAGGGTAAAATTTTCTGCCAGGTCAGACCCACCTGTTATTTGTAGTTCATTGGTAATAATTCTCCCATCTCCATCACCAAAGTCAGCATCTATTTCTATCGTGGCAACACCAGAGTTATTGTATAAGAGCATAGAAGCACCGTCTGTGCCACTCTCTGTAGGTTTTATTTCCACCGTTATTAATCCTGATGATTTTGCTAAGGAAAGAGTGCCTCCGCTGCTGATCAAAGTATTTCCCGCAACCTGTAGTTTTTCTGTCGGTGTAACACCAATGCCAACATTGCCCCCATTACGAAGTATTAGTCTTTCAACCCCCTGCTCTAAGAAAAGTAAGCGGTCCGTACCGGAGGAGTATTGCAGGTTCCAGTTTTTTGAATCAGTCGTATTATGAATACTGAGGAATCCATTTTCAATACGTACATCTCCCACTGCCCTTACATCTCCGTCGACATTTAATTTATAGTTGACATCTGCAGCACCGATACCTACATTGCCCCCGTTTCGAAGTATAAGTCTTTCAACTCCCTGTTCTAAGAAAAGTAAACGGCCTGACCCGGCGGAGTATTGCAGGTTCCAGTTTTTTGAGTCTGTCGTATTATGAATATTGAGGAACCCATTTTCAATGCGTATATCTCCCACAGCTCTTATATCGCCGTCGACATTTAATAAATAATTGGGATCTGAAGTCCCGATGCCTACATTGCCCGAAGGCTCTACTACGAATGGTTCAATGTTATTCAGGCGTACAATAAACCTTCCGGCAACATTACCAGAACTGGTGGCAATACGCATATTATCACCCACTGCCTGGAGAAAACCTTTGTTGATACCAGCACTTTGAAGTATCAAAGTGGGCGATGTATTGTTGATCGTCATAGTACCATTGTCCTGGAAATAATTTCCAACCAGGTGAAACTTTGAAGTGGGGGCGCTAATGCCAATACCCACATTGCCCCCTACATTACTATATTGGTCAGTCCCGGATGTTGTCCAGGATGTCGTTGTTTCATCCGTCCTTGCAATTCTTCTCCAGACTACAAAAGCTCCAACCTGCTCACATAAATAAAGCCCGGGAGATGAAGGAGGTACGATTTCCGTATTCGTTTGTATAACCAGCAGTCCAATTGCCGGAGATGCAATGGCGGTTCTTTGCGCACCCGTCATTCTCGATATTAATACTCCCTTGTTAATGCTGTTTACCTCCAGCAATGCGCTGGCATGTGGAGTCGTGGTTCCAATACCTACACTTGCCGGTTGTGCATGTAAGGAAACGAACGCACTGCCAAAAAATGCCAGCAGTAAATATTTTTTCATACAGTTTATTTTAGTTTTTTATAACGAATCGAGCTCTATTAATAATTGTAATAACTTGTTTTTTGAACTGTCATCCCGGAAGATCTTTACAGCCTGCGGGGCTACATAGTTTTCCTGTTGAAGACTTTTTACTCCTGCCAGTTCCATCTGGCGGTTGGGCAGGAAGATGAACTGCAGCCATTCGTTGAAATTTTCGGCAGTCAGCACCCTGCTATTTTCATACGCATGTACCCAGGGAGGTGTAGTAGTGGCCCACCAACCATTCTTTTTCATTTCTTCACGAACCGCAATAATTTTTTTTGATACTATCCCTGGATCAGCCATGCCTGGTGCTTGTACTACTAAGCTAGTATTGTCTGTCAGCCGGTAAAGGGGTAAAAAAGGCAATGGAGCAGAAAACTTATCCAATGGCGGGGAACTCCTGTGCTACTTATTAAGTGGTAGCAGAAATGAGCAAACGGGTCAACTCTCGCAAAAAGGGTGTATATTTTTACTCATTAAAAATTGATGTTCCGCCGCCGGTATTTTAGCCTCTTGTTCGTATTCGTACTGCTGTCAATGACGGGCTGGACACAGTCTTCTCATTACCGGCTGGAAACATTTGGTACACGCAATGGGCTGCTTTCTTCCAAGATCTATGCACTGGCACAAACGACCGACAGGATGCTGTGGATCGGTTCAGAACTGGGTGTAAGTGTGTTCGACGGCTATACATTCAGAAATTTTCAATACACCGCTGAAAATGAGACTGCAGGCCGCGTGCTTTGTATTGCCCAGGATAGCCTGAAAGGTATCTGGGTTGGAGGCGACAAAGGTCTGTTCTACTCAGACGGGAGCGGGATACGGAAAATTGAACTACAAAGTAAGGTGCAGATCGCTGTTGAGGCATTACTGACCGATAGCCAGGGAAATCTATGGGTGGGTGATTTAAATGCATTGTATAAAATTCCGGCAAGCCTGGTAAAACAAGTGCACGGCCACACAACCGGTATATTGTCAATTACACCGTATGCAGGGTTTACCAAAAGGGTGTATGCGTTTGCAGAAGACAGGCTGCAGAATATATATATCACTTCATTTGATGGCATTTTCAGAATACCTTTTAATACCAGTGCCTATGAAACGGTTTGGACCAACCCCAATCCATACAGCCCTGTTCGTTCCATAGTAGCGGTTTCTCCTGACAGTATATTCTGGAACCGGTTGGATCTATATCCCGAACAAATGATCAACGGGAAGCCGGGCGGAACCTATACAGATGAATATATCGGCCGGACTGTTTTCGGGTTTGGGCAGAGGCTTTTTTCCTTAACGACAACCGGTGTGGGTCCTGTAGAAAATGGAGTGGTGCAGCATCTTGTGTCTTTCCAAAATATCACCAATAATGCGGTGACGGCATTGGTCGATGAAGAGGAGAATATATGGGTGGGTTCCTGGGAAGGGTTGTTGAAATTCAGAAAAACAGCATTCCGGCATTATACACTTCCACCAGGAGGACATACAGAGATTTTTTCCTTTCTTGAAAGAAAAAATGGTGACCTGTTATTTGGCGGTAACCGCGGTTTTCTTTTTACAAGAACTCCCGCAGGGATTGTACCTGATAAAAATATTCCTCCTTTATTCTCCAGGGCAGAAGTAATGTGCCTGTTTGAGGAGGAGGGCGGTGGGATCTGGGCGGGCAGTGGTTACCAGGGGGTCAGCCGGTATAATAATAAACAGCTTCAAAACTGGAAGGATACAGGCTTTTTAAAAGACAACAATTGTGAAGCACTGTATCCAACCGGGGATGGTAAATTGTTTGCTTGTACCGAAAATGGCGTTACGATTATTGACCCACTGGCGTCCCAGCCGATGGCAGGACATTATCCATTTCAAACGAAGTATACCAGGAAGCCGGAATTGTTTGGTTGTTTTCAAACAGGAAATTCAGGCTATTGGTTTTATGGCAGCCAGGGTCTTTTCCGTTTGCAGAACGGACAATTAGTAGATGACTCTATTCAAAACATGCCCGTAAAAAAATTATACATCAATAAAATAATCAGTGATAAAAAGGGAAATACCTGGGTCGCTACACAGGGTAAGGGGTTGCTTCTTTGCCGCTATGAAAAGGAAAGGCTGGTCATGCACAGGCAATACGACAGCCGCAATGGTCTTCCTTCAGACAATGCTTTGTCTGTGCTGGCCGATAAGAATGGAAATATCTGGTGGGGCGATTATATGAGTATATCGGTTCTGCAGGATCCGGGCAATAAAGAACACCTGGTCACTTTTAATGAAAACGACGGATTATTCTCTTCCTACTACCAAACATTGAAATTGGAGCAAGAAAAAAATGGAATGATCTGGGGCATCACTTCCATAGGAGCTATTGCATTTCACCCGGACAGTATTGGTCGCAACAATATTCCGCCAGTTCTGCTCATCAATTCTATTTCCGTCAGCGGCAAGGCTATAAATTACGCGGCGGGATTATCGGCCTCTTTTTCGTTCAAACAAAATTCCCTGCAATTTCGCTATACTGCAGTTTCGCTGAGCGATCCTGGTAAAATTCGTTATGCCTACCGGGTAAAAGAACTGAATACTGACTGGACCTATACGACCAGCCGCAGCGCTGACCTTAATTTTTTGCGTCCCGGTCATTATACATTCGAACTGATCGCCTGTAATAATAATGGGGTATGGACCGAACAGCCACTGCAGTATGTCTTTACTATTCACCCGCCGTTCTGGCAACGATGGTGGTTCAGAGTGCTTTTGCTCCTGGGAATAGCAACGCTGGTATATGTGCTGTTCCGGAGAAGAGTAAAAGATATCCGGAACAAGGCCGCAGTAAAACAACAGATGGGCGAGCTGGAAGCCAAAGCTATCCGCTCACAGATGAACCCGCATTTTATTTTTAATTCATTAAATGCCATCCAGGAGTGTATCGTTACCGAGAAAATAGATGCCGCCTATGATTACCTTTCGAGATTTTCGAAATTGTTACGCCTGGTGCTGGATAATTCGGACAAGAGTTTGATACCTCTTAGCAGTGAATTGGATATGATACGTTTGTATTTATCATTGGAGTCGCTTCGATTCAGCCAGTCCTTTACCTACACGATCGAAATGGATGATCATTCCGATGGCGTCCGGGAGGATAAAGAAGATATCTATATTCCGTCATTACTGATCCAACCCTTCGTGGAGAATGCTATCTGGCATGGATTGATCAATAAAGAAGGGGAGAAAAGACTGCTGCTCCGGTTCAGCGAGAAAAAGGGCAAACTCCAGTGTGTGATCGAAGATAATGGTGTAGGCAGGGCAAGGGCGGAAGAGATCAAACAACAGAAACTGGGCGCAGGAAAATTTGAATCAAAAGGAACAAAGCTGGCCTTTCAGCGGATTACCCTGTTGAATCAGCAAAACCCGGGTTCGGCTGTTATCGAAACGATCGATCTTTTTGATGACCGGCAGCAGCCCGCGGGCACAAGGGTAATCATAACTTTACCTTCTCATTTGTCAACATCCATTCATAACAGGTATGATTAAAATACTTATCGTTGATGATGAACAATCCGCAGGCCGCATTTTGAAAGTGCTGCTGGAGAAACATATACCCGGTGATAAACAGATAGAGATCTCCAACAAACCCGAAGAAGCGCTGGCCTTACTCGATGAGTACAAGCCTTCGCTGGTGATGCTGGATATCGAAATGCCCGGAATGAACGGCTTTGATTTCCTGAATCGTGCAAGCGGCTGGAATTTTGATGTGATCTTTACAACTGCCTATGATCAGTATGCGATCAAAGCAATCCGTTTCAGCGCCCTGGATTACCTGTTGAAACCCATTGATATCGTGGAGCTGCAAAATGCAGTGAACCGGCATATTGTAAAAAAGCAAACAGCGTCGACCGCATCACAGCAGCCACTGGTAGATAACCTGCTGTACAACCTGAAGCAAAGGGACCAGGAACAGTTTAAACTGGCTTTGTCCACCAGCGAAGGAATTTTTTTATATGAACCTAAAGAGATCGTGATGCTGGAAGGCAGCAGTAACTATACTAAATTCTTTTTTGCCCATCAAAGAACTTTGATCGTTGCAAAGACGCTCAAGGAGTATGAAGAGATCTTATCGGAGTACCAGTTTCTACGTGTACATAAGTCCTACCTCGTCAACAAGGCCCATGTAATAAAAGTGGATAAAGAGGGAGTACTGGAGATGAGTAATAAAATGCATGTGCCTGTATCGAGACGCAGGAAAACAGAAATACTTAAATGGTTTGGCAGGTGATCAGCGTTCCTGGGTAAGGATCATCGGTTGCCGCGACGGGCTTTCCATTTTACTTTACGCATTTTCCTTTTTTCTTCCACCAGGTTAACTTCCTCTCTGCGGGAGTTGCGGGGCATAATTTTCATCCGAAGTCTTTCTCTTTGCAGTAGCGATCTTTCAGGAACCCGTATCCTGTCAGGCCGGATTCCCTGTACATTGCCTCCCGGTGTTTGCGCAGAAGAGGAGACCGTAGTTAAAACAAGAATAAATAATATACACAGTAGCTTTTTCATATATAGTCATGGTGACCGGGAATAAGACAGTGGGGAAGCCAGAGAGTTTAATGGAGACGGACTAAAAGATCGCCTGTTGTACCACGCTGACACGAAAGGTTTTCCGGTGGTATTTGCACTGACCGTGGACCCCAATGGCGCTGCAATGCGCCCTT
>JANOHQ010000363.1:0-2621 GCA_031406595.1 Chitinophagaceae bacterium
TCCATATCTGTACTTTTTTCCTGATATTCATTCGTTGAGCAACCCTGTTCACAAAAAGGCGCCACTCTACGTTGATACGGGTAAGACCATAATGACGGATCACCTGCACATAACGGTAATTCCTTACAAAATGCAGGAGCGGAAGCACCAGGAGCGCCAGGTAAAGGGCAGAAGCAAGCGGCAGGCTTTGACGCAGCCATTCATTCAACTGTTGATTGCCTTCAGCATTCATGAATGATGCGGAAAGTATTGACTGGTCAGCCCGGATAAAATAAGTAGTGAAAAAAGTATAGAGGAACCAGCCAAATCCCCCGATCAGCAGTGCCGAGGCCAGGGATCCTTTTGCCGAAGAGCGGAGCCCCCTGAATAAACCGGTGATGAACTGGTACACAAGCCATAGCAAAGCCAGTTGCCATAAGCTGTTGAGAACAGCCCATCCCAATGATTGCAGAAAGTTGGCCTGGCCGGTCATTCTTATTTTTTAAGACTGTCGAGTAATGACTGAATTTTCTCCAGTTCCTCAGGGCTTGCTTTATGGCTTTCATCTCCCAATGCCTGGATCACCAGTTGGGTAGGGGAGCCGCCAAACAAGTTATCGATCATCTTACCCAGTAAATGTTTCTGGGTCTTTTCCTTGTTCACATTTGCCTGGTAAATGTGGGTACGCATCGAGTCATCTCTTTTTACGATCCCCTTTTCATTCATGATCTGCATCAGTTTCAGGGTAGTGGTATATCCCACATCCTTGGTCTGACCCAGTTCCTCATGTACCTCCCTCACGGTTGCCAATCCTTTTGTCCAGAGGATCTGCAATATCTCCAGCTCACTTTCTGTGGGTTTGATCATTTTGGGTGCTGACATGTTTTCCAATTTATACCCGAATATACGATTATTTTCGTATGACCCTCAAACTACAAATTATTTTATTTTTTTTTAACAGGTCTTCCTTATATGACGGACGGCAGCCCCAGGGGTTACAACCAGGGGAGTCGATTTACTAACAGTGGACCGTAAATGTTGATAAGGGAGAAAGTAATACCAAAAGGAGGAGGATATAGAAGGGGTTTTGTACTATGGTGGCATCAAATTTGTCATTAACAGTCAGTTAACTTTCTTAAAACCACTTTAAACTCATCAGTTTACAAGCCGTCAAATGGATATTTAGAGCATGAAGGGAGCAAAAACTACCATAGCGCTACTGAGCATATTGCTTCCCTGTGTCGTATATAGCCAAACGGCGGATTTTAATTTCTCTAGCCCTAATGGTCTTTATTGCAGTCCCCAGGTCGTTGTCTTTACCCAAAATTGCTCAGGTACACCCACCAATTTTATCTGGAGATTTGGAAACGGAGCCTCCGGCACAGCTGCTACGGAAGTAATTACGTATACGTTGCCGGGTACTTACTCGGTAACATTAACGGCCGTTTATCCAACCGGCGCAGTATCGGTGACTAAAACGGTGGACATCAATCCTACACCGGTGATCTCGGTCGCAGCAGACCGGGTATATATCTGCCAGCCGGGTCTGATCAATTTTACAGCGACGGGCAGCGCTTTTATTACCAGTTATGAATGGGATTTTGGTGATGGGAGCCCCTTGTTAGTGACGGGAACAAATACAACAGGGCATGCATTTGGTGCCTATGGAAATTATACCGTGACGGTCAGGGGCATTACTACACCTGGTTGTTCGGCCATTACCAGTATACCGGTACAGGTGATGCAATTCCCGATCATCAATCCTGTCGTAGATCCAACGCAGGGATGCATACCAGCTAACACAACTTTCTCCGCTTCGGCCACCCTGCCCACGGGAGATGCCACAGCCAATTTTGCCTGGGACTTCGGTGATGGTTCACCAGTAGCGAACACTGCGGTAAATAATACCACACATACCTATAATATAGTTACACCGATCACAACTGCCAGTGTAACCATTACAACGGTACAGGGCTGCACGAATCAATATACATTCCCGGTCTTTGCATTTGGCACACCACCCTTTAATACCAATGCGGTGACGCAGGACGGAAGGACTACCTATTGTGCCAGTGAGACCATCACGTTTATTGGTACTGCCGTCAATGCCAATTCTTATGTATGGGATTTTGGAGATGGCAATACGCAAACCACCAGCAGCACCAGCATCACCTACCAGTACCGTACACTCGGTCCTATGCGGGTAACATTGACACCTTATTTTAACGGATGTATAGGGGCAACGGATTTCATTGACATTATCATCGAAGGGGTAGTGGCGGATTATAATTTCTCCAACCAGTGCAGTGCCAAAAACAGTTTTACCTATAATAACCTGTCGCTCGGGAATATTAGTTCTTTCAGCTGGACCTTTTCCGATATCCCCGCTTCGCCAGATATCACCAACTATAATACAACGCATAATTTTCCTGTTGTCGGATCCTTTACCACCGAACTATACGTATTTGATAATATTACAGGTTGCAGTGATAACCTTATCACCAATCAATATACAGCAACACCTTCGTTCACCAGTTCATTGCCGGCGGTATGTAAGGACAGTGTGATCATTTACTCCGTTCTCAATACCTACCCGGTCGGCAGCGGTCATACTTATGAGTTTCATGTGGGAGGAACGGGGA